>NZ_JAGHKN010000037.1:0-50752 GCF_023093475.1 Methylobacterium sp. 37f
GGTGTCCTATGGTTCGGCTCGGTTCGCGAGGGCTTTCGAACTCATCAATAAAACCAACCAGTTCAACACGACGGGGCGGCGGTGGTCGGCCGATGCGATCAAGGCGGCGATGGACGCCGGCATGACCCTGGACGCCTTCGAGGTTCGCGATCGCCTGACCAGCTATGGCCTGGTGGGGGTATGCCTGCGATCGGACCGGAACATCGACCAGTTCGTAATGAGCTGCCGGGTGAACGGCCTCGACGTCGAGATGGCTGCCCTCGCCACGATCCTAAGCACGATCCCCAAAGACGAGGCCGTAAAGGCCACGTTTGTGGAAACGCCGTCGAATCTGTTGTGTCGGGACCTCTGGGCGCGATGTGGATTCACTGTAGCCGGCGACGAATGGCGTCTAGACCCACATCGTCGTCCGGCGGCGCCAGCGCACATCCAGGTGACCTCTGCCTCCTAGACGCCCTCTCTGATTGGGGGGCGTGAGGCAAGCGTCTCCTGATTGAATCTTCTGGTTCCCTGCGGGGCATAGCATGAACTCCGACGGCCGAAACGGAGATCCATCAACCCGCCTGCACCGAAAGTGAGTCAGAAACTCTCTTGCGCGCCGATTGACGATCAGCGCCGCAACCGCCGCACCGCTCACGGGACCAGCTGTAGACCTCCATCACCCAATGTCGCCAGCAAAGCGAAACCATCGCGCGGCACCAGCATCATGCAAGTCAGCTTCAATTGTGTCGCTCATTAACGTCAGAGGACGATTCCAAGGTTCGACCAGCACATTGCGGTGCAGCTCATTCTCGCTCCAGCATGACACGTGCTCGGAAACTTTTTGAACAAGCGAAGGTAGTGAGTTTGCTGTTTCAACTTCAAACTCACGATGTGCCTCGATGCCGGAGGCAACGACCGGCAAACCCATCGCGCGGGCTTGGCCGATACACAGATTGTATCCTTCCCATCGCGAGAGGCTGACGAACAGATCGGCCGCCGCATAGAGCTCGGCCATCTCCGCGTCGGACACATTCGTAAAGACGACGATTCCTGCCGCGCTTACGTAGGCTTCATCAGATGTATTCCCACGGCCGGCCAGGACGAAGAGTGGTGAGGCGCCTTGTGGGTCAGCATGGAACTGCGCTTCGGCGGCAAGTTCCATATAGCTGTCGATGCCTTTGTAGTGACGCTCAGCTTCGCCAAAGCGCGCGACGTTGAAAACGACGAAGCGTCCTTCGAAACCGAACTTTCTCCGCAGTTCCCTACGCTCGCGTGACCAGTCATCGGACCAAGTCGACAGATGACTGTTGCCGTTTCGGATGACGATCGCGTCTTTCCGGTATTGTTGATCCTTGATGGTCTGCGAAATCGTGAAGACCCGACGCGCAAGCGGCGCGCAGAGCCGCTTTTCCCAATCAATGGACAGCCGCCCCTCTGCGTCAGGAAAAAGGTGCGGCGGCGGTTCGCCGTGATCGACGAAGTAGACGAACGGTCGGCGCCCGAGATACCGCGTGATGGAAAAGAACGGCGGCGTGTGCGCGATGACGCAATCGATGCCCGCGGTGATCGCGAAAGCGGCGGCGTCCCGTTCGTTCAGGCAGTCGACGCGCTCACAGCCGGGATACTTGATGTCGTGGCTGGTCTTCGGGCCGCCTACGAAGACGTGCCATCCGCGGTGACGCAGAAAGGCCGCTTGTTCCGCCACCACCATGGCCACGCCGTGGCCGAGACCGTGGACACGACTGAGAAGTAGGACGCGCGGCTGCCCCGGTGCGCTTCTCCGCCAGGGTTGGATTGAGCGCGGCGGGGTCGCGAGCTTGCCGATCTGCTGGAGGGACAGGTTCGGGTTATAGTAAGGGTCGTCTTGGAAGAGACCCGGATACCGGTCGCGGACGTAGATCGCCTCGCGGTTGTTTCTTGCCTGCTTGATCGCCGACTGATCGAAGCCGCGCGACTTCGACTCATGATGAAACAGCAGCGCGTCACTCACGTAGAGGTTCCGATAGCCGGCTTGACGTGCTTCGATGCACAGCTTCACATCGTTGAAAGCCACCTTGAGAGCGGGATCGAACCCGCCGAACGCTTCGAAAAGCTCTCGGCGAATCGCCAAACAGGCTCCCGTGATGGCCGACATCTCGCGCGTCACGTCGAAGGCATCCGCTTCCTTGTGGTCGATCCCGACTAGCCGGTGAGCGCCGACACCCTGAATGCCGAGAACGACACCGCCGTGCTGAATTGTGCCGTCCGGGTATAAGAGTTTTGCGCCCACAACTCCGACGTCTGGAAGCACCGCGAGCGACACCAGGTGCCGAATCCAATCGCCCCGGATGACGCTCATGTCGTTATTCAGGAAGATAACGATGTCACACGCAATGGCAGCGGCGCCGGCATTGCAGATTGTGGCAAAGTTGAACGGACCGGGAGCCGGAACGATCGTGGCTGTCCGTTCTGCCGAGAGCTTCGTCAGGTAGGAGATCGTCTCCGCCTCGACCGAGCCATTGTCGACGATCACGATGTCGAACGCTGCCGCAGGATAGTCTGTTTTGGTCAGAATACTGTCGATGCACTCCTTAAGCAGGTCGACCTGGTCTCTCGTAGGAATGACGATTCCGACGCGGGGCACACCGGCCGGCTCGAGGTTCGCCGACGGAGCGTCGGATTGCACCGGAGCGCCCTGCCGGATCGGTTCGTAGAAGAGCTCGGGGCTGCGCGCTGGAGCCGTGAGAACGTGTGAGAGAATTAGAGGGATGTGGACGACCTGTCGCGCATCCGCGTCCAGGAGCAGGTCGGCACCGGTCTGCTCGAGGGAACCTGTCCGGAGAAGGCTTCGCAGCAAAAGCTCAGGCGTCTTCGAGGTGACTGGCAGGCCGATCACCGACCCGGCGTAGGGAGTTCGGCGCATGAATTCCGGAGACATCGCCGGCTTGAAAACCGGATGGCATCGCGTGCCGGCTCGGTCGCAGTGATCGTGGTCGGCATAGGCACCGGTTACACCGTCGGATTCCAGTGCTAGCGCGAAGACGGTGCTGGCGTGCGGCCGCAGGGTCGAGGCGCCGCTGCAGAGCAGGAGCAGGTCGCCCTCGGACAGGGCCTCCAGGACGGAGGCAACGTCGGCAACGAAGTCGATCTCTCCCTGCTTGGCATGCTCGGCCTTGCAAGCGTTCCAGGCTGCGTCGCCGATGCCTGGGCCGCGCAGGAAACGGACCTGGACCTCCAGCGTGATCTGGTTCTGATATCCGGCGATGATCGCCCCGATGTGCGTGTAGCCTTCGGCGTCGAGACGGTGGAGACAGGTTATGTGCGACGCGACGATGGCCTTGGCGTCCGCTGCGACCCTGTCAAGATCGGGCCGTGACAGAGTATCAAAGGCATCCACCCACCGCTGATATTTCGGCAGTCCTTTGGCGGCGTTCCCCTGTCGTTGACCGATTCGAAGGTAATGCTCGATTGGACTTCGGGTGTACGTCGAAAATTCAGGATAGGTCTCGGCATAGAAATCGCTCTCGAAATCAGGGCCGGGGTCGCGACCTTCATCAGCTCCGTAATCAACGAAATGGTCGAGAGGGGCCATCCCGATCTTTACTACGTCTTGGTTCTCAGTAAGATAGAAGGTCTCATTGAAAAGTTTACTTCGTTTCAGTAGATACGTGAATGTCGTGATGTTGTCAGAGAGCCAAGATGGACGCTCGTGATCGATGTGTGGCGTCGACAAAGCATGGAGGAAGGGTGCGCGGCGTACCGCCTCGTTATCCGGATGCGCTGCCAAATACCGGGCTGTATCAAAATTTGGTCCGGGATCTCGATGTTCGAAGATGCCATATTCACAGAAGTGACCCAACGGACCAGACGCGAACTTCGAAACTTCAGGATAGGTTTGGACGTACCATTCCGGATCAAACAGGTTGGAATTTTCGACTGCCGCAACCAGCGCCGGGTCAACGGGTGGCTTCGACGCACGTTTTTTTCTGCCAAAAAACATCAGAAACGCACCTTGCAATTCACAATCAGTTCTGATGACTCGATCATCGGCATTATTCGGCTCGTTGTTTGGCCGCGCGAGACGTGGCTGAGATGTGCATCGGCCACATCCCCTTCGGCAACCCCAGTCGATCTGCATCCCTCGTATCGGTCATTCTGAGGCGTAGGCGCCGCGATGCCTCTTTAGTGCACGGTTCGACATCAGTTTCTCAGAGGATCTGGTCAACTCGGTGACGTTGGGGGGGCGCCGATTTCCCTCGTATGAGGATTGTCCACGGTGCGCGGTTCGGGCGGCCGTCGCCCGCTCTTGCCATAACGTCCGGAGGGTTTGAAGACTGGCCCAAAGCGGGCGCAGTTTGGGAGGCCTTGTAGTTTTGAGATTCCGGGTCATGACGGCGTGTCTCCGCTTCGGAAAGGGCTACCGATCCAAGATCACGCTACAGGACGTGGCCTGCTTTCGCCGCCGAGCAGGCTGCTCGATGTTGGGCGCCCTGCGCTGGCATTAGCGAGCGGAGCCGCCGCGACATGTCATCATCACCGGTCTTAAATCTTGAGTTCATGGACGTCGAATGAAAGCAATCTACACGGCCCGCGGCGATGGCCTTGGCACCCGGATGCTCTCGGCGCTCTATGCCCGCATCCTGGCGCAACAGGTCGACCTGCCGCTCAAGGTGATCTGGTCGCCGCTGGGCGGCGCGAGTATCTATGCCGATTACGTGCTGATGCATCCCAGATATCTGCTCGAGATCTTTGCTGATCGAGCCATGTTCACCGATCTCGATCCAGGTCTTCGCGGAGAGATCCTGACCAGCGAAGAGGCCGCGCACATCAGGCTTCGAAGCCTGTATTATTCTAGAGATGCGCTCGCCGGTCTGAGCCGTGAGGAGCTGCTTGCTGCCCTGGAGGAGTCCGAGGAGCTGCTCTACGATTTTCCAGGTCCGCTCATCGACTTCCTGTCCACAGAGGTCGACCTGGGGAGCGCCCTGGCCGCCGCGTGGTCGGCGGTGAACTGGAGCGCGCCGGTCCGTGACGCCGTCGGCCTCGTCGGGAGGCGTATCGACCTTCCGACCTGCACCGCGGTTCATGTCCGCCGAGGTGATATTCTCGACGTGGTCAATCGCGGCGACCTGGAGCATCTCGTCCATGACGGGATGGTTCAGATCCTGCAGCGCTACACGCCCTTGAAGGCGTTCTTCCGGCAGATCGACACGTCGAGTTTCTCGGGCGACATCCTGGTCTGTACGGAAGACGAGGATGTGGTGCGTCGATTCAGCGATCGTTACGGAAGGACCCGCGTCGCCTCGAGCGTCGGACTCGACCTGACCGAGAACCAGCGTGCGGCGACGGACCTGCTGCTTCTCTCGAAGGCTCGGCAGATCTTCGCGCCGGCCGTCAGCTTCTTCTCGCATTGTGCCGCCGCCGTCAGCGGAGCCCGCCTCACGAACACGGCCTGGGACCTCGAGGCGAGCATCGAAGAAATCCTGGCGTTCGTCGATCGGAGCGACACCGCGCGGTTGCGGCAGGTTTCGGCCATCGCTTACGCGGCCGCGAGTCATCTCGTCGCCGCGCAGGACCGCGACCTCGCGCTTCGGTTTCGGGCCCAGGCCTTCGACTTCGACGCGGCCTTGTGCGGCCGCATCCTGGGCGAACACCAACCCGCCGCTTGATCCGTTGCGGCCTGCACATGGCGTGTTCGGTGCTGGGTCCGCGCTGGCGCGGCCGTTCGTCCGGATACGGTGCCCGGCCGCCGATGAAGAGCGATCACGCCGGCCGGCGACGCATCGGCCTGCGAGAGGTTGGCATCACGCCGCTGATCTCCAGCAAGCGTGGCCGCAAGCGCTGAATCGAATCTGACAGGCACTGTGAGCGTACGGCGAGGTGATCGCCAGCCGCCCCGGACTTCCGTTGACGTGCCACGTGCGACGGCACGCCTATCCGCAAATACGCCGCAGCGATCTCCCTGGTCGCCGTCATCACCATTTGGTGTCGAACCGATCCAAAACCTCGTTTCAAGCTTGCAAAAAATTAATATTAAGGAATACCGTACTCACGATGATCAACTTGAGCCCCAAGCGTAATCGGGCTCGCAAATCAAAGGTTGTATACTGCCATGGCAGATACGTTTACTTTCCGTGTTTCGGAAGATAAGTTTCAGTTCCAGGCCGATGCAGAATTCGTGATTAAAATAAACGGCGTGATTTATGGGGATGTGCTGACCGCCACGGCGTCACATATTGCAGGCCGCTTTCAGGATTTCAGCTTTGCCGGCGATTTCAGCAATGCTCAGCAGATTTCCGTCACGTTTCTGAATGACATTGCTAACACCACGGGCGGCGACCGGAACCTGTATGTTGATAGTTTCACGTACAATGGCGCCACGGTGAGCGGCGCAAGCGCTTCCTATACCAATGGTGGCCAGTCTGGCGGGAGTACGGGTCTTTACAAGACCTTCGATACGGCAGCGTTCAATGTCAACGGGTTTGGGGGCAACACCGAAGTCGCTACGTTTACGGCCGAAGGCGTGAACCGGTTTTTCAACATGCAGACCGGCGGGCACTTCTTCACGATCTCGGCCGGGGAAAACGCACAGGTGCTGTCCACCCGTCCTGATCTGCGGCCCGAAGGCATCGGCTTTGGCGGCTTTGCCACGGACCAGGGTGCGGCGACGGAAGAGGTCTACCGCTTCTTCAATACGAAGACCGGCGGGCACTTCTTCACCACGTCGGAAGGCGAGCGTGACCAAGTGATCGCCACCAACCAGGACTACAGGTTGGAAGGCGTGGGCTTCTACGATTTCGTGGTGGACAAGGGCGCGGCGACGGAGGAGGTCTACCGCTTCTTCAACACGAAGACCGGCGGGCACTTCTTCACCGCCTCGGAAGGTGAACGCGATCAGGTGATCGCCACCAACCAGGACTACAGGTTCGAGGGGATCGCGTTCTACGCTCCGGACCATGCGGGCACGTTCGTCGTCTAAGCCGGGGACGCGATACCTCTGACGGGCCGGCGGGCGTGACGGCCGCGATGGCGCGCGATTGTCACGCTGCCGCGGCTTCCCGGCGACGGGCGGACTCGATGATGCGAGCCTGTGCCGCTTCCGCAATCGGCCGGACGTCAGTCCGGCCGATTGGGTTTGAAATCCAGGGTTCGGCGGTGCGGGCAACCTTTGCCTGACCGGTCCGTCCGTTACTTCACCCTCGGGAACGTACGGGTTTTTGCTCCATCCCCTCCCCTTCCTGCCCGAACGTGCAACGGTTATCGCCGCGCCGGCGTTCTCGCCTCCGACCTGCATCGGTCGAGGTCGTGGGAGCAGATGACGATGGGACGTTTCGGGTTGAGCTTGGTCCTGGTGGCCACTGCTACCGGTACCGCAATGGCTGCACCGATGGGCGCCGAGGATAAGGCCGTGCTGCAGCAGCAATGCGCCGGCGACTTCACCACTTTCTGTGCCGGGCTGCCGCCCGAGGATGGTCCCGAGACACAGGCCTGTTTCCAGAAGAACATGTCGAAGCTGTCGCCGGGATGCCAGAACGCAATCCAGGCCTACAAGAAGAAGGGCTGAGGCGGCGCCGGGGCCCTGGGCGATCGTCCAGGACCCCGCGTGATGGTCCTGCCAGTCTTCGCGTGAGCGACCTTCGGGCCCGCGACGTTCGAAGGGGCAGAGCAGTCGAGCGAATCCCTACAGGGCACGCCCGGCCGCCGTCGCAGGGTAGAGCCGACGCGGGTCGATCCATCCTGATCAACCTCCCGCTGCACTTGGTCTGATCTTGCCCGGACAGGTTTGAGAAGCATTTGGGAGAGCGACGAGGGGACGCAAACCCTATTCGGTCCGTGAGCGGATGGACTTTTGGATTTAATCCCGCTTCACGAAAATGTCATGCCGGATCGTAAGCACGGTTTTATGTTGCGCCTAAACCACGATCACTAGCGAAAGCGTGCGATTGACTGGTAAGTCGCCGCGATAGGCGTCGTCAGATCTATGCAGGCTCTTCGAGTGAAAGGTATGCCGGGTTTGGTCGGGCGCCGTCCTGCCAGCCCGGACGTCCTGAATAGGAAAGCCCTCGCGATGCTCAAGACGCTGCTCCTTGCCGGCAGTGCCGCTGCGCTTCTCACCAGCGCTGCCGCGGCCGCCGATCTTCCTCGCCGGGAGGCACCCCCGCCGGTGTTCACGCCCATTCCGGTGTTCACCTGGACCGGCGCCTATTTCGGCATCAATGCCGGCTACGCCTTCTCCGAGGATCAGACCGTCCGGACGATCGGCAACAATGGTCCCGGCGCTGCGCCCGTCGCGGCCCCCTTCAACACCAGCACGGTCGGCAACGTGGCCTCCCTGCGCCGGACGCCGGCGATCCGCTCGGAGCAGGAGGGTTTCACGGGCGGCGGACAGGTTGGCTATAATGTCCAGCTGACGCCCGGCTCTGGCTTCGTCATCGGTCTCGAGGCGGATGCGGCCTATACCGACCTGTCCCGCACCCGCTCGTACCTGAGCGCCCTCAACGATCCCTCGACCTTCCGTCAGAGCCTCGATTTCCTCGGCACCGTGCGCGGTCGCGTCGGCTACGCCTTCGACCGGTTCATGATCTATGGAACCGGCGGCTTCGCCTACGGCAACGTGAGCTACGACGCGCAGTTCTTCGGCAACGCCGCGGCCCGTCCCCTGGCCTATGCCGGCACCTTCAGCGACATCGAGACCGGCTACACCTATGGCGGCGGCATCGAGTACGCGCTCGCGACCGACAGCATGTTCAATGTCTTCCGGTCGAGCGCTGTGACGATGAAGGTCGAGTACCTGCGCTACGATCTCGGCTCACGGAACGTGCTGGTCAATTTCACCGGCGCAGCGCCCGTCAACGGCTCCTACACCAGCCGCTTCACGACGGAGGGCAACATCGTCCGCGCCGGTCTGAACTACAAGTTCAGCGGCTTCTAGGCCCTCATCCGAGTGGGCCGCCGAGAGCTGATCCTTCCAGGGTTGGCCCTTGGAGGCCCGCTTCGGCTCTCCCCGAGACCAATCGTTCCTGCGAGGCTGGCGATACGATGACATCGAACCTGTTCCGTCTCGGCTGCGTCGCCGGTCTCGCCTGGGCAACGACTGCGGTCGCCGAACCCGAGACGCAGGCCATCGTGGATGCCCTCTTCAAGGCCGGCGGCAACCAGCCGAACGTGCGCGGAAGCGGAGCCAAGGGCGTGTGCGTCCGAGGCAGCTTCACGCCCTCGGCGGAGGCGTCGGGCCTGTCCAAGGCCCCGCACTTCAGCAAGGACGGCACCGGGAAGCCCCTGCCGGTGACGGCCCGCTTCTCTATGGGGGGTAGCAACCCGAAGGTGTCGGACAAGGCCAAGCCGGTGACGCGCGGCTTCTCCATGCGGATCGGCGACCCGTCGGGCGACATGGTGTTCGTGTTCATCTCGGCGCCGGTCTTCGGCACGAAGACCCCGCAGCAACTGCTCGATTTCGCCACCGTGCGGGCGCCCGGGCCGGATGGCAAACCCGATGCCGACAAGATCAAGGCGTTCGCGGCGGCCAACCCCGAGACGACCCGCCAGGCTGCCTGGTTGAACGCGCGCCCGGTGCCGGCGAGCTATGCCGGGGTCGATTACTGGGGCGTCCACGCCTACACGCTCACCGACGCCAAGGGGACGGCGACCGTGGCCAAGCTCAAGACCGTGGCGGCGGCCGGCCAGCTCGGCCTCTCCGACGACGAGGCCAAGGCCAAGCCCGACGCCTTCTACGCCGACGAACTGAAGGAGCGTCTCGCACAGGGGCCGGCCAGCTTCGACCTTGTGGCCGTCCTCGGCGAGGCCGGCGACCCGACCGCCGACCCGACGGCACAATGGCCGGAGGCGGATCGGAAGTCGGTCAAGCTCGGCACCCTGTCGATCGCCGCCCTGGAGCCGGCGGCGACCTGCGACGGGGCCACCTTCGATCCGGTGGTCGATCTGCCCGCGGGCGTGGCCGGCCCCGCCGACGACCCGATGTTCGCCATCCGCTCGCCGGCCTACGCGATCTCGCTGTCGCGGCGCACGAACTGAGATCCGGCCTCGCGAGACCGGTATCCAGAGACGCGCCCGCCGCGAATGGCCCTCCAGGCCTCGGCAGCCGAAAGTCGCCTTCACCGCAGCGTCGGGTCGCCCGCTCTTTTCGGGCGCCCGGGATGCCGGGCCTGCGCATCCGCCTGGTCGATGGGCGCGACGGGTTGCGGGATACGGTCTGCCGATGCCATAGAACCCTTCGGGTGCAGGGTCCGGAGGGTCGGACCCGCAGGCTTCAGCGCTGGTCGGGCCGCCAGCGACGGAGACCTGCGCCCATGTCCCTGCCCGCGCCCCTACCCACGCCTCTGCCGGCGCCGCGTCGCTTTCGCCCCGCCTCGGTCCTGCGCAGCTTCCTGACCAGTGAAGCCAGCGGCGGGATGATCCTGATGGCGAGCGCGGCCCTGGCCCTCGCCATCGCGAATTCCGGCTGGTCCGACGCGTACTTCGCCGTCCTCAAGACCTATGTCGGCGGCCTCAGCGTGCTGCACTGGGTCAATGACGGCCTGATGGCGCTGTTCTTCCTGCTGGTCGGCCTGGAGATCAAGCGTGAGGTTCTCGACGGGCGCCTGCGGACCTGGCCGGACCGCATCCTGCCCGGCATTGCCGCGCTGGGCGGCATGGTCGCCCCGGCCCTGGTCTACGTCGCGGTCAACCGGCACTCGCCCGAGACCCTGCGCGGCTGGGCGATCCCGACCGCCACCGACATCGCCTTCGCGCTCGGCGTGCTCGCCCTGCTGGGATCGCGCGTGCCCGTCTCGCTCAAGATCTTCCTGACCGCGCTCGCCATCATCGACGACCTCGGGGCGGTCCTCATCATCGCGGCGTTCTACACCGCCGACCTGTCGCTGCCGATGCTGGGCGGCGCGGCACTCGTGTTCGCCGTGCTGTTCGGGATGAACAAGGCCGGGGTGAGCCGCCTGACGCCCTATCTCGTCCTCGGCGCCGTGCTGTGGTTCCTGGTGCTGAAGTCCGGCATCCACGCCACCATCGCGGGGGTGCTGCTGGCCCTGACGATTCCGCTGCGCCTCAGCCTCGGCGAGCCGGACGATCCGACCTCGCCCCTGCACACGCTGGAACACGCCATCCACCCGTGGTCCGCCTACCTCGTGCTGCCGCTGTTCGGCTTCGCCAATGCGGGCGTCTCGTTCGCGGGCATGTCGGCCGGGATGCTGCTCGATCCGGTGACGCTCGGCGTGGCCCTGGGCCTGTTCGTCGGCAAGCAGGCCGGCGTGTTCGGGGCGATCCTCGCCGCGGTCAAGCTCGGTCTGGCGCAGCGCCCGGCCCATGCCGGCTGGTGGCAGATCTACGGGTTGTCGCTCCTGTGCGGCGTCGGCTTCACCATGAGCCTGTTCGTCGGCCTGCTGGCGTTTGCCGGCCGACCCGAACTGGAGGCCGAGACGAAGATCGGCGTCCTGCTCGGCTCGGGCGCCTGCATGCTCACCGGGGCCCTCGTCCTTATCCTCGCGGCCCATGCCCGTCGCGATTCGGATGCCGGGACGCGCGAGGCCGCGGTTTAGACGCGGGCGCATGTAACAAAGACTGTAAAATCTCTCATCGCGTGCTGAACTCGGCCCAGCTTCGCGCTAGGAAGCAGACGTAAGGGCGTCGAACAATGACCCCACGAGGAGGACGCCCATGCTCCGCTTGAGCCACTGGATCGACGCGCTGAACGAGCGCATCGGCAAGCTCGCCGCATGGGCGATCGTGGCTGCGGTGATCGTGTCCACTCTGAACGCGATCGTGCGCAAGCTGTTCGGCACCTCCTCCAACGCCTGGCTCGAATTGCAGTGGTACCTGTTCGGCGCCGTGTTCATGCTGTGCGCCGCCTGGACGCTCAAGGACAACGAACACATTCGCATCGACATCGTCTCAAGCCGTCTGTCGAAGCGCGGGCGCGACCTCGTTGACGTGTTCGGGCACCTGTTCTTCCTGCTGCCGTTCCTGGCGGTGATGATCTGGCTGACGACGCCGTTCTTCCTGAACTCCTTCAACTCCGCCGAGGTCTCGACCAATGCCGGTGGCCTGCTGATCTGGCCGGCCAAGGGCTTGATACTCTTGGGCTTCGTCCTGCTCGGGCTGCAGTGGCTCTCGGAGCTGATCAAGCGCCTGCTGATCCTATCCGGGCGGATCGAGGATCGGACGAACGCGGGCGGCCACCACGCCGCCGCAGAATCCGAGGCTGAGCGCCTCGTGGCGGAACTCGCTGGCGAACCGGCGAAGGCCGCTTTCGCGGTCGATCCGAAGGCGGGTCCGAAGCCTGCACCGAACCCTGCGCTCAAGTCTGCGCCGAAGGCCTGACCGACCAACACCCCCCGCCCCAGTCCTCGCACCCACCAAGGTCCGATGCTCGCCGAGTTGATCGCCCACAATCTCGCGCCGATCATGTTCGCGACGCTCGTCGTGTTCCTGCTCCTCGGCTACCCGGTCGCTTTCGCGCTCGCCGCCAACGGCCTGCTGTTCTTCGTGGTCGCCGTCGAACTCGCGCCCTACGCACCGGACACGATCAGCCTGTCCTGGCCGCTGCTGCAGGCCCTGCCGGAACGCGTGTTCGGGGTCATGTCGAACGAGGTGCTGCTCGCGGTCCCGTTCTTCACCTTCATGGGGCTGGTGCTGGAACGCTCCGGCATGGCCGAGGACCTTCTCGACACCATCGGGCAATTGTTCGGGACCATCCGCGGCGGTCTTGCCTACGCGGTAATCTTCGTCGGCGCGCTGCTGGCCGCCACCACCGGCGTAGTCGCGGCCTCGGTGATCTCCATGGGGCTGATCTCGCTGCCGATCATGCTGCGCTACGGCTACGACCGGCGCCTCGCTACCGGCGTGATCGCGGCCTCGGGCACGTTGGCACAGATCATCCCGCCCTCCCTGGTGCTAATCGTCATGGCCGACCAGCTCGGCCGCTCGGTGGGCGACATGTACGAGGGCGCCTTCGTCCCCGGCCTCATCCTTTCGGCCATGTATGCCGGTTACGTCCTCCTGGTCACCCTGATCTGGCCCAAGGCCGCCCCCGGCCTGCCTAAGGACGCGATTGGCTTCCGGGAGGAGAACGGCGCCCGCGGCGTCTGGCAGCTGGGGGTCTTGGTCCTGTTCTCCGCCGGGATCGGCATGACGGTGATGACTCAGACCGGCACCAAGGGCGGAGCCGACTACGTCATCCTGACGATCTGCATCGCCACCGTGGTCGCGCTGGTCTGCGCGGTGATGAACCGCTTCCTTGGTGCGCAGCGCATTGTCGCCTCCGGCATTCTGGCCGCGGCCCTCGTCGCGCTCAGCCTCTACCTCCGGGCCACCGATGGTGGCACCTGGGGCCTGCTTGCCGAACTGGCCGCGGCGGGCGCGCTCTATGCCCTGGTCGTCGGGCTGGTTGAGCGCCTGACTGGCCTACGCCTGATCTCGCGCATGGCCCAGCAGGTCACCTTCGTGATGGTGCCGCCCCTGCTGCTGATCTTCCTCGTGCTGGGGACGATCTTTATCGGCATCGCGACGCCGACCGAGGGCGGCGCCATGGGGGCGCTCGGCTCCCTGGTCCTGGCCGGCATCAAGCGGATCCTTGACCGCAACCCGGCTCGCCTGAACTTTAGTCTCGTCAAGCAGGCAACGGAATCCACGGCCAAGCTCTCGACCTTCGTGCTGTTCATCTTGATCGGCGCGCGCGTGTTCTCGCTGACCTTCTACGGCGTCAACGGACACGTCTGGGTCGAGCACCTGCTGACCAGCCTGCCCGGCGGCCAGGTCGGGTTCCTGATCTTCGTCAACATCCTGATCTTCCTGCTGGCCTTCTTTCTCGACTTCTTCGAGCTGGCCTTCATCATCATCCCGCTGATCGGGCCGGCGGCGGACAAGCTCGGCATTGACCTGATTTGGCTCGGGGTGATGCTCGGGGTGAACATGCAGACCAGCTTCATGCATCCCCCCTTCGGCTTCGCCCTGTTCTACCTGCGCTCGGTCGCCGCCAAGGTGCCCTACATCGACCGCGTCACTGGCAAGCGCATGGAGCCGATCACCACCGGGCAGATCTATTACGGGGCGATCCCGTTCGTGATCATCCAGTGCATCATGGTCGCCCTGGTCATCCTCTTCCCCGGCATGGTGACACACTACAAGTCGAGCGGCACCAAGGTGGATCCCGCTGCGGTTCAGCAGCAGCTCGACAACCTGCAGGGACTGGGCGCCGGCTCCGGCGACGATGCGCCGCCGATCGATCTGGGTCCCCCGAAGATCGAGTGAGCAGGCCCGCAGGCTGATCGGTTCGGAGAACCGCACCCGCGTTCACAGAGTGCGACCTGGAAACACACGGAGGAAACCATGAAGAGACGCGAATTCCTGAAGAATGCCGGGCTCGGTTCGGTCGCCGTGGGTACGGTCGCCGCACCCGCCATCGCCCAGTCGGCGCCGGAGGTGCGCTGGCGCCTGAGTTCCGGCTTTCCGAAATCCCTCGACACGATCTACGGCGCGGCCGACGTGCTCGCGAAGTTCGTCTCGGATGCCACCGACGGCAAGTTCGTGATCCAGCCCTTCGCCGCGGGCGAGATCGTCGGGACCTTCCAGGCGGCGGATGCGGTCAGCAACGGCACCGTCGAGATGGTCCATACCGCCGGGTATTACTATGTCGGCAAGGACCCGACCTTCGCCATCGGCGCCGCCGTCCCGTTCGGCCTGAACAGCCGCCAGCAGAACGCCTGGCTCTACCACGGCGGCGGCAATGAGATCGTCAACGAGTTCATGGCCAAGCAGAACATCTACGCGCTGCCCGGCGGCAACACCGGCACGCAGATGGGCGGCTGGTTCCGTAAGGAGGTCAAGACGGTCGCCGACCTGCAGGGACTGAAGATGCGCATCGCCGGTATCGCCGGACAGGTAATGGCCAAGCTCGGCGCGGTTCCGCAGCAGGTCGCGGGCGGCGACATCTACCCGGCACTGGAGCGTGGAACCATCGATGCCGCCGAGTGGATCGGCCCCTACGACGACGAGAAGCTCGGCTTCAACAAGGTGGCGCCGTTCTACTACTATCCGGGTTGGTGGGAAGGTGGCCTGACGCTCCACTTCTACATCAACAAGGCCAAGTGGGAGAGCCTGCCGAAGAACTACCAGGCCATTCTTCAGGCCGCCGCCATGGCGGCCAATGTCGACATGCTGGCCAAGTACGACGCCAGGAACCCGGCCGCTCTGCGCCGCCTCATCGGCACGGGGGCGCAATTGCGGCCCTATTCGAACGAGATCATGGAAGCCGCCCTGAAGGCAACCAACGAGGTCTACGCCGAGATCTCCGCGAAGAACCCGGACTTCAAGAAAGGCATCGACAGCCTGCGCGCCTTCCGCGGCGAGGAATATCTCTGGTTCCAGGTCGCCGAGTATACCTATGACGGGTTTATGATCCGGAACCGAACCAAGAACTGATGCGGGATCGGGCTGAAGCGTTGCTTGTGACGTAGCGGTCAAGATGTCCCGGGGCCTGATCCGCAGGTTAGGACCCGGGACGCATCGTTTCTCCGAATCGACGATCCTGCGCCGCGGCGGCGCGTTTCGGTGCGGCAACAAAGTCGTACGTGCCCGCCCGGTTCTCGCCCTGGCCAGGCTTAGCTCCGAGTTACATGGGACTCCCTTACGCCTGCGAATGCCGATATCGCTGATATAACGCCGTTCTTTGCAGTGCTGCACCCTGTCGGGCGACGTTCTGTCGTCTACTGCGTCGATCACAGCGATGCCCCGTTGAGATTGAGGCCTGGATCGCGACGGGCGTGCGGACGCGAAACTCGAAACTGCTATCACGCATCCCAGGCGTGCTAAGTTTTCTCGACCTTGACGACAGCAGGGAATGCCCTGTTCGAGCAGGAGGCGGAGCTGCTTACCCACAACCGCCCGCGAGGTAGTGCGGGATCCAAGAACTGGGGGCAGCGACGCTCGGCCTTGCGGGAAAAATCTGAGTTCACCGGTCGCTTCGTCGTGATCTACTGTTTAAGCTTTGACGCGGCCGATGTCTGGACGACAGCATCGATGACTTCATCGCGCTCGCCATCGAATATTCGTTCACCGATCTGGCGCTTGGAGCCCGGTCACTCTTCCTCGCGGCAGGCCGCGGCTCCGTCCCCCGTCCCGTCAAACTTAACCTGTCGCCCTCTCGACGTTCGCAGCACTGAGCGACGCCGACCTACTCGAACCACTGACGGCTAGCGACCTCTACCTGAAACCGTAACGCCGGCAGGGCGTCGAGTGCGGCTTCGAGCACGTTCTGTTTATCGGGCAGCCGATGATTGTATCGTACACCGTGGCTCATTGTACCGATGCTCTAGACCGCCTCGGACCTGCCAGGCTTGTGTGGACTGATCGCGTCCCACGCAGAAAGCTAGCAATTGGGCACTTTAAGGTGGTGCTCATGCCCGGCACAGATCCTCTGTCTGTCCCAGCGGACGCCATCGCTCTCGACCTAAACCGTATTTTTTTCGAACACTACATCTGAGTGTCTCCCGCGACGCCTCGAATTCGACGCGCTTGGATGAGAGTGCTTCTTTCTTAATCGGATTTCCCGCGGCCGAATTTCCGCCGCAGGGTCAGGATTCTCGAATAAGCGCATGACACCAGTCGTCGCCTCCTCCCGCGAGAAAGATGCGGGCTTCAGTTTGATCGAGATGACGTTGGTCCTGGCGATCATCAGTCTGATCGCGGCGCTCTCCCTGCCGCGGGTATCGTTCTCCGGGAGCGCGACCAGCCTGCGGGTCAAGGGTTTCGAAATTATAGCCATCCTCCGAGCCGACCGCGACCAGGCAGTCAGGAGCGGGCGTCCAGTGACGAGCATAGTCGATTTAGCCGGTGGCCGCGTGCTGTCCAGCGGCGAGAATGGCGTGGTCGCTATTCCGGCCAACCTTCTGCTGCGCGTTTCCGGCGCCGCGCTTGACGGCATCCGCTTCCTACCGGACGGGCGGGCGTCGGGTGGGGAGATCTTCCTGATGCGGGCTGACCGGGCCGGCATCCTGTCGGTCCGAGTCGATCCGCAGACCGCCGCGATCGTAATCGACCGGGGCGCTCGCTTTGAGGAGTGACCGGAGTGCCCGTGCGGCACGCATAGCACAGCGTTTCCGCGCCGCGCCAGCACGGCCGTCTTCGGCCGGCTTCCTGCTGGTTGAGGCTCTAGCGACGATGGCGATCGGCGCAATAATCCTCGTCGCGGTCGGGTCGCTGCTGGGATTGATGTCTCGGCAAGCCGACCAGACGGCGGAGCGCACCGAACGCATGGATGTCGCCAGCCACGCTCTCTCCGCGCTCGCCCGCGATATAGGATCGATCGCGCGAGCGCGCTGGGCGGGTCCCGGCCCACGGAATTTCGTGTTCGCAGGGCTGCCAGATCGAATGCTGTTTTCTCTAGACCGCTCCGACGCGGATCACCCTCCCAGCAGCTTCGCAATCCGACTGCAGGGAACAGAAACAAAGGACGGCAGCGCCATCCTTCGCGCCGAGGCGTCGCTCTCGCCCCTCGACCGCGACGAGGCTGCCCTCGATTTTGCCCCCGCGCACACGATCTACATCGGCCCTGCCCCAGTCCGCTTCGCCTATGTCGTAGCGCCCAGTGCTGGCGGTCCTGAACTCGTGCTCGATGCCTGGCCAGGGGGCGAGGCGCTGCCGATCGCCGTGCGCGTTTCATTTACTGATCCCGCGAGCGGCGAGATCCTGTCGAGCCTTCGCGTCCCGCTCCGAATTGAGGCAGAGGCGGGCTGCGCTGCGCCGCAAAAATCATTTTGCAGCCGCTTTGATCCGCGCTCGGTCGAAGAACAGGGAAAGAGTGGTGCGCCGACGCGCAACATGGGCGCGACGGGGGGGCGCTGAGATGCGTAGTGGCCGGCAGGCCGGCTTTATCCTGGTGGCAGTGCTCGGCATCATGGCCCTACTCCTGAGCCTCGCCGGCGGGACGGCGCTGATGGTCCGCTCCGCGATCAACGGCGTCCGCGGCAGCACCGACGACCTGAAACTGGAAGCGATGGTCCGCTCTGGCATCGATCTCGCAGCCCACGAATTGTTCGCATTGAAGCTCTCCACGGCGCGGATCCGCGACCAGCGCATCGTTCTCGACGGCGGCACGATCACCCTGTACGCGGTCGATGAATCCGGCCGGATCGACTTGAACTGGTCCGATCCCGTTCTGCTGGCAGGCGCCTATCGCACCGCTGGGTTGACCGGGCTGAAGCCGGAGGCCTTCGCTGCCCGCGTGGTTCAATGGCGCGACCGCTACGAGGACAAGCAGCCTGAAAACATTGATCCGGCCAAGATCAATCTCGCCGCCAAGCCCGTTGGCCGCGGCAAGGACGGCTTCCGAACCGTGTCAGAACTCCGCTGGGTGGCCGACGTTTCGGATGACGACGTGGCAGCTCTCGCGCCCCTGCTCACCGTCGACAACGCACAGGGCCGTGTGAACGTGCTGGAAGCCTCGGAAACGGTTCTGATGGCACTCCCTGAGATGACTTCAAGCCTCGTCGCGCAAGTCGTGGCCCTTCGTTCCGCGCCGCGTACGACGATGGCCGATCAACTCAAGGTTATAATGCCAAAACAGCAACCGCTTATCACCACGGCGCGGGGCACAGCGTTCCGCGTTCGGGTCACGGTCGCCACAGCGTCAGGGGCTAACCGCAGCGTTGCTGTGATCTTAGCCCGTGCTCCTGCCCGCGACGCGCCGTACTACGTCACTGCTTGGGAGCGCTGATCGGTCTTAGCGGGTGTTGCGATCATATCCGATTGCTCGGCTTCACCACAAAATAGAGGTCGTCCGAGGCGACAAGCCGGGTTTCGATCGCGATCCGCTCTATCATCATCGTGAGGTCGAGGATCGCCATGTCGCTCTCACTGCGGAAGTTTCCGGCGCGGTCGGCCAGCAGATTTCGCAGTAGGGTGCCGCCCATTGGCAGCACCTCGACCACGTCGAAAGCCGCAAACAGCATCGAGCGAAGGTCGGCGCTGCGGGGTGCTTCGCTCGGATCGTAGCTGGCCACCGCCGGGATCGTTGGCAGCGTCAAGCGCACGTCGATCCGATCGTCTTGCTCTGCCTTCAGGTTCCGCCGCAGGTGCTCAGGCAGGTAGGCAAAAATTTCGTCGGCGAGCCGGCGGGCATCCCGGTCCATCTGAAGGCGCGGCGGTCCAAAATAATCGAGTCCGAGGATCAGGCCGTCCAGCGAAACGATCCGGTTGAGAAAAGGCAGGAACCGTTCGAGGTCGGCACAATGGTGGAGCGAGTGGCAGAAGAACACCACGTCGAAGCTGCGATCGATCGGGGGCGGGTGGTTGAAATCGAAGGCCAGGAACTCAGATTCGATCGGAAACGGTTCGATCTTACGCCGGGCGTCCGCGAGCAGGGCCGCGTCGTACTCGTAAAGCGTGATCTTCGAAAGCGGCCAGTTTCCCTGGCGCAAGATTGCCTCTTCGATCCCGCCCGGACCGCAGCCGAAGGAAGCGAGGCTGAGATCGCGACCGAGGCGCTCGCGTAGGGGTGCGAGGTGGCGGTCGAGAGTCCAGTCGAGCCACAATCCACGCTCGGCGGTGGAGCGGCCGGTCATAAGCCGAGCGACGTAGTCGTGGATCTTCGGCAGGCCCTTCCAGTCGAGCACTTGGCGCCGTGCCTCCCAGTCGGGGTCGAGCACCTGCCGCCACGTGGTCTCGTCCGGTGCGACCGCCTCGCTCGAGAGCGTTTCGTCCGCAGCAGATGCTGGTTCCGTTGGGGCTGGCGCAGACCGAGTAGAGGCTGCCTCCGGCTTAGGAGGAATCGGATCTGGAAACTGGCGCGCATCTTTCTTGAAGCGTTTTAGGAAAGTTGCGAGAGCCATCACACGGATTGCTTTCCGCCTGCGCCGCGTCGCAAGACTGGAGGTTTTGAAGTGAGCCAGTTTCGGCCGGGTCGCGATGGCTTTGGCTCTGTCTCAGTCGCGATCATGTTACCGCCCCGCGGCATCGCCCGATGCCGTTTGCCCCAGCCGGATCGTCTCAACCGTAATGGCCGTTCCGCGGCGGGTCAAAACCTCAATGTCCTGGCGCATTGGCATCCAGCGAATATGTCTCGCGAGGTCTGCCGGATCACAGGCGCTGACTGCTAGCTGGCAAACGTCCTCCGCGTCTCGCTCGGGCTCAGGCAAGGGAAGCTCCAGAGCCCCTAGACGAATGGTGTAGTGGTAGCCGTTCAGGGTACCGGTGCGTCCGCCCCTGTTGATATCCGTTACGTGCAGCGGTTCAGCGAGAAGCGAGCGGGCGACGCGTTCGGCGGCGAGTCTGTCCTCCACCGCCAATAGTCCAGCGCGCGACTGTACTACACCCCGCTGCACCACGAGGCTCAGGACCGCCACGATGGCGAAGGCCGCGAGCGCCTCGACTAGCGTGAAGCCCGCCGATGCCCCGCGATCGCGAGGATGCCTTCGAACCCTGGACATCATTCCTTGCCAATTACGCCGTTGCCGCCCTTCACGCCGTCGGCGCCGAGCGAGAGAATGGCGTATGGGGCGGTCTTGCCCGGCGTCCGATACTCGTAGGGACGTCCCCAGGGGTCCGCCGGCACGTTGCCCTGCTTGAGGTAGGGGCCGCTCCAGTTATCGGCTGCCGCTGGGCGTTGAACCAGAGATTGCAGGCCCTCGCTCGTTGACGGATAGCGACCGTTGTCGAGGTAGAACAAGTCAAGCGCCGACGCGAAGGACTCAATCTGTAGCTTGGCCGCCTTGTCGCGCGAGCTCGATAGGTAGCCAAGAACGCGTGGACCTGCGAGGCCCATGACGAGGCCAAGGATCACCAACACGACGAGCAACTCGACCAGGGTGAATCCTCCCTGCGCATCGCGCTGGGGACGTCCGGATCGGTCAAAGCGGGAACGCACGGAAACCATCATCGGTGTGAAACCTCAGACCAGAAGGTCGTTGATGCTCATAAGCGCGGTCATCACCGAGATGATGAGCCACGCGATCAGGAGGCTTACCACAACCATGACCGTCGGCCCCACGACTGCGATGACGCGACCCAAGGCTGAGTCGAGCTTGGCCTCGTAAAACACTGCAACGCGGCTCGCACTGTCGGCAAGATCGCCGGATTCCTCACCGACGCGCAGCATCTGGACCACGTGGCGGGGAAAAAGCTTTCCGCGCGACAGGGTCTCGGAAAGGCGCTGGCCCTGGCGTACGTCGGCTACGACCCGGTCGATCTCGAGGCCCGCACTGGGAAGGCGCACGACGCCGCGAATTAAGCGGAGCGCCGTGGAGATGTCGACGCGGTTGCGCACCAGGATCGCTAGCGTTCGGCAGAAGGTAACGGTGAGTTCGTTGGCTAGAACCGCGCGACTGAATGGTAGGCGCGCGAGCAGGGCGAGCCAAAGGCCGCGCTCGCTGCCGATCCGGTTGAGCACCACGGCGCTTCCGAGAAGGCCGGCCATTGATAACACCACGACGTCGAAGTTGCGGTTAAGAAATCCCGACATCTCGAACACTACAAGGGCAGAAGGGTCAATCTTGTCGCGGAAGCCCTGCAGCGCGACCTCGAATTTTGGAATCAAGTAGATCAGGATGAAGAACAGCACCCCCACCGCCGCGACCACGAGGAAGCAAGGGTAGGAGATCGCAGAGATGAAGCGCTTACGCAGGCGCTCACCGCGCTGGCGCTCGGCGGCAAGGCCGCTCAACGCCTCCTCCAGCCGCCCGGAGGTCTCAGCGACCTCGACCATTTTCACATAGATGGGTGGAAACAGCTTCGGGTGCGTGGAGATCGCCTCAGACAGGCTCTTGCCGTGGCTGAGCGCCGCGTGAAGGTCGCGCAGCACCCGCACGAGCCAGCTACGGCTCTCCATCTGAGAGAGGATTTGCAGCGCCTCGGTGAGCGCGACGCCGCCCTTGAGCAACATCGCCAGATCTAAAGTCAGACTGGTAATGTCCTCGGGCCGCGGGTCCGGCGTCAGCCAGTCCCGCAGCGAGCGCCCTGTCGACCGCGTCCCTTTTGTTTCCGCCTTCACCGAGATCGGGGTGCACCCGACACGGTCGAGATGGGCGAAGACCTCGCCGCTCGCTCCGGCCTCCATCGTCCCCTCAAGGATTTTGCCCGAAGCATCCAGGGCCATGTAGGCGAAGGTCGACATCTACGGATGCCCCAGTGCGCTGGGCAGGATCTGCCCCACGAGCCACGTCGCCCAGAGCGCGGGGGCGAGGACAGCGCCAAAAGCGATCCGGTCGGTCACCGGAACTGCACGCGCCAGGACGGGCAGCATCCGGCCCGCGCCGACGATCGCGAGGCCGGTCAGACTCGCGCTAAGGATCGCTAAGGAGAGCCCAACGGTCCCGAGCAGGACGCCACCGGCGGCCGCGAGCTTTACGTCGCCAAGGCCGATGCCGTCATGCCCGCGGAGGCGGTAATAGGTCTCCCGTAGTGCAAGCAGAACACCGCCGCAAATCGCGGCGTCAACGGCTGCGAAACCGATGGTCGTGACCGGGTGGGTGCCCAGAAAGGCGCCGTCGCCGATCCTACCTGCAAGGCCGATCAATCCGAGAGCAAGGGTCGCAGCGTCAGGAATCGTAAAATCCGCCAGATCCTGCCAGACAATCCGCAAGCCGATGATGGCCAAAGCGATGGCGACGATGCCGGTAGCCATCGGACCCGGACCAGCCCACGCTGCTAATGCCGCGCTGGAGACTGCAACGGCAATCACGAGCCCGGCGAAATCGTTCGTCTCGATGCGTCTGACCAACATGCGCGGTCGATCAAGGCTTGTAGACCGGGCGGCGAGCGGGCAGTGCGGCACCGCGTCGGGCGCCTGCATCGAGCAGTTTACCCCGGTAATCCTCAGCCACCCGCTGCGCGTCCCGTCCCGAGCGGACAACAACGGGACGGATGAATACCACCAGTTCGGTCCGCTGTGCGCCATTGTCTACGGAGCTGAACAAGTCCCCCACGCTGGGAAGCCGATCGAGGAACGGGATCCCGTCGCGGGACACCTGCCGCTTCTCACTGATCAAGCCGGCGAGCAGAACCGTCTGTCCGTTGGCCACCGAGATCGTGCTCGCGACGCGCCGCTTCGAGATCGTCGGGGTCAGGGTGTTCGAGGCGCTGACCACCGCCGAGATCTCCTGCTCGATCTGCATGGTCACGGCATCGTTCTGGCCGATACGCGGGACCACGTTGAGGATGATACCGGTGTCGCGGAACTCTACTTGGCTGACAAGCGGCGCGCCGGGTACGGTGATGCCCTGTGCCTGCGTGGTGGTGATCGGCACAGAATCGCCGACCTGGAGTGAGGCGGGCTGGTTCTCCAGCACCACGAGGGAGGGCGAGGACAGGATCTTCACGTCGGTGAAGCCATCAAGCGCCGAGAGCACCACGTCAGGGCCGGAATAGCCACCGACGAGGAAGTTGAAGCCCCCACCGGCGCTTGCCGTCAGCGCGTTGGTGGCGCCGCCTGCCGTTGCTGCTGCTGCGCTCAGCAGACCGATCGATCCCCTGCCCTTGCCCAGCCCAATATTCTTTGAGTCGAGGAAGTATTGCACCCCGTACTTGAGCTGATCGGTGAGCGTTACCTCGGCGATGGTCACGTTGACCGCCACCTGCGCTGGGGTTGCGTCGAGTTGGCGTAATGCTGCGTTGATCTTCCTGTAGGTCTCGCCGTCGGCATAGGTGATAACCGAGTTGTTCGACGGGTCCGCGCTGATTGAAACGCGCCGCGCCCCGTTGCCCCGTCGGGTTAGATCGAGGCTGTCGCTACCACCACCGGTCGCAAATGAACCGCCGCCGTCGGCCATGCCATTGTTCGGCACGGTATCGCCAAAGGCCGACGCGAACCGCGCTCGGAGGAGGTCGGCGCCGGTGTTCTGCTGGCCACCGCCTTGATTGCCGGAAGCGCCCTGTCCAAGCCCGCCATAACCGGAGCTGGAATTGCCTCCGTACAGACCGCCGCTCTGGGTACCCCCGGAAAAATTGCGGCCCTGTCCTTGTCCACCGCTGTTAAAACCGCCGAGCCCAGCGCCCTGCGTCGGGGTGTTGGTGTTGGAGTTGCCCGTTCCGAATAGGCCGTTGATGACGCGAGCCAGCTCCTTCGCGTCTCGATAGCGAGCCTTGTAGATGAACACCGTTTCCTCGGCTGCCTCGACAGTACTGTCGAGCTTGCGCACAAAGGTTTCCGCGCGCCGGATTAAGGACGGGTTCTTTGACATCGCCATCACGGCGCGCAGCCGAGCGATCGGCTTGAACTGGATCAGGCCCGAACTCGCCCCGTTTTCGCCGGTGTCGAACAACTGCGTGAGGTCGGCGACGATTGCCTCCGGCCGGGCGCGGCGCAGCTCGAACAGGCTCACCGATTGCCCCCGCATCCAATCTGCATCGAAGGCTAGGATCGCGCTTACAGCCTCCTGGCGACGTGGCCCGGGACCTTTCACGATGATCGTGTTGCGGCCGGTATCGAAGCGAAGGCCATCGGCCTCTGTGACAAAACCCGACACCAGCTTCGACATCACCGCGGCTGAGACGTAACGGAGCGGAACTACCGAGACTCCATAGCCCGGCGCTTGCGCGTTTCCAAAACTGACGTTGCCGATGCTGGTGGCGGCTGATGTTATGCGGTAGCCGCCGGTGTTGCGGGTCATGGTGTAGCCCTGGCCCGACAGAACCGTCTCTAGCGCCGAGAGTAATTCGGCGCGGGTCATTGGCCGGGGCGAAGAGATCGTAATCTGACCGGCGACGTCGGAAGCCATCGTGTAGTTAAGGCCGAGCGTATCGTTCAAAATGGCATGTACCACGTCCTTCACTTCAGCCCGCTCAAAATTGAGACGGTAGCTGCCAGCTTCGCCGGGCTGTGTCCCAATCTCCACGGCTTCGGAGCCGAGGCTCGCTGTTGCCTCAACATCCTCGGGACTAAAATTATACGTCCGCCCCTCGCCACGATCCGGTGCGACGACCGCATCCCGTGACGGCTTGCCCGCGACCATCCGGCGGAGCGGACGCGCCGATAGGTCCATCTGGGTTTCTGGGCCCGTCAAGCTTGCGCGTGGGGGAGTGGCATCACGGGCGAAGGCTACGGCGCCGAGAAGTCCCACGCAACAGACCGAGGCGAGGCAGAGTCGCATCAAGAGCATGAGAAGATTTTCCAATCCAGGCGTTACGTTAACGTACCCTTCATTCCTGCCCGTGCCCACGGGGACAATCACTATAAATAGGCTTTCTCAACTCGCTGTGCCTGATTAGACACATGCTTTGCAAATTCTTTTCAATTAAAGATGTTTTAGCATCTCCGTCATTGTCGTGAATCCATCTGCAGCTAAGTTGACCTCGACGCTAGAGTAGCAGCGTGCGACTTGCCGGGAGAAAACACACCATGACTGAGAAACTGATCAGCACTGAGAGTGAGATGTCTGGCCTTGAGCCCGGCACTTGCGTCGTCAACCTCGAAAAAGGCCGCCGTGCGTTCCTCCAAACGCTCGGCCTTGGCATTGCCGGTGCCGCCATCCTCGGCAACTCCACAACCCCGTCCCAGGCCCAGGGGCTGCCGACGGATATCACCGATGCAGACATCCTGAATTTCGCGCTGAACCTCGAGTATCTCGAGGCTGAGTTTTATCTTAACGCCGTGAACGGCTCCGGTCTGAAGGCTGCGGATCTGCAGGGCGTCGGCGCCATTGGTGCTGTCAATGGCGGTGGCCGTGCCGTGCCGTTCACCGATCCGAACGTCCGCAAGTACGCTTTTGAGATCGCCGCCGACGAGGAGGCTCACGTCCGCTTTCTGCGCGCAGCGCTGGGCAGCGCCGCCGTCAGCCGGCCGCGTCTTGATATCGACTTCGCCTTCACCGCCGCCGCCCGCGCAGCCGGCCTCATCGGCCCAAATGACCGCTTTGACGCCTACGCCAACGACACGAACTTTTTGCTCGCCTCGTTCATCTTCGAGGATGTCGGCGTCACCGCCTATAACGGCGCCGCCGGTGCGATCCAGAATAAGACTTTCCTCGGCGCCGCCGCGAGCATCCTCGCGGTTGAGGCCTATCACGCTGGCATCATCCGCGCAGTGCTTTACTCCAAGGGCCTGATCAATCAGGCTGATGCCATTTCCAATGCCCGCGACTCACTCGATGGTAGTGCGGATCTTGATCAGGGCATCAGTGGAACTCAGTCGGCGACCCCAGGCTTCCAGTTCTCAGATGCCAACTTAGTCCCGACCAACGCTCAGGGCCTCGTGTTCGCCCGTACCCCCGGCCAGGTACTGAACATCGTCTACCTCAACACCACCCAGAGCCCGGGCGGCTTCTTCCCGGGCGGTCTCAACGGCACCCTGCGCTAGTCTCGACGCAGTGATCGTCGTCGGAGAGCGAGACATCGCTCTCCGACGACACGAATTACAGTCGATTTATAAATTCAATCACAAGGAGGACTGGCGAAACGCCTATCCAAATGCCTCTGCAGCCCCGCCTATGCGTGTGTTGCGTCTTAGATCGGCCTGCCGCGCGGACCTCTGCAAAAAAGCGTGATCGACCGTTCGCGTCGCTGGACTGATTTGAGATTCCGCGCTGAAACTAACCCGTGTCTCGCAGCGTAGTCGCCTTCAGAAAACTTTTGTTGCAGGCAGGCGATGTCACAGGTTCACTACGTCGTGCGGCGCAGCCGATCGGGCAGGTTCAACTTTACACTTATGAGTGAAGGGGGGCGGCTCACGGGGTCAGTCATCGTAGTGACGACGGGCAAAACCGGTTCCGAAATTGAAGGCGATGCACACGACCAGATCCTACATCTCGCCAAGATGTTTGCGGAAGCAGCAGCCTCAAACAAGCTCGACGGGATTGATTCATTGTCGAAGAATAGTGGGCAGGCCACAAGTCGCCCCGTCAGCGCGATCGCACTGGACGATTGTAGCATTGCGCATTCAGATAAATGCTGATCGAACATCCACTTAAATACGTCGTTGCAGGACCGGCGGACCAGTGCTTTGCCTATTGCTGAATTTTTCTGCGGCTTTTGGTTGTAATACCAACCCTCACTGATCAGAACCCCTGGGCCCATCGGCGCAGTCCGATGGACATGATGCGCCAGGGCTGGGCGATGAGCTTTTTCCAGGCGTCGCAGCAGTGATGGAGGATGTCGTCGTAGGATTGGAAGATCCGGTTTCCGAGCCAGTTGTCGCGAAGGAACTGCCAGAGGTTCTCGACCGGATTGAGTTCGGGTGAGCGCGCCGGCAGGGGCAACAGAGTGATGTTGCTGGGAACCGGCAGCTTCCTGGTGGTGTGCCAGCGGGCTTGATCGAGCAGGAGGACGGCGTGGGCGCCAGGAGCCACGGTCGCCGAAATCTCTTCGAGATGATGGGCCATCGCTGACGTGGTGCAGCGGGGCATGACCAAGCCTGCACCGACGCCCCGGGCCGGGCAGATCGCCCCGAAGATGTAGGCCGAGGCCGTGCGTTGGTCCTTGGGGGCCGAGGGTCGCGTTCCGCGCTTGGCCCAGCGCCGGGTCAGGGTGTTCTTCTGGCCGACACGAGCCTCGTCGCAGAACCAGACTTCTACCGGCTTGCCGCCGACAGCCTGCGCGATGTCCGCCAGACGGTCGGGGAAGTCTTTTTGAAAACAGCCGCGGCGTCCGGATCCTGGGCGTGATGGCGCGGGCGGGCTGAGAGCTTGCGGTAGCCCATGGCCCGCAAGACTCGGCTCAAGGTCTGCTCGGAGACCGACACGCCGTGATCCTCGCATAGGATCTGGGCCAGATCGCACAAGCGCCACCGCACCAAACCGTGTGCGGCCGGCGTCGGTCCCTGGTCGACCAGCGCCTTGAGGACCTCGCGCTGGTCGGCGTTCAGGCGCGGACGGGCTCCGGGGGCTTTGCCGTCGATCAGTCCGTCCGGTCCATCGGCGTTGAAGGCCACGACCCAGTCGCGCACCGTTTGCAGCCCGACCCCGCCGATCTCGGCCGCCTCCGAACGCGAGCCACCCGCGGCGATCACCGACAGCGCCAACAGGCGGCGGGTCTGCGCCGGGTCTCGCGAACCCTTAGCCAGACCGCGCAAGGCCTCGGCATCGAAGTCCGATCGCAGCGGCACCGGAGCAGCCATCGCATCCTCCTCAGGCTTCAAATCCGAAGAAAAAATCACGACCGAGATGCCGACGCTACCCCGCGTGAGTCCTGCTCAGCGAGGTTTGGTATAAGTACCCCACAACGTGCATGGCGACAGCGTTTGGGCTCATCGCGCTGTTGGAATGCCGATGGGTGGGGGAACGCCGCCGCGTAGACCTTGCGGGCTTGATGGGCCGACGGTGAACAACCGGTAGGTGACCTCGCGTGTCCCTTCTCGAAGCGTCGCACGATCGGGGCCGATAGCATGGACGCGCCACGTTCCCACGACGTCGCCGATCTTAAGGCTGAGCGAGGATCCGCCTGCCGGACGGCGTAGGATCGCGACGGCCTTATCTACCCCTGCGACGACTCCAACGAGGCGCAGATCCGGCGGTGGAGTGTCCACCTCGGTGGACGCTGGTGGAGCGACGAAAGCCTGAGGCGGCGGCGGCGGCGGGCGCCGCGATGGTGCGAAGAGTGGTCGTCCGCGGAAGGCATCCAAAGCAGCCGGATCGAGCGTACTTAAAGGATTGAGGTTTTGCGCTGGGCCCAATGGAGGGCGCATGTCCGCAACCTGTGCTGAGGCGGTCGCGATCTTTGACACGAGCAGGGCAAGTACCAAACCGGCAGCAGCAGACCATCCGGCATGACGATGCGGGCGGATCATTGCGTGTTCTCACGGCAGTAGCCGCGGATCGCGAGAGCGACGCGCAAGGTCGGATTTGCTTCGTCGCTCCCTGGGAGTCGCCCAGACACTGGGCGGATGTTCGCGGCCTCGACTGTCAGTAGCGGCAGTCCGGTCTCCACCGCTCTAAGCAGATCGAACAACCCATCGTTACCGATGTCGAGGCTGAGGCGGAGCTGAATGCTGCGCTGTACCGTTAGGTCGGGCGTGTCGTCGCTGCGAACCTCGATAAGGCGGCCACCGGCGCGTTCGACGAGACTAGC
This sequence comes from Methylobacterium sp. 37f, assembly GCF_023093475.1. NCBI lineage: Bacteria > Pseudomonadati > Pseudomonadota > Alphaproteobacteria > Hyphomicrobiales > Methylobacteriaceae > Methylobacterium > Methylobacterium sp. 37f. The sequence goes on from NZ_JAGHKN010000037.1 coordinate 28,957, forward strand.
GAGGCGCTGCTGTAATTCGGCGCGTGCGAGGCTCCCGGTCCTTGCTGTCAGATAAAGGGCCGAGAAGTCGCCCTCGGTCGGGACTGAACGAACGGCTTCCGCCCGGATGCGCGACTCGACTTGTGCAAGATAGCCGGCCGAGGCAGTCGCCTCGTCACCAGCCTCCGACCAGCGCGCAAGGTTGGTCAGCATTACGAGGAGCAGCAGCAGCGGTGTCCCAACAAACAATGCGACGGCCAGCGGTCCGAACCAGCGGGCCTCCCGAGCTTCTGCAAGCGTCATTGCCCCACGTCCATCACGTCGCCACGGGTCGCCACCAAATCGAAGGCGTCGCGCTTCTCGGCATCGCGGATCACCGGCGCGGCGAAACGCGGGTTTTTAAGGCCTGCCTCAGCTTCGAGGCGGGCGATCAGCGCTGGCGCATCAATGGAGCGGCCGACGAGGCGGATCCGGGCTGGGCCGATATCAAGTTCGCGCAGCACCGTGCCGTCCGGCAACGCACGGCTCAGCTTGTCGATGAGCACGATTGTCGCGTTTTCAGTGCGCTTGCCCTCGATTAGGATCCGTTCGCGCGACGTGCCGACGCCGCCGCGTAGCGTGAGCTTCGTGCGCAGTGCGGTCAGCCGCTGCCGGACTTCCTCCGCGTTAGATGCGGCCGAAGCCGCGACGACCGCCGAAAGCAGGCAGGCGACCGTCAGCCCGCTGAGCAGGATCGCTAAGCCGCGGCCGATACGGCCTCGGAGCCGGTCGTCAGCTGGTTGCGTACGCCCCTTGTAGAGGTCGAAACGCAGTGGCGCGTCGAGCGGTTCGGCCGCACTGCCTAGAGCCGTCGCTGTAAGCCCTGCATTGGCGAGGCGTGCCAGGAACGGCGCTACGAGATCGACGGAAGTTGCGAGAAGATCGACGCCGATTGTACCGTCTTCGGAAACGCCGTCAACGACACTGTAAGCGTAGAGGACTTGATCTGCTCGCCATGGCGTCAGGCGTTCTAGGCGATGTGTGATGATCGGCTGGAGATAGCTCCGCCCGGCATCGGGGAGGCGCAGCGCGCGCGTCAGGAACACCTCCGGTGGCAGTCGCAACTCCACCGCGCCCTTGTGGAAAGTTTCCGGCGCGCGCACGTTGCTGTCTAAGTGCTGCGGCGGGCCTAGGCGATCCTTCTGCGAGGTGTGGAGCACGAGCCCGTTCGGCGCAATCGTTACGACGTGGCTCAGGCCTGTAGAGAAGCGGCCCAGAAGCGGCCGGATGGTCGCGACTAGGGCGTCGAGTAAAGCTGCGCCGATCGCTTGCACAATGTTCGCGGCGCGATGGAGCGGGGCCGGCATCGTTCCCTTGGAAAACGTCATCCCGAAATCCGCATGACCTCGTCGAGTGAGGTGAGCCCGAGGCTGGCCTTCTCGATCCCATCGTCGAGCATCGTGGTCATCCCGATCGCGCGCGCCGCCTGAAGCAGGATGCGGGGATCGGGCTGGCCGCGGATTAGGTCGCGCAGATCGTCGCCGACGGCCAGCGCTTCGAACACTCCGATGCGCCCGCGATAGCCGCTGTCGTTGCAGTAAGCGCACCCGGTCGCAGTGTGAAAGTTGCGGCCCGTCGCCTCGGGGCCGCCGCGCCGGGCGCGTAAGTCGCGCGCGACGGTGGAGCCCTTCGGATCGGGAACCCGGCAGCGCTCACATAGGCGACGCACCAGCCGCTGGCCGATCACCCCTCGCAGGCTCGAAGCAATGAGGTACGGCTCAACGCCCATGTCGACGAGGCGTACCACTGCGTCAACTGCGCTATTGGTGTGCAGCGTTGTCAGCACGAGGTGGCCGGTGAGCGCGGCCTGGATACCGATCGCCGCAGTCTCGCGGTCGCGCATCTCGCCGACCATTATCACGTCAGGGTCGTGGCGCAGGAACGAGCGCAACGCCGCGGCGAAGGTCAAGCCGATCGCCGGCTTGATCTGGGTCTGGTGGATGCCGGGGAGCTGGTACTCTACAGGGTCCTCAACTGTGACGATCTTGCGCGCCGGATCGTTCAGCAGCGAGATTGCGGTGGCGAGCGTCGTGGTCTTGCCGCTGCCGGTGGGGCCGGTGACGATGATGATGCCGTGAGGCTCAGCGAGCAGCTTGACTACCACGTCGAGGTCGCGATCGGACAGGCCGACGCGCTTGAAGTCGAGTAGCCGCGTGTCCTTCAGCAGAATGCGCAGCACCGCCGTCTCGCCGTAGAGCGTTGGCATGATCGCGACGCGCAGATCCGCCTCGGTGTTGCCGACTTTTATGTTAGTGCGCCCATCCTGCGGCAGGCGGCGTTCGGCTATATCGAGGCCGGCAAGGATTTTCATTCGCGAGATCACCGCGGCTGCCATGTGGCGTGGCATCGTCTGCTGCGCCCGCAAGTGACCATCAACCCGAAAACGTACCTTCAGCTCCTCGCGGCCAGTTTCAATGTGGATGTCGGTGGCGCCTGCTTGAATCGCACGTTCCAGGAGCCCATCAATAACGCGCACAATCGGTGCGCCGCGGGCGAGATCCTGCAGCGTTTCGATGTCGTCGGAGAGGGCATAGTCGGACTGAGTCTCAGTTTCAGCCACTTCGCGCGGCGCATCTATGGGGCGACTACGCTCGAAGAGGTCCTCAATTTCCTCGAACGACAGCACCTCGAGTGGCACTGGTCCACCGAGCGCAAGCGCAACAGCGCGAATCGGTTCGAGATGTCCGGGGTCTGCGGTCACCAGCAGAATTTGCCCTTCTCGTATAACCGGATAGAGAAAGGCTTCGCGCAGGAAGTCGCGGGAAAATTTGTTTAAAGCGTGGGGAAGAAGTGCGATTGTGTCACGGTCAGCCCGCGGTATTCCGTTGAAGGTGGCGACTGCATCAGCAAGATCAATCGCCGACACGGTACCGCCCCGCCAGATCGCCTCGGCTGTTCCACCATTCACTCGCATCAGCGTCGGCACCGTCGTCAGACCGCGACGCCGCCGAAGGAACTCCGCGAGCGTCTCGCCTTGGATGGCAACCACGTTGGCGTTCGTCTGCATACGTCGCCTTTCACTCCCACAGCCGACTCAGACCTGCATCATTCTAGGAGATTCGCTCACGCAAGAAACGAATAAAATTGAAGGTTACCAGCAATACTATATACTGTGCCAGATTAGCGACACTGAAGATAATATGGTCTGTGCGATTTTGGCAGTCATCGTAGACCAGGTGACTTCGCGGCTGAAAAAACGATTTCGATAAGGGTTGCACGCGAAGGAGGCCTGCCATACCAAACCCCCGCTCGGCGGCGCGCAATCGAACGCGCTATGTCCCATGGGAAAAAGTCTGAATGCGACGAGAGGGTCGGGATTTGCCGATCAACACCGGTTGCTTCGATGGGATTGTTCGGAGAGACAACGGATGACGGCGTCAGTCAAGCCTAAAAGATCCTCCAATACTTGCGAAGGACGTCTCTTCGACTTTGGTTCCGATTGGGTCTTATGTAGCTTCCGTCTTCCAACCTCGATGCCGATACCGCTCGCGGTGGTTGCGCCTTCCAATATCTCGCTCGAGACCTGGGCATTCACCGGCATGACGTCGAGGGCAAATCGGCCGATTTGTTTGATGTTGTTGCGGGTGGAGGACGCTGAAGCGAGAGCATCGTTGGCTCGTGAGATGCGGCTCGTCGTTGCCACGCATTTTCACCTAATCACCGTTGCGACTACACCGACCGAGCCAGCGGACGGCATAGACTTGAACGATCAAAAAGTAATGGCCGAGGCCGTTCTGTCAGCTGTGACGCCTCGGAATGCTAGGGCGCTGGCCGATCCAATCGCTCTGTTAGCTCCAACTCTCCGTGCTGTGCCCCTGCCGAAAAGTGCACCCGAAATTATGCTAGGGCCTGAGCCAACCGAAGCCTGCACTGTGTCGGGCACGGATGTACCTAACTACATTCTCTTTGATGCCGACGCCGGCCTGCGCCTTACACGCGTTGCGACTGCGCGGCTAATTTTCTCACCGATCCCGCGAATGGATCTCGATCTCGAACCACTCTGGGGGGCAAAAATTGAGCTGCCGCAGCGCACGTTCCTTGTTGGGCACGGGCGTTTCACAACGGCGCGCCTTCGTACGGGCACAGCATGAGCATCGAACATACCCTTGGTTCTCCGACATCGACAGTCCTCGTCGTTGCGCCAATGCCCGCCGCGCCGGCCAGTGCAGGTAATCGTAAACGTCTGTCGCTGATTTGTTCCGCACTGCAACGAGCGGGCTTTGCTGTTGATTTTGCCTATTTCGCTCATGAAGATCAGGTTTATCGTCGTTTCGGTCAGCACCCACCGACCGATCTCGCAAAGATGTCGACGACTTTTCAACGCACCTTCCTGATTGAGACTCAAGATATAATTCCGTTAAAAACCCGCTCACCTGCGTTTGGGATCGACGAATGGGGTTCAACGGCGCTTGATAGGTTCGTGTCTTGGTACGCGGAGGAATACTCCGATACCGTAGCAATCCTCGTCAACTACGTATTCTTGTCGCGCTGCCTTGATCACGCGCCAAACATGCTCAAGATCATCGATACGCACGACCGTTTTGCTGACCGACAGTTGCAGTACCGTCCATTCCGCGCCGAACCAAACTTCTACTACACCGACAGCGCCAGCGAGGCAGCGGCGCTCGATAGAGCCGATGTTGTGCTGGCGATCCAGTCGGAGGAGGCAGCTCATTTCGCTGCACTAACCGACCGCCAGGTGTTGCTGCTGCCGCCAATGTTTCCTGTCCGCTCACAGTTCTCGGCGCCGTACGGGATCCGAAAAATCGGTTTTGTCGGACACGGAAATGACCCTAACTTATTTTCAATCGGCAAGTTCGCTCACGAATGGGCAGCTGGCTGGACGCCGGACAGACCTGAACTGAGGATTGCGGGCGAGATCTGCAACGCGCTAGGTAGCCTCAACCTGCCAGGGGTGAGTCTGCTCGGCTACGTCGACGATCTCGCGGCTTTCTATGCAGATACCGACCTGATCGTCGCCCCAATGCTAATGGGTAGCGGCCTGAAAATGAAGGTCGCCGAGGCGTTATCGTATGGCGTACCGGTGGTTGGAACTGAGATCGGGTTCGAAGGGTTTGACGCCGAAGCGCCCGCCCATAAATGCGCAGGAGTAGCTGCAGTTAAAGCGACGATCCTGAAGCTGCAATCGAACCCCGTGGCACTCAAGGCCTTAACGGAGGCTTGTGCCGAGCTTCTAGAGCGCTTTAACGCGATGTCGCAGCAAGCCGAAGCTGAGCTCGCTAGCGTGATCAAAGCCTCAATACGTGGGCGCTCCGCTTCCGTTGTGCCCGCGGCAGCGTTCGCGTCTTCGGCTGCGTCCGTCGAATCGGTAGGGCAGTCATGGCCAATCTGCGTGCGCTCGGCGAACTCCTTACTCTCAGACGATCCGGCTCATGGGCAGTTGCTGGCGACCGAGCGCTTCGGGGAGGACGCCGCGCTGGCGACCCAGTACTCGCCGGAGCGCCGACGCTGGTTTGCCGGATCTACGCCGCCGCTGGAGAAGCAATCGTCGATCGGTCCGGTCAGCGTGGCATTGTCACCTGAATGGGTTCGCGGGAAGCGTCTGACAAGAGAGATTCGTGAGAGTGCTGCCTATGCGTTTCGGGATATCTTAGCTGACTGGACCACTCAGTGCCGATGCGTCGGCGTAAGCTCCAAAGGTTTCGTCCTTGCAGTCCCGATGCCAAGCCACCTGCTCACCGGTACCCCCGCAATTGCTGCCTTCCTAATCGCGGCCGATGGCGCGCACGCGCACGAACTAGCAATCGACGGGATAGCTCCGCTCTCGTTGTCGCCTGGTTACGCCTTCAAAGCATCGCGCCTGGACCTTACTCCAGTGCCTGCAATTGTTAAGATATCCTGCATGGGACCAGCTTCTGTCGTCGCAAATGGCACGGTCTTGTTCCTTACCGATGACCTTATCGGCCGTATCACAATCGTGCCTCCGCCTATCCGTGAAAATATTCGGCCATGAACGCCATGCAAAAAAATGATATAAAGCAGCATAGTGCTATAAAAAATGGTGCCATCAAAGGTGACGTGTCATCGAGCGAGGTGACCATGAAGGGCGCGGTCCGCAGCGACGCCCTTCCGGTGGAGCCCTTCGACGCTGTTGATGCTAGTATTGGACGCCGAGTAGTAATCGCCGAGGCGCAGTTAATTTATGACGCCATATTTCTCAACGAAATGCGGATCGAATTTCTGATAGAGGACACGCCCCTAGTATCAATTGTCATTGTTTCTCTAAATGCGCGATATATTTTGGCTCTTACTCTATGGCGCTTGGCGGCTCAGCAGCGTCTCGCTGGCGTATCGTTCGAAGTCATCATTGTTGACAATGCGTCGGCTGCTGAGACGCATGCATTGCTCGACTACATCGATGGCTCGACGATCATCCGTCAATCGACCAACGTCGGGTTTGGACCGGCCTGCAACGAAGGCGCAGCACAAGCACGTGGCCGTTTTATACTTTTCCTCAACCCAGACGTTGATCTAATGCCAGGCGCGATGCGAGCGATGGCACAAACCTTCACTGACCAAGACCATGTCGGAATTGTTGGCGCACGTCTCGTGTTTCCTGGCGGCATCCTCCAAGAGGCTGGCGCGAACTTCCAAGCGGATGCACAGGTCACTCACCCTTATCTAAGAGGTGTACCCGACCCATTCACCCCGGAGGCGAGTTTCACCCGTGAGGTAGGCTACGTCTCTGGCGCCGTGCTAATGATCGAGGGAGCATTGTTCAAGGCGCTCGGTGGCTTCGACAATGCATACGCACCAGCCTATTTCGAGGATACAGATCTGTGCGTACGCTGTCATCAGGCCGGGCGCCGAGTTATCTACCAAGCTCGTGCCACTGCGATACATTTTGAAAATGCCACAAGCGTCAAGCGCGCCGATGTGGAGGTTCTACTCGATCGTAATCGAGCGCTGTTCCTCGACCGACATCGCAACTGGCTGTTCGAACAGGGACCGCGGCCCATCGGCTTTGCTATCCGCGATCATGAACCGTGGGGATTACGTGTTCTGTTTGTCGACGATACCGTACCACATCTCGACATGGGCGCAGGCTATCCGCGCGCCAATCACATCGTCAATACCATGGCACAACTCGGCTACCGAGTTACGCTATACCCTGTCTATCGAGCGGACGCCGAGCAGGCCCAGCGTTACCGCGATATTGATCAAAGAGTTGAGATCTTAGCTTCAGAGGAGCGTGAAGGGATCGCCAAGATAATTGGCGAGCGGTCCGATTATTTTGACGTTCTGTGGGTCAGTCGGCCCCATAATATTGGACTTGTCATTCAGATTTTTCGTGATTCCGGACTGAGCTTGCGTGATTTTGTCAAATCTCGTATCATTTTCGACTCTGAGGCTCTTTTTGCCTCTCGTGCCTTTGTTACCGACATGGTATTGGGAGGTTCCGGCATTGCTGCTGATCTTGCCCGGCACGCAATCTCAGAAATACAACATTATGCAGTTGCAGATCAGGTCGTCTGCGTCTCAGATGCCGAAGCGCGACTGCTTGCTAGCTACTCCCACGTCAACGCGACGGTCCTCGGTCACGCTATGGCATTGCCTGAGGTTGCGGCACCGCCTTTCTCCGAGCGAAGCGGCTTTCTGTTTATAGGTGCGCTCTCGCAGGACGGCCAGCCGAACGTAGATTCGCTGGACTGGTTCTTCGATGCTGTATGGCCCCGCCTGCGACTGTTAATGCCCGATGCGACACTCCATATCGTTGGTACTATTGGTCCGGCTATCCGCGCCCGCTACACACGGCCTGGCGTTTCGGTGATGGGCCGTGTGACTGAGGCTGAACCATTCTTCGATGCTGCTCGTGTTTGCATAGCCCCGACACGCTTTGCCGCCGGCATCCCGCACAAAGTTCACGAAGCAGTGCGGCATGGAATACCTTGTTTTGTTACACCAATCCTTGCGGAGCAGATCGGCTGGGAGGAAGGCGTTGGATACGTGAGCTGCGACTGGCTTGAGCCGGACGCTTTCGCGGAAGGGCTTGTCCGCCTTCATGAGACTGCCAGCCTCTGGAATAGTGTCCAGGCCGCTGGGTTGATGCGCATTAGTTCTGAATGCGCGCCGGAGGCCTATCGGGAACGCCTTCGCCGGATTTGTGAAGCTTCGACCTTCTCATGAGAAGCCTGCGCAGGGTCGATGCCAAAATGACCGATACTTCCGCTTCTCGCTTCAGCCGTTGGCTCACCGGCAAGCTGCGCCGTATTTTATTCGGTCGAGTTCCAAAACTATTTGACACTACCTATTACACGCGTAATTCTTCGTATTGGACAGTTTCGGCTCTTGACCCTTACCTGCACTACGTCCTGATCGGCGGTCGCCGAGGGGACGATCCAAATAGCGATTTCGATACGACTTTTTATCGGACGCAGGTGAAGCCCGGCCATAACCCTTTAAAGCACTATATAAACGTCGGCGCAGCCGAGGGTTTCGACCCACATCCGCACTTCAGTACGTTTGGATATCTCCGGCGTTATCCAGATGTCGGCGAAAGCAAAGTCAATCCTTTATTGCATTTCCGTGAAAATGGTCGACCGGAAGGCCGCATCGCTGATCCCTCGACGCGTTTGCCGCGGTCGATCATTGCCTTAGTTGGTATTCCTTCATCCGATCACTGGGTACTTCCGAGGCACGGAAAAAACACGATAGATATCACCCTACTTCGGGAGGCTCCTGAAAAAGCTGCCATTGAGGTGATAGAGCAGTTACGGCTCTCCGTCGGCCTAGATTTTGATGTAGTAGATCGGGTTGTTGATGTGCTGACCCAGTTCCCAAGAGGCGTCCAGGACGTTATGCATCTTGCTTTACCGGCAAGCGGCGTACGCGGTGGCGGGGTAGCAAGCTTAATCCTGGCTCTCGAACACTGCTACGTTCAGGCCATCGCAGTAGATGGAACGCGTACTATCCAATACGCACAAGGTATAATTTGGGATATTAGGCCAACTCCGCCGCGCGTAATCACAATCTTGCCAGACGGCATTATCCGTATTTGATTAGCCTAAGGATGCTGCCGGTTTAGGAAGTAAATTATATTGAGACTGTAGCGCAGAAGCTCTGCGATCTGTCGGAGCTTCGTAGGCTAATGTCTGAGAAGATCACGCGATTGCGGTTGTGCCAACTCGAGATAGGCCGACGCTACTGGACGGTTCTACACTCTGCTTCTGCAAGGGTGTAAGGGTATCCTCGACCGTTTGGACGAGGGTAGCCCATGCGTCGCTGCACGCGGCGCGATGATTGGTGAGCGTAACTCGTCCGATTTGATCAAATGTGCAGTGTAAGGCTATTAATTCTTTATAATCTGATAAAGTATCACTCATAATTACAAAATCTGAAGTTTGTAGTCGCTAGTGCGGCGCTTCTACAATTGTGATGTTTGAAGGTGGGTGTCCGAGACGCTTATTCTTGCGCCGCGACGGCGCGGGGATCGTTCGCTAGACGGATCGGCTCGCCGTGTGGGGTTGCGGCGGCGGCCCGCGCGAAAGCGGCCCGGCGCTCCGAGAGGCGTTCGGGTTCGGCGATCCCGCGCGCCGCGAGCAGGCCCTCGAGTGTAGCGAGCCAGGCGGCATAATCCGCCCCCTGCCCGGTCCGCCGCGTCTCTGCCCCCAAGGCTTCGGCCCATTCTTTCCAGTCGAACAGCCCGCCATCGTGAAGCGCCACCACGAGGGCGAAGGCCTGAGCCTCCCAGGGCTCGGCGAAGACCGGGGCGACCGCGTCGTCCAGGGGTATCCGGTCGGCATCCTTCATGCGGTCAGCTCCGGAGCGACGGGTTCCAGGTAGCTCTCGAACGCGTTCACCGAGACAGCATGGCCGGCTTCGGCTTGTTCTCCCCACAGCTCGCGGCCGGAGAACCGGACGGTGTAGAGCCATTGCGGCGCCTCGCCAGCGAGCCGCGCGTTCGTGTCGGGAAAGACGAAGCTGCCATGCACCGTTTCGACGGTCCCGAGTCGGCCCCGCACGTAGCGTGGCAGGCGCGTATGTCCGACCGGATGGATGTTCCGGGCGCGGACGCGGTCGCCCACCGAGAAGCGCGCGGGGTCGGGAACCAGCCGGTCGCTCGGGAAGCCGCGCCCGAAGAGCGGCGCCACCTCGGGCCCCCGAAGCACGCGCTCGACCGGGGCGGCCGGCGTCGAGACCGCGCCGGTGGACAGTTCCTTCGCCGTGGCGAGGCCGTGGGCCTGGACCTGGCGCTCCAGGGCCTTGAGCCAGATCGCGTAATAGCTGGAGGTGAGATATTCGCCCGGCGGCAGCGCCTCGCGGGCGGACCGGCTCGCATCGAGGGTCCAGGCGCGGCAGAAGCCCATGGCCATCGCGAGGCCGAAGACCCGCTTCTCCCAGGGGGCATGGAAGCGCGGCTCGTCCGCTTCCGGCGCCACGGGACCGAACCCGTGCAGGCCGCCGAGATCCTGGCCCCCGTTCATGCGCCCACCTCCGGCAGACCGGTGCCGATCATCGCATCCCGGGTGACGAGGGCCGCGAGCGCCGCCTCGTCGAGGGCTTCCGTCCCGGCAGGGCGCATCGGCAGCACCATGTAGCGAAGCTCGGCGGTGGAATCCCAGACCCGGATGCGCTGGCCGGCGGGCAGGGTCAGGCCGAACTCGGCGAGCACCGCACGAGGCTCGATCACGGCCCGCGCGCGGTAGGGCGGCGACTTGTACCAGACCGGCGGCAGGCCGAGCACCGGCCAGGGATAGCAGGAGCACAGGGTGCAGACGACGAGGTTGTGCGTCTCGGGCGTGTTGGCAACCACCACCATGTGCTCGCCGCCGCGCCCGCCGACACCGAGTTCGCGCATCGCCGGGGTGGCATCCGCGAGCAGGCGCGCCCGGAAGTCGGGATCGACCCAGGCCCGCGCCACCACGCGGGCGCCGTTATGCGGGCCGACCTGGGTCTCGTAGGTCTCGATCAGCGCGTCGAGGGCGGCCGGGTCGACGTAGCCCTTTTCCACGAGGACGGATTCGAGAGCGCGCACCCGCAGTTCCATCGGCGAAAGCGCGCTTCCGTGATGGGCCGCATGCGGGTGGTCTCCCTGAGAGTGGTCCGAATGCGGGTGGGCATCGTGATCGTGGGTTTGCGCCATGCCAAATCTCCGGGTTGCACCTTACGGGCAGAATCCGCGACCGTCATGATCCGCGCCCGTCATGATCCACGCCCGTCATGCGCACTCCACGATCGGCGCCTCCCGGGTTCGCGCGCTGTCCCGCCCGTGGCGAGCCCGGCAACGATCGCCGAGGCGCTCAGGCCGAGAGCCGCTCCTCCGACAGGCCGAGCGAACCGGCCAGGAAGGCGCGCGCGCGGCTGACCCGGCTCTTCATGGTTCCGGTCTGTGTGCCCACGAGGGTGGCCGCCGCCTCGTAGGTCAGGCCCTGGCCTGCCACGAGCAGCAGGGCCTCGCGCTGCACGGGCGGCAGCTTGGTGAGGACGGACCAGACCTTCTGCAACTCGATGCCGTGCTCCTGGGAGGGCAGCGCGATCATCTGGGCGGCCGCGGCCCCATCGGCATCCTCGACCTCGCGCCGGGCCTTGCGGCATTCGGTGTAGAACTGGTTGCGCAGGATGGTGAACAGCCACGCCGTGAAATTGGTGCCGGGCTGAAAGCGGTGCTGGTGCGTCCACGCCTTCAGCACCGTCTCCTGCACGAGATCGTCGGCCCTGGATGGCTGCACCGCCAGCGACTTGGCGAAGGCGCGCAGGCCCGGAAGCGCGGCGATCAGGTCGTCGCGGAAGGTGGAGGTCGCGGCCGGACTCTGCCGAGACAGAGTCGCCTGGAGCTGGTCGATGAGGTCGAGGAGGCGCTGGGGCGGCGCGTCGTCCAGGCTGGCAGCGTAGAAGGTCTGCAACTCGCGGCTCAGGTGGTCGCGCAAGGCCGGGGGCAGGCCGGGCCGGGTGTCGGACACGGCATCCATCCGGCACGCTACGACCTTCCGACCCGAGGGCCTCTCACCACCTGGCACCATGGCCTTCTCCTCTGCCGCCCGCGACACCCTCCCGGGGTGTACAGTGAATACAATATGGCACTCTCAGGCAACTCTCAAGATCGGACTTGGTCCGGAATCGACCAGGAGGAACCGCCTGCGCCCTGGGTCGGTCCCGCTGCCCCTGTGCCGATGCGCCCCTTTCCACCTCAGGGCGCGTGGCTTATGGCTCGCGCATGCCACGCGGTGTGTCCTACCGGATCGAGGACAGGTTGGACGGCCTGTTCGATGTCGTCGTCACGCTCGACTCGGGCAAGGTCTTCCGGCGTGCCGGCAGTGCCTCACGCGCCGAGATCGATCAATGGATCGAAGATCTCCGGGCGCTGATGGCGGCAATCGGTGCCCCGGTCTCACCGGCCGACACCGCATCGATCGAGACCCCCGGGGTGGTTTCGAACGCCGTCCACCCGGCGAACGATAGAGACAGCTGAGGGGCTGGCTCAAGCGAGGCCCTGTCTTAAGCGCCGAACTGGCGCGAGGTCCGGTGCGCCCCGGAGGGCCGCAGGCCGGGATGCCTCAGGCGTCCGCTGGCCCGGCCGTCTCGTCGCTCTGGAACAGGATCCCGTAGGTAATCGGATCATAGAACCGCATCAGGCTCTGGACGAGGTCCTTGGGATCGACGTCGAGCGCTTCGGCCCAGGCGCGGTAGCGATCGGGCGGAATCCGTCCACGCCCCGTCTCGAGCTGGGAGATGAAGGTGTAGTACTCGGCGCCGACGAGGTTCGCGAGCTGCCGCTGCGACAGGCCGCGCGCCTCGCGCAGCTCCTTGAGATAGCGCCCACCCTCCCGGCGCAGTTCCAGCACGCCCTCGGAATCCAGGCGTTGGTGATGAGCGTACACGAGAGGCGGCCTTCCCGGATGCGACGGCTGAGCGACGCTCAGCTTGTACAGTGAAGTTCATATAGGTGAACACCGGCCGCGAAGTCCAGACGTTAACGCTGTTGGCCGAAAACCGCCGCCGCCCGTACGCCGGGCGGGTTCGTGGACGCGCAACGGGTTCCTGGGCAAAATACCGGTTTCCAGGCAAGGTGCTTGGAAAGATTCCAGTCTGCGCTATGGTCCGCTCAAGCGTTCGCACTCGGACCTGGCGTAGAGACGGAGTCGATGCACCGGATGCAGTCCCAGGGTGCGCTGACGAAGGAGCCGGCTTTGCTGAGCGGGATACGTCGGCCGAGTGTGGAGCGTCCTGTGCAGAACTCGGGCTCGGAAGTGTTCACCGTCGCTGTCGTTGCGAAACGTCTTCGCCAAATTTCTCGGCGGCCCGCTCCCGTCGTCGCTTCCCGCCCGGTGAGCGCGCGCGATGAGCGATGACGCGGTGCGATCGATTCTGGGCAACGGCCTCCGGGCGATGCGGCCGGTGCTGGCGACGGCCGTGCTGTTCGGCTTCTTCATCAACCTGCTGCTCTTCGTCAGCCCGCTCTACATGCTTCAGATCTACGACCGCGTGCTGCCCAGCCGCAACGAGACGACGCTCGCCGGCATCACGCTGATCGCCGCCTTCGGCCTGGCCGTCTACGCGGCGTTGGAGATGCTGCGGTCGCGCCTGCTCGTGCGGGGCGGCATGATCTTCGATCAGCAGATCGCGAACCAGATCTTCGATGCGGCCCATCGCGGGACCTTGCTGAGGCCGGGCGCCCAGCACGAGACCGCCTTGCGGGACGTCGACATCCTGCGCGAATTCCTGACCGGGAGCGGCATCCTGGCCTTCTGCGACCTGCCCTGGACGCCGATCTTCCTCGTCGCCTGCTTCGCCCTGCATCCCTGGTTCGGCTGGATGGCCTTCGTCGGCGGCGGCACCATCCTGGCGCTGACGCTGCTCAACGAGGTCGCCACGCGACGCCCCCTCCAATCCGCCAACCAGGTGTCCCGCGTCGCCGGTCAGCAGGCCGGGGCGACCTTCCGGAACGGGGAGGTGCTTCAGGCGATGGGCATGCTCGCCGCCATGCGCACCCTCTGGCGCTCCCGCCACGACGAGGTGCTGAGGCTCCAGGCGCGGGCGAGCGACCGGGCCGGCATCATCATCGCGGCGACGAAGTTCATCCGCCTGCTTCTGCAGATGCTGGTCCTCGGCGCCGGCGCCTACCTCGCCATTCACCGGGAGATCACGGCGGGATCGATGATCGCCGCCTCAATCATCATCGGCCGCGCCCTCACGCCGATCGAGGGGGTGGTCGGCAACTGGAAGAGCTTCACGGGCGCCCGGGCCAGCTACCGCCGCCTCGCCGCCCTGCTCGCCGTGGCCGGCCCCGAGCCGCGCCGCCTCGCCCTGCCGCGCCCGCGCGGATTCATCGAGGCCACCGCCCTGTCCGTGGCGGCACCGGGCGCCTCCCGGCCGATCCTGAGCGAGGTGGCCTTCACCTTCGAGGCCGGCAGCGTCGTCGGCATCATCGGCCCCAGCGCGGCGGGCAAATCCACCCTCGTCAGGGCGATCACGGGCCTCTGGCCTCTCCTCGCCGGCAGCGTGCGCATCGACGGCTCGGACCTGCGCCATTGGGACCAGCAGGAACTCGGCCGCCACGTCGGATACCTGCCGCAGGACGTGGAGTTGTTCGAGGGAACGGTGGCGCAGAACATCGCGCGCTTCGATGCCGGCGACGATGCGGCGATCCTGGCGGTGGCTCAGCGCGCCGGTTGCCATGAGCTGATCCAGGCGCTTCCCGACGGGTACAACACGGTGATCGGACAGGGGGGACACGGATTGTCGGGCGGCCAGCGCCAGCGCATCGCCCTGGCCCGCGCGATGTACGGCGACCCGAGCCTGATCGTTCTCGACGAGCCCAATGCGAGCCTCGACCAGTCGGGCGAGGTCGCGCTGATGCGGGCCGTGGCGGACCTGAAGGCGGCCGGGACCACCATCGTGATCGTGACCCACAAGCTCAGCCTTCTGACGAACGCCGATCGGGTGCTGGTGCTGAATGGCGGCACCGTGCAGACCTTCGGACCGGCCGAACAGGTCCTCGGGCAGATCGCCGGTCCGCGCGCGGTGCCCACCCGGGTGCCGGCATCCGGCAGTGCCGCGCTGCCCGAACCGTGTCGCGCCCTCGACGCGCAGCGGAATGCGGGGTGAGCGATGGCCGAGGCCCGGATGACGACCCCGCTCGCAGACCCCGTGCTCGTGTCCCCGGCCCGCGCCCGCAATCCGGCCGGGATGACCGACTGGCGCTGGTACGCGGCGGCCGGTTACGCACTCATCCTCCTGACCTTCGGCGTCGTCGGGACCTGGGCGGCCTTCGTGCGGCTCGACCGTGCCGTCATCAGCCCCGGGGTGATCGTCGCCGAGGGCAGCCGTAAGAGCGTCCAGCATTTCGAGGGTGGGATCGTCCAGGCGGTTCTGGCGAAGGACGGGCAGGCGGTCCGGGCCGGCGATGTCCTCCTGCGCGTCGACCCGCTGCAATCCCGTGCCAGCGCGGACCTGTTCCGCAGCCAGCTCGATGCCGCCCTGATCCTGGAGGCCCGGCTTCGGGCCGAGCAGGACCAGGCCGCCGAGCCGGCGCTGCCGCCCGAGATCCTGGAGCGGCGGACGGACGGTCCCATCGCCCACATGATCGCCGACCAGGCCAGCCAGCTCGCGGAGCGGCAGGCCTCGTTCCAGCTCCAGCTCTCGCTCACCGAGGCCAAGGTCACGCAGCTGAACACGGAGATTTCAGGCCTCGCCGTCGAGAAATCCGCTGTCGAGCAGCAGGTCGCCCTGATCCGGCAGGAATTGGAAGGCCTGCGCAGCCTGCGCGAGAAGGACCTGATCCCGCTCTCGCGCGTCCTGATGATGGAGCGTGAGCGGACGCGTCTCGAAGGCGTGATCGGGCGCTCGGTCGCGGAGACGGCGAAAGCCCGGAACGGCATCAACGAGGCCGGGATGCAGGCCGCGCAGCTTCGGCAGAAGCGCCAGGAGAACCTGACCGCCCAGCTGCTCGAGACGCGCCAGAAGATCGTCGAGCTGCGCGAGAAGCTGGTCGTGGCGCAGGATGTCCTGCGCCGGCACGAGGTTCGCGCGCCCTCCCCCGGTGTGATCCAGGACCTGAAGGTCTATACGATCGGGCAGGTGATCCGTTCGGGCGAGCCCCTGATGGAGATCGTGCCCACGAGCGACCGACTGGTGGTCAGCGTCCAGTTCGCGCCGAACGACCTCGAATCCGTCCATGCGGGGATGCGGGCGGAGATCAAGTTCCCGGCTTTCCAGAGCCGCCGGATGCCGGCGATCTTCGGAAGCCTGACCACCGTCTCCCGCGACCGTCTGATCGACGACCGGACGAAGCAGGCCTATTTCGCCGGCACCATCGAGATCGACGACCGGGCGCTGCCGGACGACGTGCGCCCGCGCCTGATCGCGGGCCTTCCCGCCGAGATCGTCGTCTCGGCGGGCGAGCGCACCGCGCTCGACTACCTTCTCGCGCCCTTCTTCGACGCAGTGGGACGCGCCTTCCATGAACGATAGGATCGGGTTGATGGTGACGTGCGCGCAGGTGAGGTCCCGATGAGTGCGATCATCTCGTTGTTCCCGCCGGCTTCGACGCGCCGGGGCGGCTGGTCGCAGCAGGAACTCGCGGAATTCTACCGGGTCGAGGCGGCGCTCCTGCGGGCCGGCCTGTCCATCGCCAGCGAGCAGGGCCTGAGCGACGAGGGCGATCCCTGGTTCGTCTTCTGCCGCCCGGACGGCGACGAGATCATGCATTTCGCCCGGATCGACGGCAGCTACCTGATTGCCTCGGAGGCCCTCGACGGTCTCGCGCGCGGGCGGGATTTCCGCGCCCTCATCAATCACGTCGCCCAGCGTCATCCCGAGCTTCTGCCGATCCCGAGGGCCGGCGATGGCACCCGCCTCGCCGTCCATCCGGCCGCCCTGCTCGCCGCGCTGGTCGCGGCCGCGGCCTTGAGCCTGTCGCCGGACGACGCCTTCGCGAGCGAGGGGCCAGCCCGCCTCCCGGGCCTCGCACCGGCCGGGAGCGCGGGACCCGACGCGCATCTCGGCTCGCCGGACGTGACGCGAACCGGGACTTCCGCGGAGCGGGACGGCCATCGCAAGCACGCCGACGCCATCCTGCTCTCGGCCATGATCTTCGCCGCCAACGCGTTCACTCCGGATTCCGCCGAGGCCCGCACCGGCCCGGATCTCCTCTCCGGAGCGTCGGCGGACGGCGATCCCGGGTTCGGAAGCCGTGGCGAGTCGCTTCAGGGTCCCGTGGCCGACGAAGCCGGACGGGCCGCGACCTCGGGCGGACCGCTTCCCGCGCGCGCGGGCGGACCCTCGGGCAGCGGCTCCCCTGTGGCGGCCGTCGAGGCCGGCGGCGCCCCCGGGCGCCACCAGGATCTGCCGGAGCTGGCGAAAGCCCCGGGCCCCCAGTTCGGCCGGGACCTTGGCCAGGATCTGGGCCGCGAGGCGGATGGCCTGGCCCGACGACAGGCCGCGCCGGCCGGCGACGCGTCGCGGACGTCGCTACAGGC
Organism: Methylobacterium sp. 37f; assembly: GCF_023093475.1. NCBI lineage: Bacteria > Pseudomonadati > Pseudomonadota > Alphaproteobacteria > Hyphomicrobiales > Methylobacteriaceae > Methylobacterium > Methylobacterium sp. 37f. Next base: position 46,413 of record NZ_JAGHKN010000037.1, read on the forward strand.
CGAGACCAAGGCGTCTTCCGGTGCGACCGAGGCGGATGCGGCGCACCGCACCGCGACGTCGGGCGCGCCGGGACCGGCCTCGGAGGGGGCCGCCGGCGCCCCGGCGGCGGCCGCCGGAGCGGAACCAGGAACCGGGCCGGTTTTCTCGTTGGAGGCGGCGACGCACGAGGGCTACGCTCCGGCCAAAGCCGCGTCGGCGCCTAAGGCCGCGACGGGCAGAGGCCCGGATCGCTCCGAGACCGCTTCTTCCCAGTCCGTATCTTCCCAGTCCGTGGCCGCGCAGACCGAACGGGGCGAGTCGGGCCGCTCCGATGGGTCATCGGAGAAGCGAAGCTCCGGCTCGGACAGCCGAGGCAAAGACTCGGACAGCCGTGGCGAAGGCTCGGACAGCCGTGGCGCGGCCTCGGAGCATCGCGGCGAAGCCTCGGACAAGCGGGGCGCCGCGTCCGAGACGGACAACGCGACCGACCCGGCCGCCGCGGGGCGGGGACAGAAAAACGCGGACACGGGTCGGTCCGCCCCGACCGCCGACAGCCCTCATTCGCCGGACCGCGATAACGGCTCGTCCGGGTCGTCGCAGCAGGCGGGTTCCAAGGCACCCTCCTCGTCCTCATCCTCATCCTCCGGCGACCGAGATACGCCCGACGCCGCATTGTCGAAGACCGCCGAAGCGGGTTCGAGCGCCGAGCGGAACGCCGCCTCCGACAAGCACATTGCCCAGGACCCAAGCCACACGCAGGCCGCCTCGGCAGCCGAGTCGGAGACCGGATCGCACGCCCAACCCGACACGGGTGATCGGACATCCGCCGAGGCGGGCCAAGGCCAAAGCGAAGGCCAAGCCGGGTCCGCCCGCAGCGCGGGCGGCGGAGCGTCCGAGCGTGGCGCTTCCGGCAATGGCCGGGCCGAGGCTGGCCGGGCCCAGGCTGGCAGTGCCGGCGATGGCGACCCGGACGGCGTGACGCTGCGCGGGTCGGAGGCGCACGCCAGCACCGAGTCCGAGGCGCCATCGCGCGGTGCACCCGGTTCGGCTGGGGCGGCCCACGCGCAGGCCGAGACCGGAACGGCCGCCGACGCCGCGACCGCCGATTCTGCCAAGGGCGAGCGAGCGGATGCACACCCCTCTGGCAGCCACGCCGCACCGATGGCTGCCGAAGCGTCGTCGCACGCCAAGGTCAAATCGGCTGGGTCGGACTCGTCATCGGCCGGTTCCGCGACCGGCGACCCGGAGGAGCGGCATACCGGGACGATGGCGGACGGCTCGGCATCATCGCACGCCCCGGCGGGGTCTTCGCACGCATCCGCAGCATCTTTGCAATCATCGGCGGGGTCTTCTCACGCTTCGGCAGGCGCTTCGCACGCATCGGCGGAATCGTCGCGTGCCTCGGATGGCGACCACCCGGCCCCCGCCGGTCCGTCCGGCCATTCGGAGGCTGCAGCGAGAGGCGCCGAGGCTCCGAAGGCCGATCCGGCGTTCGCCACGGCGTCACCCGCCGCCGGGCACGGCGCCGACGAGGGGGCGTCTTCGACCCAAGGCGACCTTGCTGGGCACGGCCACAGCCACGCGGCCACACCGAGGACGATGCCGTCGGAGGCCGCGTCCGCGCATTTCGCTCCGGAGGCAGGACCCGCCCCGGAGGCAGAACTCGCTTCGGAGACGGGACCCACACCGCCGGCTCCGGCGGGTCAGGCGCCGGGCGCCAGCGCCAAGGCACCCGGTCACCTCGACGATTCGGGCTCGGGCGCCGGCGCGGCGCAGGATGCCACCCTCACGGGAACCGGCGACACGGCCGCCGACCGGGGCGCTCCGCCCCCCGTGGCGAGGTCTTCGGCGATCGACGGACACGGCCAGGGCGCATCGGGGGCGGCTCCGGACGTGCCGCCCGCCGCGGACCCCGCGCCCGAACCTGCAGGCCCCAGGTCATCGGCACAAGAAGACACCGGCAAGGCACCGGGGCACGACACCGGCAGGGCGCCCCCACAAGACGCCGGCGATACGGCGACCCAAGACACCGGCAAGGTGCTGGCGCAAGACACTGGCAAGGTGCCGGCGCAAGAGACCGGCAAGGCACCGGGGCACGACACCGGCAACACGGCGGCCCACAGCCCCGGCGACGCGGCGGCCCAGGATCAGGCGTCTCACCTCAAGGACGCGAATCCCCCGAAGCCGCTCGCCGCCAGCGTCGATGACGGCGGCAACCTGGTGTTTTCCGCTCCGAGTCCGGATGCGCCGTCGCCGGCCTTGGGCCACAAGCCACCGGACGATCTCGGACACGCCAAGATCGGGCTGGTGGGCATTCAGGATCACGGCGGGGCGCACCACCTGGATTTCCATACCTGACCGGAACGGTGGGACACCGTCGCCTCGGCCGCTTCCGACAGGGGGCGTGGTGCCGTGCTCCGCGCCGTGTCAGCTGCGATGCTGGTCGCGCATGAGGGTGAAGGCCCAGGCTTTCAGGTCGGTGCCGGGCGGAAAACGGTCCTGGTCCTGCCAAGCCTTCAGGAGCGTCTCCTGCACGAGGGCTTCCGCCCCACCGGTCCCTCTCGCCAGCGCATGGGCGAAGCGCCGGAGATCCGGAAGGAGTGCGAGAAGGTCGTGGCGGAAGGTGTCCGGCTGCTGCCGGTCGTACGCGTCCAGGGCGGTCTTCAGCCGGGATACGCGGTCCTGGAGATCGTCCGGCATCCGGACGCCGAAATCGGTCGCATAGAGCCGGCGTAAACCGGCGCCCAGACCCAGGCGCAGACCCGCACGGAGGGGCGGCCGGCGGTTCGGCTCGTCCTGGCGGCGCGCCGCGGAGGCTTCACCGGGGGATTCGGGCAAAGGATCCGATTGGGACGCCATGGCCGACCCGGTACTCCATCGTTCCCGATCCATCGTACAGTAAGTTTGTAATAGATGTTCGCTGTATGGCTATCAAGGCCCGAGGCCTTGGGCGGTCCGGGGGCATCCGAACGGCAGGAAGTCTCCGGTGCGGCGCTCGGTTCAGGCTGCGGCCCGAGCTTCGTCGACAGGTGCGCCGTCGACGGGCGATGCGGGCGCTTCCGGGTTCTCCAACGGTCGACGCGGCCGCTCACGGCATGTGCGGCCGCTCACGGCATGTGCGCGCGCTCACCGCGTCCGTTGGAGCGGATGCCGTAGCCATCCCGGATGAGCATCAGCATCCACGACGTCAGCGTCCCGATCTTCGTCAATGCGCTTCGCAGCATGAGCGCGTGGCTCGACAAGGCCGCCTCGGAAAAGCCGGAGGCCGAGCTACTCCTCGGGCGCCTCGCGCCCGACATGCGGGCCTTGCCGGCGCAGTATCAGATGGCCTCCGACAGCGCGAAGAACGCCGTGGCGCGGCTGGCCGGGATTTCGGCGCCCGCGATGCCGGACACCGAGGCCAGTTTCGCCGAACTCAAGGCACGCTGCGCCAGGACCATCGCCTTCGTCGAGAGCATCGACCCGGCGGCGCTGGCGTCGAGCGCGGACCGCACGGTCGAGCTGACATTCCCGAACGGCACGGGATACCGCTTCACGGGGCAGGCCTATCTCACAGGGTTCGCGCTTCCGAACTTCTTCTTCCACGTCACCACCGCCTACGGAATCCTCCGCAGCGCCGGGGTGAGCCTCGGCAAGCCCGATTTTCTGCAGCATCTCGGGCCGCCCAACATCAAGGCCGCGCCGTAGGCGCGTCAGGTCCCGCCCTTCCCTCGGTCCCCGGGAGGATGGGTGCCCCTCCTCGGTTTCCAAGAGGATGGGCGCCAGCTAGAGTCGAACTGCCTCGCGGTAGTCCCGTGGTGCGAGGCCGAACCGGTTCTTGAAGGCGCGGCTGAAGGCCGAAGCATCGCGGTAGCCGCAGGACAGCATGATGTTCGTGATGGTCTTCTCGAGGGCGCCTCGAAAGGACAGCCGGCGGCGAGCCCGGTTGAGCCGTGCGTCCCGGATCGCGGCGGCGAGGCCGCCATTGGTGGCGAAGGCCTTGTATAGACGGGTCCGGGAGACCTTCAGCGCCACCCGGATCCCATCGGGCGTCAGCGCCGGATCGTGGAGGCGGCGTTCGATGTAGGCGCCTGCCAGCGAGCGAAGACCGACCGTCGAGAGCGCGTCGCCGGGGGATCCGGTCTCCCGATCCATGACGCCCCTCAGGAGATGCAGCACGGCGCCGAAACCATGGGCCGTCTCGGCTTCGGACATCCGCTCGATCGAACCGGCGAACGATCGCAGGTAGCTGGCTAGAGCGGTTTCCACCTACTCCGGATCGTAACCGGCGGCAGCGAAGTAGTTTGCGCACTCGGTTGGGGTGAAGGCGTCGAGCAGATTGCCGACGACAGTCCAGAGCCGATCGACCGTGCGCTCGGCC
>NZ_JAGHKN010000038.1:0-47323 GCF_023093475.1 Methylobacterium sp. 37f
GAGCTCTCGAAACGTGTCAGCAATCGTCTCACAATCCCCACTACAGGGATCCGCAAGGACAATAATCGCCGCCCACGCTTCTCTTTCTCAGATTCACTTGTCAAAGAACACCAACAACAGACAGAAATACCGCCCAGATCACCAGGCGACAACCCATCAACAGTCAGGAGATGCAAAAGCAAGCCGCCAATCGCCTTGGCCGCTCGCCGATGAATAGGGGTATACCCACAGACCCAGAGCCTGTCAACAGCTTTTCGGGAACCATCGGCGGCGCCCCGGGCCGGTTCCCCTTCCGGGGCCGTGACGCCCACCCGCAAACGTGCCTCAATCTCGACATGCTGGACCACGACATCGGTCGCGCGCCCGCATCCCGTCCCGGATGATCCGGGCCGCCAGTTTCGAGGACCATGGCGTTGCAGCGAGGCCGTCTGAAGATCGGGCACCCGGACGGTTCGGCGGAGGCGCGCGACGGTGCCGGCCAGCAGACGGGTCCCGGGCGCAACCGCTCCCGCGCGCAGACCGGCAGCCTCCCGGCCCTCGACCTTCTCGGCCCCGACGCACCACGGATCGATCGCCGCGACGTCAACCTGCGCTGGCTCTGCGCCAGTGCGCTCACCGGCCTGACGGGGGCCGCTTTGATCGGCGCCGCCATCCATGTCTCTCTCCAGAGCGACGTCTCGTTCGCCGCCATCCCCGAGCGCGCCGCCCCTGCGGTCCGGCCGGCTCTGAGCGACGGCACCGCCAACGTGGCGCGCAAGAGCGATCGGCTGGTACGCAACCTGATGATCGCCTCGGCCAAGCAGAGCTTCCGCTCGCCGGTGACGGTCCGCCTCGGGGATCGCGAGATCATCAAGGTCCGGCCCTTTCTGCGCGTCTCGACCGCCTTGTCGATGACCACGGGCGTCTTCGCGACAGAAATGCCCCGCTTCGACCCGATGAAGCTCAGCACCGACGAGCCGCTGGAGCGCGCGCCGGAGCCGGGGCTCGGCGACGCACCCGGGGCCGAGGTCTCGGTGATCAAGCGCGAGCTCGTGGGGATGGAGGTCGAGGCCGGGGCGCCGGCCCTGTCCGACGACGAGGTCGCGGCACAGATCGAAGAGGAGCGCCGCCTCTCGGCCGAGGCCGGCCGCCGGACCGCGATCCCGATCGCGCCGCAGATCATGCTGTCGCGGACCCTTCAGCAGGGCCTGGCCGCCAACAGCTTCGACGCCGCCGCGCGCCTTTCCGACGAGAGTTCGCCGTTCAAGTCCATCGACGTCCTCGTGGTGCCCGAGAACGTCACCAGCCTGAGCAAGACCGGGGCCGGCAGCGAGGCGCCCCTGGTGGAGGAGCGCGACCTCGCCCTCAAGCGCGGCGAGACCCTGGAGGCCGTGCTGAAGAGCGCGGCGCGGGCCACCGACGAGCAGGTCCGCGGCATCGTGGCGGCCCTTGGGGGGCGCACTCGCACCGCCGACCTCGCCGAGGGCCAGCAGTTCCGTGTGCAGATCGCGCCCGGGCCGAAGCCCGGCGACCCGCGCCAGGTGACGCGGGTGGTGTTGTACGGAGAGACCGGAATCGAGGGCATCGCCGCCATCAACGACCGGGGCGGTTTCGTCTCGGTGGCGCCGCCGACCGAGGACGCCCCGTCACGGACGGCGCCGGTCGCGGCCGACGCCACCGAGGACGGCGAAGAGGAAGGCGGCACCGGCCCGCGCCTGTTCCAGAGCCTGTACGAGACGGCCGCCCGGCACGACCTCCCACGGGGCGCGGTCGACGACCTGGTGAAGATCTTCGGCTACGACGTCGATTTCCAGCGCCGGATCTCGTCCGGCGACAGCCTTGACGTGTTCTATACCTTCGACGACGAGGGTCCGCAGGGCTCCCTCGAGCGGCCCGAACTGCTCTACGCCGCGCTCAACCTCGCCGGCGAGGCGCGCAAGGTCTACCGCTTCCAGTCCCCGGACGACGGCACCATCGACTACCTCGACGAACAGGGCCGCTCGCTCAAGAAGTTCCTCATCCGCAAGCCCATCGCCGATGGCATCATGCGTTCGGGCTTCGGCTATCGGCGCCACCCGGTCCTCGGCTACGCCAAGCTCCACACCGGCGTCGACTGGGCGAACCCGATCGGCACCCCGATCGTGGCGGCCGGCAACGGAACCGTGCTGAAGGCAGATTGGGATTCGGGCTACGGCCGCCGCATCGAATTGCAGCACATCAACGGCTACGTCACGACCTACAACCACATGTCCCGCTTCGCCCGCGGCGTCACCCCCGGCGCCAAGGTGCGGCAGGGCCAAGTCATCGGCTATGTCGGGTCCACCGGCCTGTCGACGGGCGCGCACCTCCATTACGAGGTGATCATCAACGGCCACTTCGTCGATCCGATGAAGATCCGCGTGCCCCGGGGGCGCGAGCTCGACGGCCGTATGCTCGCCGAATTCACCCGCCAACGCGAGCAGATCGAGGGCACCATGCAGAAGTCGCGCACGGCCTCCGCGATGGCGCAGCGCGACGCGATGCGCTGAGGCCGGCGCCGCCGGGCCGGCTCGCACGCGAGATCGAAACGCAGGCGTTGCGTCAGGAAAAGCCGAGGCTGCGGCGGATTCCGGCTGCGCTCTCTCCAGCGGCGCGCAGGTCCGCCAGGGACGGCGAATGCCGGGACTTCGCCAGCTTCTCGCCGGAGGAATCCAGCACCAGAGCGTGATGGTGATAGCGCGGCGCCGGTACGCCGATCAGCGCCTGGAGTAGCACGTGCAGGTCGGTGCTGGCGCGCAGGTCGGCGCCGCGCACGACGTGAGTGATGCCCTGGTCGGCATCGTCCATCACCACGGCGAGGTGATAGCTCGTCGGCACGTCGCGGCGGGCGATCACGGGATCGCCCCAGCGGGCGGGATCGGCGGTCTCGCGATGCTCCGGTCCAATGCGGTATCCAGGCCCCCTCCCCTCCCCCGCCGGCGCACCTTCGCGCGGAACGGTCTCGACCGCGACGTGGGTGATCGTGTGGGGACCGGGGGCGGCCGCCAGCGCACGCGCCATGTCGAGGCGCCAGGTATGCGGTTCGCCGGCCGCCCGCCGCGCCGCGGCCTCCCCGGGCGGCAAGTGGCGGCAGAGTCCCGGATAGAGCGGCGCTCCATCGGGGTCGCGGGGCGCCGGTTGTCCGCTCCGCGCGGTGTCCGCCGCGACTGCGGCCGCGATGGTGCCGCGCGAGCAGAAGCACGGATAGGCGAGGCCCCGGGCGGCGAACCCGTCGACCTGGCGCCGATAGGTTTCGAGATGGGCCGATTGCCGGCGCTCGGGCGGGGAGAAGCGAAGGCCGAGCCAGGCGAGATCGTCGCGAAGCGCCGCGATCAGCTCCGGCCGCGAGCGGACGGGATCGATGTCCTCGATCCGCAGGAGGAGTCGTCCCCCGGCGCTCTCGGCCAGCGCCGCGTTCAGGAGGGCCGAGCGGGCGTGACCGAGATGCAGGCGCCCGTTCGGGCTCGGGGCGAAGCGGAAGACCGGCGGGGCCTTCACGAGGCAGCCTCCCGCATCAGGCAAGATCCCTTCATGGCGGCCGATGCCAGGCCCGCTCGGTTATCGGACGTACCCGGCCGAGAACAGAGCCGACGAAAGCCCCGTCAGCCGCCGACGCGGCGCAGGCAGCTCTGCTCCGCCTTCGGGGTGCAGGCGATCCCCGGCAGCGAGCAGGCGATCCCGTCCTCGGCGCGCTGGCACACGCGGCAGCCGTCGCCCCATTCGGCGCAGGTCGCGTCCTGGCTCGGGTTGGCCACGACGGGGTGAGAAGCGGGGTGATGGACCGGCGCGGCCGCGAGGGCGCCGATCAGCACCGTCACGGCGGTGAGCGCGACGACGCTCCAGGCGACCCGGCGGTCGTGGCTGCGCGTCCCTGCATCCGGGGGCGCAGAATCATGAGAACGAAGATCCGGAGAACGAGAATCCGGGGAAAGGTGATCGGCCATGGCGCGGTGTTCGCGCGCCCCGCCCGGCGTGTCAACGCTCCGGCGAGACCGGTGCCTCAGCGCTAAAGGATCGCTCCCGACCGTGACGTAATCGCGCGGCGCGGTCCTCGCTTAACGGTCGATCCGCCAGCGATAAGCGAAAACCGTCGCGGTCAGGCAGCCGCCGCGCGGCGCTCCAGCAGGCCCGGCAGGGCGCGCAGGTCGAGGGGCTTGGCCAGGAACCCGTCGAAGCCTGCCGCGCGTGCGATGCGCTCGTCGTCCCGGCCCGCATTGGCGGTGAGGGCCACGAGGTGCAGGGCGGGCGCCCCCTCGGCGGCCTCGATCGCGCGGATCTGCCGGGCCGTCTCCAGGCCGTCGATCCCGGGCATCCGGATGTCCAAGAGGGCCAGATCGAAGGGGGTGTCGGGGGTCGCCTCGCGGATGCGGGCCAGCGCTTCCTCCCCGTCATGGGCCAGCACCACCTGCGCGCCCAGGCGCTGGAGGGCCTTGGTCGCCAGCAGGGCGTTGATCGGGTTGTCCTCGGCGAGGAGCACGCGCGGTCCGGCGGTCGGGGGAGAGGATGCGACAGGACCGGATGCGCCGGGATTTGCCGGCGCTTCGAGCGCGGTGGCGGGCAGACGCGCCGGAATCGCGGCGCCGGGTTCCTCCGATCCGCGCCGCGTCGCCGCGACGAACTCGGCCTGCGACGAGGCGGGCGCCAGCAGGCGATCGAACAGAGAGCGGGCGCGCACCGGCTTGACCAGATAGCTGTCGAAGCCGGCGGCGGCGGGGGTGCCGAACTCGCGGCGATCGAAGGGCGAGAGCAGGACGAGGCTGCAGCGCACGCCGCAGCGTCGGGCCTCGAGCGCCAGCGTGCGCACCGCCGCGTCGCCGAGGGTGCGATCGGCCAGGACCGCATCGAAGGCGGCGGCCGCGATCGCATCGAGACCGGCATCGAGGTTCGGCACCACGAGGGCGGACGCACCCGAGCGGCTGAGCCGCCGGGCCAGGAATGGCGCCTGGAACGGCGAGGCCGCGACGATGAGGACCCGGCGCCCGCACAGGCTCGGAGGCCGTTCGCGATCCGCCGCCGCGACGGGGAGCGGCAACGTCACCGAGAAGGTGCTGCCCTGGCCGAGGCGCGAGGTCGCGTCGATGCGCCCGCCCATCCGGTTGACGAGGCGCCGGGTGATGGCGAGACCGAGCCCGGTGCCCTCGTGACGGCGGCTGGCGCTGCTGTCACCCTGCTCGAATTCCTCGAACAGGATCGGGATGCGCTCGGACGGGATGCCCGGACCGGTATCCGAGATCGCGATGACGAGGTCGCCGGCCTCGCGGCGCAGCTCGACGCCGACTCCGCCCGCATTGGTGAACTTGATCGCGTTCCCCGCGAGGTTGATCAGGATCTGGCGGACCCGGTCGGCGTCGCCGACCACCAGGCGCGGGATGTCGTCGGCGATGTCGACGGCGATCTCGATGCCCTTGTCCTGGGCGCGCGGCGCCAGCAGCTCCACCACGGCCTCGGCGATCTCGCCCGGATCGAACGGCTCGGCGGCGAGATCGAGGCGGCCCGCCTCGATCCGCGAGAAATCGAGAATGCCGTCGATGAGGCTGAGCAGGGCCTTTCCGGAGGTCCGGACGGCCTCGACATAGGTGCGCTGTTCCGGGTCGAGGCCGGTGTCGAGGACGAGATCGGCCATGCCCAGGATGCCGTTGAGCGGGGTGCGGAACTCGTGGCTGACGGTGGCGAGGAAGCGGGACTTCGCCACGTTGGCGGCCTCGGCCCGGTTCAACGCCTCGTCCAGGGAGCGGGCGGCCTCGACCCGCTCGGTGATATCGGTGCCGGCGCGCAGCCACTGGGGCTCGCCCGAACCCCCCGGCATCGGCATCTCGATGAAGGAATACCAGCGCGGCGCGCCGGAGAAGGGGACCAGCCGCATCTCGACGCGGCGGATTCCATCCGAGCTTCGCACGCCCTCGTTCGTCTCCAGGACCTCGGCGGTCCGTGTCGTACCGACCAGCGACAGCGGCTCGGCACCGACGAGGCGCCCGAAGCCGCCATTGGCGAAGGTGATCCGCCCCTGCGCGTCGCGCTGCACGATGATCTCGGTGCTGGCCTCGACCAGCGCCCGGTAGCGCTCCTCGCTCTCCGACAGGCGCCAGACCCGGTCCTCGAGCTGCTCGGTCCGGCTGCCGTCGCGGGCGAAGGCAGGGCGTTCGATGGAAACGGTTGGGCCGGGGGCACCCCGGCGCGCGCGGCCCCACCAGCCCGCCGCGAAGCCGAACCCGCCGGATACGAGACCAAGGCCCACGGTCTGCCAGACCCAGGGCGGCATCGCGAAAATCTGCAGCGGGACATCCTGCAGCGTCATGGGACCGGCCTCCGGCAGGACCGACCCCTGCCGCGAGGGACCATGCCAAAGGAACTTGAAGGCGGGCTTTCGAAAGGCCGTTAAGAAACCGTTGCGGATCGGGATCGAATGCGATGCGGTGCGGCGGTGCGCTTCACGGGCCGGTCCTGATGGTGTAGGCGCGGCGGCTTGATCCCGAGCCGCCCCCGCCGCGGCGCCGAGGACCGTTCGACGTGGGTGTCATGACGATGACGAGTTCGGTGAATCCCGGTCAGGCGCGCATCGCCGCGACCTTCGCGCGCTGCCGCGCCGAGAACCGCGCGGCTCTCGTCACCTACGTGATGGCGGGCGATCCCGATGCCGAGACCTCGCTGAAGGTGCTCGAAGCCCTGCCGGCCGCCGGAGCCGACATCGTCGAATTCGGCCTGCCCTTCACCGACCCGATGGCAGACGGCCCCGCGATCCAGGCGGCGGGCCTGCGTGCCCTGAAGGGCGGCCAGGGCGTGGCCCGGACCCTCGACCTCGTGCGGCGCTTCCGCCAGGGCAACACCGAGACGCCGGTGATCCTGATGGGGTATTTCAACCCGATCCACACCTACGGCGTCGAGCGCTTCCTCGACGATGCGCTCGACGCCGGGATCGACGGCCTGATCGTGGTCGACCTTCCGCCGGAGGAGGATGACGAACTCTGTCTGCCGGCGCTGGCCAAGGGGCTGGCCTTCATCCGCCTCGCGACGCCGACCACCGACGAGAAGCGGCTCCCCGCCGTCCTCGCGAACACCGCGGGCTTCGTCTACTACGTGTCGATCACCGGCATCACCGGAACCGCCACGCCGAACTTCGACCGGGTGGCCGCGGCGGTCGACCGAATCCGGCGCCACACCGACCTGCCGATCGTGGTGGGCTTCGGGGTTCGGACCGGAGCCGATGCCACAGCGATCGCTCGTGGGGCCGACGGGGTGGTGGTCGGCTCCGCCCTGGTCGACGCCATGCGGGCCACCCTCGACGCCGAGGGCGCTTCGAACGGCGGCACGGTCGCGGCCGTCAGCGCCCTTGTGCGCGAGTTGGCCGAGGGCGTGCGCTCCGCGCCCCGCGCCTGACGCAATTTCACGAGACCTTCCGGCTCGCTCGCTTCGAGCCCGCACAAGGACACCGTCGCATGATGGTTGAACCGATGAACTGGATCTCGGAGGTCGTTCGCCCCAAGATCAAGACCCTGTTCAAGCGCGAGACCCCGGAGAACCTGTGGGTCAAGTGCCCCGATACGGGCCAGATGGTCTTCCACAAGGAGGTGGAGAGCAATCACTGGGTCATCCCCGGCTCGGAGCATCACCTGAAGATGAGCGCCCAGGCGCGCCTCAAGATGATGTTCGACGAGGGCACCTGGATCGACGTGCCCCTGCCGGAGGTCGCCGCCGATCCGCTCAAGTTCCGCGATGAGAAGCGCTACATCGACCGGCTCAAGGATGCCCGGGCCAAGACCGGCATGACCGACGCCTTCAAGGTCGGCTTCGGCCGCGTCTCGGGCCTGCCGATGACCCTGGCGGTGCAGGACTTCGCCTTCATGGCCGGCTCCCTCGGCATGGCGGCCGGCGAAGCCTTCGTGCGCGGCGCGGAGACCGCCCTGGACAAGCGCACCCCCTACGTCCTGTTCTCCGCCTCGGGCGGCGCCCGCATGCAGGAAGGCATCCTCTCGCTGATGCAGATGCCCCGCACCACCGTGGCGGTGCGCCGGCTCAACGCGGCCAGGCTGCCCTACATCGTGGTGCTCACCAACCCGACCACCGGCGGCGTCACCGCCTCCTACGCGATGCTGGGCGACGTCCATCTGGCCGAGCCCGGCGCGCTGATCTGCTTTGCCGGCCCGCGCGTCATCGAGCAGACCATCCGCGAAAAGCTGCCCGACGGTTTCCAGCGGGCGGAATACCTGCGCGACCACGGCATGGTCGATCAGGTCGTCCACCGCCACGCCCTGAAGGACACGATCGCGACCCTGTGCGGCCTCCTGACCAACCAGGAGCCCGGGTCGCCGCCGGTCCGGGCGGCCGCCCCGGTTGCGGAACCCGCCTGAAGCGGCACACGCCGCGAGTCCGTCGCCACGATTCCTTCTCCGCGATCCCCTCCCCTCCGCCACACGACGTTCGATCATGGATTCCTCCGACGCGCTGATGGCGCGCTTCCTCGCCCTCCACCCGCGCACGATCGACCTGTCGCTCGGGCGGATCGAGCGGCTGCTGGCCCGTCTCGACCACCCGGAGCGCAAGCTGCCGCCGGTGATCCACGTGGCCGGCACCAACGGGAAGGGTTCGACCATCGCCTTCATGCGGGCGATCCTCGAGGCCGCCGGGTTGGCGGCCCATGTCTACACCTCTCCGCATCTGGTGCGCTTTCACGAGCGCATCCGCATCGGCGCCATCGGGGGCGGACACTTCGTCCCCGAGGATCAGCTGGCCGACGCCCTGGCCCGCTGCGAGGCCGCCAACGAGGGTGAGCCGATTACCGTGTTCGAGATCACCACCGCGGCTGCCCTGTTGCTGTTCTCCGAGCATCCGGCCGACGTGCTGTTGCTGGAAGTCGGGCTCGGCGGCCGGGTCGATGCCACCAACGTGATCGATCGGCCGGCGGCGGCCGTGGTGACGCCCATCGGGCGCGACCACGCCGAATATCTCGGCGACACCGTCGAGGCGGTCGCCACCGAGAAGGCCGGCATCTTCAAGAAGGGATGCCCGGCCATCATCGCCGCGCAGGATTACGCCGAAGCCGATTCGGTGCTGTGCCAGCTCGCCGAAGCGGTGGGGGCCACCCCGATCCGCGTCGGCAACCAGGATTTCTCGGTCCATGCCGAGCGCGGGCGTCTCGTCTACCAGGACGATACCGACCTGTTCGACCTGCCCAAGCCGCGCCTGAACGGGCGGCACCAGTTCACCAATGCCGGCACCGCCATCGCGGCCCTGCGGGCCGCCGGCTTCGGCGATATCGGCACCGCCGCGATCGAGGCCGGGCTCAACGCCGTCGAGTGGCCAGGGCGCCTGCAGCGGCTGAACCGCGGGCGCCTGTCCGATCTGGTGCCGCTCGGCGCCGAACTCTGGCTCGACGGCGGCCACAACATCGATGGCGGGCGCATCCTCGCCGCCGCAATGGCGGATCTCGGCGAGCGCTCCGACGTCCCGCTGGTGCTGATCGTCGGCCTACTCGGGACCAAGGACGCGGAGGGGTTCCTGCGCAACTTCGTCGGTCTGGCCCGCGCCCTGGTGGCGGTCCCGATCGCCGGACAGATGGCGGCCCGGCCGGCGGAAGAGGTCGCCAGCATCGCCACGGATGTGGGCCTGAACGCGGCTGTGGCCTCAAGTGTCGAAGCGGCTCTCGAGAGTCTTTCCGACATCGCCTTCGAGCAACCGCCACGCATTCTGATCTGCGGTTCGCTCTACCTCGTCGGCGCAGTCCTGACTGCGAACGGAACGCCGCCGACCTGAATTCCCTAACCTTTTCCAGTCCCATCGGCGCTCACATCAACTCTGCGGTGTGACCGCGGCGCTACATCTTGGCTGTGGAAACTGAAGTAGGTTCTCCCTCGATCGGGCACTTCGCTGGGGATCAGAATAATGAAAAAGCTTCTTACGTCTTTCGCGGCCTTCACGGCCCTCACCGCAGCCGCTTCGGCCGCTGACCTGCCGCGCCGCGCCGCTCCGCCGGTGTTCGTGCCGGTGCCGGTGTTCACCTGGACCGGCTTCTACGCCGGTTTCAACGCGGGTTACGGCTTCGACGCCTCCGACCGTGGCACCAACGTCTACAACAACGTGTTCCCGAACCTCGTCGCTCCGCTCAACGGCGGTCCGTCGCAGGTCGCCTACTCGAACAACTCCAACGAGGGTTTCACGGGCGGCGGTCAGATCGGCTACAACTACCAGTTCACCCCGGGTTCGGGCGTGGTCGTCGGTATCGAAGCTGACGCCCAGTACGTCGACTTCGGCCGTAGCCGGAACAACTTCGTCCTGACCCCCGGCTTCGCTCCGATCGCCGGCGTCACCTTCGTCGATCCGCGCGGCACCGCCAGCCTCGACTACTTCGGCACCGTCCGCGGTCGCCTCGGCTACGCCTTCGACCGCGTCCTGTTCTACGGCACCGGCGGCTTCGCCTACGGCGCCGGCAGCAACGAGCGCAACTTCGGCGGCTTCCGCGGCAACGACGATTTCCGCACCGGCTACGCTGCTGGCGGCGGCATCGAGTACGCGCTCCCCACCGACTCGTTCCTGAACTTCTTCCGTTCGTCGGCCGTCACGCTCAAGGTCGAAGGCCTGTACGTGAACCTCGAGAACAACAACCGCAACGCCGGCGTCTACGCCGTCGACACCAACAACGTTCTCTACCGTCAGCCCGGCTTCACCAACCGCAACAGCGGCGCCGAGTTCGCCGTCGTCCGCGCTGGCCTGAACTACAAGTTCGGCTCGTACTAAGCCGATATCTACGGTCTCGAAACGACGGAGCCCGGCCGCAAGGCCGGGTTTCTTCGTTTGGGCCATCATCGGCGTTCGGTCATCCGACGCCCCACAAAAAAGCCCGGCCTCGCGGCCGGGCTTTGTCCGTTCAGGCCGTGGGTCGCGGCGCCGGACCGGCCCCGCACGCCGCGCTCAGGCGCTCGCTTGAATCCAGCGGGACAGATCGCCCTTCGGGGCGGCGCCGACCTTCTGGCTCGCGAGCTGGCCGTCCTTGAAGATCAGCAGCGTCGGGATCGAGCGGATGCCGTACTGGGCGGCAATGCCCGGGTTCTCGTCGACATTGACCTTGGCGATCTTGACCCGGCCCTGGAGATCGGCCGAGATCTCCTCGAGCGCCGGACCGATCTGACGGCACGGGCCGCACCACTCGGCCCAGAAATCCACTACGACCGGCTCCGCGGACTGAAGAACGTCCTGCTCGAAGCTCGCGTCGGTCACTTTCACCGTCGCCATGGGAAACTTCCTTTCCGGTTCCGCTCTTCGCGAAACGTCTCATCCGCCGTCCTCGCGTCGCGACATCGAGCCGCGAGACGGATCGTCGAAGGCCAGAGTTGGCGATGCGGCGGGGAACGGTCAAGGCGTCCCGTGGCCGATGCAGGGCCGCCCTCCCCTGGACTCTGCAGATTGTCCACCTGGTCTCTTCGTCGGGACCCTTCAGATGTCGAGCCCGATGAGGCCGGCCGGACCTGTTCCGCACCCCCCGACGGTGGCCCGAGGGGCCGCGACCCTCGCCAAAGCGTGTCCGTCGCCCCATGTCCCAGGCATCCCGACGGCGGCGGCCCGGCCGCTGCCCGAGGGGGCTCGACCCGGAGCCGGCCAACGTGCCGGCATGGAGGACCATCCGACGTGAAGCGCATCCCGCACAGCCTGCTCGCCACCGCAGCCCTTCTCAGCCTCGGCGCGGCCGTCCACGCGCAGGAGCCGGCGGGCGCCGAGCCCCGGCAGCCCCGGATCGGCGGCGACGCCTTCGCGGCGCCCACCAGTTCCGCCACCGGCAACAGCCCCGCCGAGACCGAGGCGCCGAATGCGCCCTACAAGCCGCTGCTGCCCAACCAGACCCGCGCCCCAAAGCCCGAGGTCGCCACGAAGGTGAAGACAGAGGTCGTCGCCAAGGGCCTCGACAGCCCTTGGGCGATGGAGTTCCTGCCGGACGGACGCATGCTGGTGACCGAGAAAGCCGGCAAGCTGCGCATCGTCGCCAAGGACGGAACCGCCGGGCCGTCGATTCCCGGCGTGCCGAAGGTCGATGCCCGCGGACAGGGCGGCCTGCTCGACGTGGCCTTGAGCCCGAGCTTCGTCGCCGACCGTCTGATCTATCTCAGCTACGCCGAGCCGCGCGACAAGGGCAACGGCACCAGCGTGCTGCGGGCCAAACTGGTCGAGGACAAGGGCGCTGCCCGCCTCGACGAGGTCAAGGTCATTTTCCGGCAGATGCCGAGCTATGACGGCGACAAGCATTTCGGCTCGCGGCTCGTCTTTGCCCCGGACGGCAAGCTCTTCGTCACCGTGGGCGAGCGCTCCGACAAGGTCACCCGCGTCCAGGCCCAGGACCTCACCAGCGGTCTCGGCAAGGTCTTCCGCATCGACACCGATGGCAATGCCGCAAAGGACAATCCCTTCACGGGCGGCGAGAAGGCCAAGCCCGAGATCTGGTCCTACGGCCACCGCAACGTGCAGGCCGCGGCCCTCGATCCGCAGGGGCGGCTCTGGACCGTGGAGCACGGGCCGCGCGGCGGCGACGAGCTGAATCGCCCGCGTCCCGGCGTCAATTATGGTTGGCCCGAAGTCACCTACGGCCTCGAGTACAGCGGCGAGAAGATCGGCGAGGGCAAGACCCAGGCGGGCGGCACCGCCCAGCCGGTCTATTACTGGGACCCGGTGATCGGCCCCTCGGGCATGGCGCTCTACAGCGGTGACGCCTTCCCGGCCTGGAAAGACGCCTTCCTGATCGGCGGCCTCGTCAGCCAGGGCCTCGTGGCGGTGAAGCTCGACGGCGACAAGGTCGTCAGCGAGGAGCGCATTCCCCTGGAGGACCGCATCCGCGATGTCCGCGTCGGCACCGACGGTGCGGTCTACGCCGTCACCGACGGCCCGGACGGCAAGATCCTGAAGCTGACTCCGGGCAGCTGACCCCGGATGCTCGACGGCGTTCGTAGGGGGCGCCGGCTCGTCCCTCCCCCTCTGCGGGGGAGGGAGATGCGCTCCGGCCTTCGGCCAAGACGCCTTCCCGTCAGCCAAGACGCCTATCCGTCAGGCAAGACGCCTAACCCGACCGCCCTGCCCTCAGCCCCTGTCCTGTCCCTGTCCCCTGGGATCAACCGCGGCCGCAGGCGCTCCAGCGTCCGACCGAATGCCCCCGGGTCGTCGAGGGCGCGGGCGAGGACCAGACCGCCCTGGATGGCCGCGACGGTCTCCTCGGCCAAGCCTTTCGCCGCCGCGTCGGTAAACCCGCTGCGCCGCAGGGCCGCCGCCAGCGAATCGCACCAGACGGCAAAGTAGCGCCGGATGTGGTCGCCGAAGCGGTCGCGGCCCTCGGTCAGCGCGAAGGCGCCGACGAGGCAGGCGCGGCCCCCGGAGCGGAAATACGCCTCGGTCTCGGACAGCATGCGCCGGATCGCCGCCTCGGGATCGGACTCGTCGCGCAGGGGAGCGTAGAGACGCGTCTCGAACCAGGCCTCGATGGCGTCCAGGACAGCCTCCGCCATCTCGGCCTTACCGCCCGGAAAGGCGTGATAGAGGCTGCCCTTGCCGAGTCCGGTGCGGGCGCCGAGCAAGGCCAGGCTGGCCCCTTCGTAGCCGTGCTCGCGAAACACCTCCGCCAGCACCGGGATCGCGGCCTCCCGTGCACGCGCCCGCGACGATGCCCCCGATACGACCCCCGACATCGACACCGGTACCGGTCTCTTACAGGCCGAGATCGCTCAACCCGGGATGGTCCTCGGGACGCGGGGCGGCGCGGTCCCAGTGGAATTGGCGCTCGGTGTCGCGAATCGCGAGGTCGTTGATGCTGGCATGGCGCTCGCGCATCAGGCCGTTGGCGTCGAAGGCCCAGTTCTCGTTGCCGTAGGCGCGGAACCACTGTCCCGCCGCGTCGTGGAACTCGTAGGCGAAGCGGACGGCGATCCGGTCCTCGGTGAAGGCCCAGATCTCCTTGATCAGGCGGTACTCGTGCTCGCGCTCCCATTTGCGGCGCAGGAAATCCACGATCGCCGGTCGGCTGCTGAAGAACTCGGTGCGGTTCCGCCACCGGCTGTCGGCGGTGTAGGCCAGGGCGACCTTTTCCGGGTTGCAGCCATTCCAGCCGTTCTCGGCGGCGCGGACTTTCACGATCGCCGTGTCCCGCGTGAAGGGCGGCAGTGGAGGACGCGATTCGGCAGCAAGGGTCTCGGACATCGGCAAGGCTCCGGCACGGCTGGACCGCGGCTCTCCCGGTCCTGTACCGATCGGTACAAACAGGCGGGACAGCGGTCAAGATCGGCGCGACCCGAGCAGCTCCGCCGCGCCGTCAGGCGTGGCCGAGGAGCGTCAGCCAGGCGATCGTGGTGAAGGTCGCCAGCAGGGTCGACAGCATCACGGCGGCGGCCACCACGCCGGTCTCGGTCTTGTAGCGGGCGGCGAGCAGGTAGGCGTTGATGCCCACCGGCATCGCGGCGAACAGGGTCGCCACCCCGGCATAGGCCGGTGGCATGGTGAAGACGTGGAAGGCCAGGACCCAGACCGCGAGGGGATGCAGCACCAGCTTCAGGCTGGTGATCACCAGGGCGCTCGGCATGTCGTGGAGGACCCGGTAGCGGACGAGGCCGGCGCCGAGGGCGATCAGCGCGCAGGTCGAGGCCGTGCCCGCCAGCGAATCCACCAGCGCCTTGGCCATGCCGGTGGGTGCCACCCCGATGGCCTTGAGGCCGAGGCCCAGGACGAGCGCCAGGAAGATCGGATTGCGCAGCAGGACCAGGGCGAGGCCCCGCAGGCGCCGCAGGATGGAGGTCTCGCCGTCCGCCTCGATCAGGAAGGTGGCGCAGCCCATCATCAGGGGCAGGTGCACGGCCAGCAGCATGAAGAGCGGGAAGGCCCCCTCGTCGCCATAGGCCTGGAGGATCATCGGCACGCCGATGAACACGGTGTTCGACTGGCTGGCGGCGAAGCCGTGGAGGATCGCCCCGCGGCGCTCGACGCCCTTGCGGCGCAGGCTCAGCGCCGACCCGATTCCCCAGGACAGGGCGGCCCCGCCGAAATAGCTGACCCAGTAGGAGGGCGTGATCTCGCCAGTGAGCCCGGGACGGGTCAGCGTCGCGATGATCAGAGCCGGAACCGCGATCGAGAAGACGTATTCCGACAGGCCGTCACTGACCTTGTCGGACAGGAAGCCGGCGAGTGCCGCGATCCATCCCACCAGGATGAGGCCGAAGATCGGGGCGACGAGCGACAGGACGGTCATCGACGGGAAACCGGTGCTCCAACGCGAACGGCCACCGTACGCGCTGTCGCGTGCGGCGGCCGTTCGATGATCTGGCGGAAGGCGGCGCGGTCGGGAGCGCTCCCCGACCGATTCGACGCCCCGGAGGCCTCAGGCGGCGACGGGGGTCTCGACTTCGGCGAGCTTCTTGTGCAGCTCGCGCTTGAGAAGGCGGGCCGTCTGCGACAGCTCGATCTCGCGGGCCTTGATCAGGAAGGCGTCGAGACCGCCGCGGTGCTCGACCGAGCGCAGCGCATGGGCCGTGACGCGCAGGCGCACGCGGCGCTTGAGGGCATCCGACTGCAGCGTGACCTGGCACAGGTTCGGCAGGAACCGGCACTTGGTCTTGCGGTTCGAGTGGCTCACGAGGTGGCCGGTCTGCACGGCTTTGCCCGTGAGTTCGCAACGGCGCGACATTGTTCTATTTCCCGTCTCGTTCCGCATGTCCGACAGGCTGGCGGGAAACCCTGCCGCGTCGCGGCAAGCGGCTTCTCGCACGCCAGGCCCGGTGGAGCGGCGTTCTCATTGAAGGCGCGAGCCTATAGGGGAGAGTGCCCCGTGACGTCAAGGCGTGGGCCGATTTTTCGACGCTCCGCCCGGGCCGGGCGGGCCGGCACCGACGCCTCCGCTGCACCCGCCCGAACGATGTGTTAACCATGAGAGCGGACGATGATGGCCAGATGTCCCGGGCGCGTTCGGCCGGGGACCGACAGCGAACCCGAGTTTCCAGCCATGTGCGGCACCCGACAGCGCCCTGCCCCGCTTCCTCGTCTCGGCGCCCGGCTGCTTGACGTCCGGCTGCTCGGCGCCCGGCTGCTCGGCGCCAGCGCGCTGACCCTCGCGGTGGCTGTTCCCGTGGCGCTTGTCGGGCCGCCCGCGCAGGCCCGGCCGAAGGCCGCCGCCGCCTCGACGGTGACGGTGGATTACGACATCGCCCTGGCGGGCCTCACCATCGGCAATGCCCAAGTGGCGGGGGTGTTCGAGGGATCCGGCTACCGGATGGACGTCTCGGCCCGGCTCACCGGCCTCGTCGGCGTGGTGACGGGCGGCATGGGCTCGGCCCGCGCCAGCGGCGCCATCGCGTCGGCGCCCCAGCCCAGCAGTTTCGCGATCGCCACCAAGACCTCCAATTCCGGCATCGCCGTGCGCATGGCGCTCGCTCGCGGCACCGTCACCCAGGCGGAGATCACTCCGCCCCTCATCGACATGGGCGACCGGGTGCCGATCACCGCCGCCAACAAGCGCGGCGTGATCGACCCGGCCAGCGCCCTGATGATGCCGGTGCAGGGTCGGGCCGATCCGATGGACCCGGCCAATTGCAACCGGACGCTGCCGATCTTCGACGGGGCGACCCGATTCGACGTGGCGCTGAGCTACGGCGAGACCCGCGCGGTGGCCAAACCCGGCTACAGCGGCCCGGTCCTGGTCTGCAACGCCCGCTACACCCCGATCGCCGGCCACCGGCCGGACCGGCCGGGCGTGAAGTTCATGGAGGACAACCGCGAGATGTCGGTCTGGCTGGCCCCGGTCGAGGGCACCCGCGTGCTGCTGCCGGTGCGAATCGCCGTGCGCACCACGGTCGGCACCAACATCATCGAGGCCACCCGCTGGACCCGCACCGGCGGACCGCAGGGCAGCAGCACCGCCGCAGCCGCTTCGAATTCCGCCACTCAAGCCAGCCTGGCCCAGTGACCGGACGCCACAGCCTCGCCGCGCGATTCGTCGGCGCCGCTCTGGCGCTCGGGGCCTCCGGCGCGAGCGCGCAATCGATCCTGTCGACGGGACCCGATTGCGGCGGCGACGCCTATTCCTCGGCCCAGGTCATCGAGAACCGCCCGCCCCGGCGCGGGCCGCTGACGGCCGTGCCCGATACCCTCTGCGCCGATGTCGCACCGCAGCGGATACAGCCGCCCGTGGAGATCGGGATCTATCCGAGCCTCGGCCTGCCCGGCTCGGACCGGAATGGCGGGTATGGCCGGGATGGCAGCCGACGCTATGGCGACCCATATGAGGGCCAGCCGCCACGACAGCGCCGCCCCTGACGGCGTCGCGGCGGTCTCCCCATCCTTGAGCCTGCCGGCCTCGCCGAAGGGACCGCCCCTTACTCATGATCCGCCCCTCCCTCTCCCCGCAGGCCCGCGCACGCGGCGTCACGGCGGTGCTCGGGCCGACCAATACCGGCAAGACCCATCTCGCCATCGAGCGCATGCTGGCCCATCCGACCGGCATGATCGGCCTGCCCCTGCGCCTGCTGGCGCGGGAGGTCTACCTGCGGGTGGTCGCCAAGGTCGGCGCCGACAAGGTCGCCCTCGTCACCGGAGAGGAGAAGATCAAGCCGGACCGGCCGCGCTACTGGATCTCCACCATCGAGGCGATGCCGCGCGACCTCGACGTCGCCTACGTGGCCATCGACGAGATCCAGCTCGCCGCCGACATGGACCGGGGCCACGTCTTCACCGACCGCCTGCTGCACCAGCGCGGCCGCGAGGAGACGTTGCTGATCGGCTCCTCGACCATGCTGCCCCTGGTGCAGTCGCTGATTCCCGGCGTCCACACGACGACCCGGCCGCGACTGTCGCAGCTCACCTTCGCGGGCGAGAAGAAGCTCGGGCGCCTGCCCCGCCGCTCCGCCATCGTGGCGTTCTCGGCCGAGGAGGTCTACGCTATCGCCGAGCTGATCCGGCGCCAGCGCGGCGGCGCGGCGGTGGTGCTCGGCGCCCTGTCGCCGCGGACCCGCAACGCCCAGGTCGAGCTCTACCAGTCGGGCGACGTCGATTACCTCATCGCCACCGACGCGGTCGGCATGGGCCTCAACCTCGACGTCGACCACGTCGCCTTCGCGGCGAACTGGAAGTACGACGGCACCCGCTTCCGCAAGCTGACGCCCCCCGAGATGGGGCAGATCGCCGGCCGCGCCGGGCGCCACCTCTCGGACGGCACCTTCGGCTCGACCGGGCGCTGCGCCCCGTTCGAGCCCGAGATGATCGAGGCCCTGGAGAATCACGATTTCGAGCCCCTGCGGGTCCTGCAATGGCGCAACCCGGACCTCGACTTCGGGTCCCTGAAGCGCCTTCAGGAGAGCCTGGACGAGCATCCCCGCGAAAAGGGGCTCACCCGCGCGCCGATGGGCGAGGACCAGTCGGCCCTCGAGATCCTGGCCCGCGAGGACGACATCCGCGACCTCGCTAACAGTCCCGCCAACGTACGCCGCCTGTGGGACGTCTGCGGCGTTCCCGATTACCGCAAGGTCCATCCCCAGACCCATGCGGACCTCGTCGCCCAGCTCTACCGCTTCCTGATGCGCGGCATGGCAGGGCGCATTCCCAACGACTGGTTCGCCAAGCACGTCGCCATGATCGACCGCACCGACGGCGACATCGACGCCCTGTCCCAGCGCATCGCGCAGGGGCGAACCTGGACCTTCGTGGCGAACCGTCCGGATTGGCTCATTGATCCGGTGCATTGGCAGGGCGAGACGCGTCGGGTAGAGGACAGGCTGTCTGACGCCCTGCACGAGCGCCTTGCGAGCCGTTTCGTCGATCGGCGCACCAGCGTCCTGATGCGGCGCCTGAGAGAGAATACGATGTTGGAAGCTGAGATCACCGCCGGCGGGGACGTTACCGTCGAGGGCCAGCATGTCGGCCATCTGCATGGCTTCCAGTTCGTTCCGGATCCCGGTGCGGAAGGACATGAGGCCAAGACCCTGCGCAGCGCGGCCGAGAAGGCGCTCGGCGGCGAGATCGAGGCCCGCGCCGAGCGGTTCTCGTCGGCTGCCGATGCCTCCCTCGTGCTGAGCCACGACGGCGTCATCCGCTGGACCGGCGACCCGGTCGCCAAGCTGACGCCCGGCGACAAGCTGTTCGAGCCGCATGTGCGCCTGCTCGCCGACGAGCAGTTGACCGGCCCCGCGCGCGACAAGGTCGAGGCCCGGCTGGTCGCCTGGCTCAAGGCCACCGTGGTCCGGCTCCTCGGTCCCCTGATGGAGATCGAGACGGCGGCCGATCTCACGGGCCTCGCCAAGGGCATCGGCTTCCAGGTGGTGGAATCCCTCGGCGTGCTCGAGCGCGCCAAGGTGATGCACGAGATGCGCACCCTGGATCAGGACGGCCGTGGCGCTCTGCGCCGCCACGGCGTCCGCTTCGGCGCCTATCACATCTTCCTGCCGGCCCTGCTGAAGCCGGCGCCCCGCACCCTCGCGGCCCAGCTCTGGGCCCTGAAGAATGGCGGCCTCGATCAGCGCGGCCTCGACGAGATCGCCCACCTCGCCAGCTCCGGCCGCACCTCGATCAAGGTCGACCCCGAGATCGCCAAGGGCCTCTATCGCGCCGCCGGCTTCCGCGTCTGCGGCGAGCGCGCCGTGCGCGTCGACATTCTGGAGCGCCTCGCCGATCTCATCCGCCCGGCGATCGCCTACCGGCCCGGCACCACGCCGGGCGACGCCCCGGTGGGGACGGCCGACGGCGACGCCTTCGTGGCGACCGTGGGCATGACCTCCCTGGTCGGCTGCTCGGGCGAGGACTTCGCCTCGATCCTGAAATCCCTCGGCTACGCCCCCGAGACCCGTCCGGGCCCGGCCATCACCGTGCCGCTGCTTCCGGCGGCCTCCACCCAGCCGGTGAAGCCGACGGTCGCGGAGGCCGGCGACACGGCGAAAGACGAGACGGCCACGGACGAGACGGTGACGGACGAGAACGCCCCGGCCGAGGCCGCGGGCGAAGCGGCGCCCGAGGGCGAGGCCAGCGCCGAGACCTCACCGGATTCCGAGGCGTCTGCCGGCATCGAAGCACCTTCCTCCACCGAAGCGTCTCCTACCGAAGACCACGACGCGCCGTCTGAAATGCTGCCTGGCTCGACCGAGGATTCCGGCGCCGCCACCGCGCCGGACGCCATCGAGGCACCACGCGAGGCAGCCTCGTCCGACGACACGGCGCAGGACGCGGCTTCGGTCGAGGACACCCGCGCCGCAGACGACGCGACGCAGGATCAGCCCGATCCGGCCCCGCAGCCGGTCGCCGATGCGGCCAGCGTGGCGGAGAGCGCCGAGCATCCGGCGGAGGACGCAACCTCCGAGACCGAGACCGAAGTCGCCCCGGCCGAGCCGGCAGCGGCCCTGACCGAGACCGAGACCTCGCCCGACGCGGACGCCACGGCGGCGGATGCGGCCGGAGAGGTGGCGACCGTCGAGGTCTGGCGCCTCCAGCGCCACCAGCGCAACGCCAATCCGCGCCAGAACCGCCCGCGCGGCCCGGGCCGCGACGGCGGCGCTCCGAACCGCGCCGCTGGCGACGCCCGCCCGGACAACCGTCGCCCCGGTGGCGGCGAGGGACGCGACCGTCCGCGCGCCGGCGCCCCCGGCGAGCGTCCGGAAGGCAATCGCCGTGGTCCCGGCGGCGAGGGTCGCCCGGACGGACGGCCGCAGCGGCGCGAACGCTTCGAGCCCGGCCGGGTCCGGCCCGAGCGCCGCGACGAGCCGCGGGCCGCTCCCCGCGACGAGCCGCGTCCGCAGCGGCGCGAGCGCGCCCCGGACCCGGATTCGCCCTTCGCCAAGCTCGCGGCCCTCAAAGCCCAGCTCGAGGCCGGGCCGGATCGCAAGCGCTGAGTGAAACACGCTCGGCAGGCTCGGGTCGGCGCGCCGGCGCGACCCTGCCGAGATCTCTCGTAACGCCACGGGTTTTGGAACTCAGGTTTTTGACAAGCAGGCCTTTGGAACGCCCGCCCTCGCCGCAAGAATGCAGCCTCCTCTCGCGAACCCTGCCCGGACTCGGATGAAGCCGGGACGTCAGCGGCTCGACAAATGGCTGTGGTTCGCGCGGTTCGCCCGGACCCGAACCCTGGCCGCGCGCCTCGTGACCGATGGCTACGTCCGGGTGAACGGGCAGCGGGCCGCCTCCGCGGCCACGGCGGTGGGCCTCGGCGACGTCGTCACGGTCGCGGCCGCCCACGCCACGGTGATCGCCCGCATCCGTGACCTCGGTGAGCGTCGCGGACCGGCACCCGAGGCGCAGCAGCTCTACGAAGTGGTCGGCGACATTGTGGTCGGCGACATGCCGGATTGAGGGGCGGACCGACGGCGATCGGTCGAAAGGTTCCAGGGAGCGTGGCGTCGGAGCGACACCGCAGCGCGGTTGCGGCACCGAGGCGCCACTGCGCTTGTCAGCCCTCCGGACAGGGTCTAGAGCCAGCGCGACTCCTCGTGCCCGCGCGATCCGGCAACTCCGTCACCCTGCAGCCCCATCTCGCCCTGCAGCAAGACATCCGTGCATCGATCTGCGCGAGCGACCATGCGCCGGCATCGGGACATGCCCGCCGGATCAAGGACTGAAGGCCCCATGACCTACGTCGTCACCGACAACTGCATCAAGTGCAAGTACATGGACTGCGTCGAGGTGTGTCCGGTGGACTGCTTCTACGAGGGCGAGAACATGCTCGTCATCCACCCCGACGAGTGCATCGATTGCGGCGTGTGCGAGCCGGAATGCCCCGCCGAGGCGATCAAGCCGGACACCGAGCCGAGCCTGGAGACCTGGCTGAAGGTCAACGCCGACTACGCGCGCAGCTGGCCGAACATCACCCAGAAGAAGGACGCTCCGGCCGACGCCAAGACCTGGGACGGCGTCGCCGGAAAGTTCGAGGCGCATTTCTCGGCCAAGCCCGGCACCGGCGACTGATCGCCGCGATCGTCTCGCCAATGCCCGCGTGACAGCGGGCCGGGCCGGCAACGTACCGATCGATGAGGCGGCGCACGGACGCCGTTAGGAGGCTGTGGAGCGTGTGCGTCCCGCCTCCAACGACGCTGCGTCTCGCCGGCAATCCTTTGATTCGGCGGTCGGTTTGTGTTATTGACAAGGCCTGCCGTCGTTCGTGCTCGACGTGCTGCCTCCGGCCATCACCTGATGGGTCTCACATTCCAATGTGGATTGGGGTCGCATGCGATCGGTCTCCGAAAGCCCTCCCGCTTTCGGTGGACGATTTCTCGTTGCGCGCGCATCGGCTTGCCCGGGAACCGGCTGGTTGTGCATCGTCGATGCCCATCCACCGGACAAGGGGCTTAAGCCGGGTGACCCACCCCGGATTACAGGGTTCGGCGCGGCGTTCAAGGCCGCGCAATGTTCTGGAGGCGCTTCTCGCATGACCACAGCCAAGAAGACGACGGCAGGCCGCCAAGGCTTCAAGACCGGCGAAGCGGTCGTGTACCCAGCCCACGGTGTCGGTCGCATCACCGCCATCGAGGAGCAGGAGATCGCCGGCTACAAGCTCGAGCTGTTCGTCGTGTCGTTCGAGAAGGACAAGATGGTCCTGCGCGTTCCGACCGCCAAGGCCAACAGCGTCGGCATGCGCAAGCTCGCCGAACCGGAACTCGTCAAGAAGGCCCTCGACCTCCTCACCGGCCGCGCCCGGGTCAAGCGGACGATGTGGTCGCGGCGTGCGCAGGAATACGAGGCCAAGATCAACTCGGGCGACCTCCTGTCGGTCACCGAAGTGGTCCGCGACCTCTATCGCTCCGAGGCCCAGCCCGAGCAGTCCTACAGCGAGCGCCAGCTCTACGAGTCGGCCCTCGACCGGGTCGTGCGTGAGATCTCGTCGGTGAACCGCATCACCGAGACTGAGGCGCTGAAGCTCATCGAGCAGAGCCTCGCCAAGTCCCCGCGCCGCGCCAAGGGCGAAGCCGAGGCGGAAGGCGAAGCCGAGAGCGACGACCTTCAGGAAGAGGCGGCCTGATCGTCCAAGTTTTACCTGCCGATGGCCTCGCGCCATCGGGGGTTCCTCAATGACGATTTCGAGCCCGGCGCACCAGTGCCGGGCTTTTTTCATGGTCGCTTCCGTTACTCCCAGCCTTTGATCGTCGCTCGCGGCCCGGAAGCTCCCGCCGGGTCCCTCACGACCGCGTGTTCGAGGGGGACCGGCCGGGAACCAACCCACCCACCTCTTGTTGTCGCGTTACCACGCGAAGGCTCAGGTTCCGATTGGGATCGGTTCCGGTGCCTTGTGGTCAGAAACACACGTTTCATCGAGGCGGAGGCGGGGATGGCGGATATCGCAGGGATCCGGCGGCAGTTCATACGCACGGCGATGGAGGCGCCCTTCCTTGCACGCGATGAGGAACGTGGGCTTGCCGTTCGCTGGAAGGATGAACGCGACGAGCGCGCGCTGCATGGGCTCATCGCCGCGCATATGCGTCTGGTGATCGCGATCGCCGGCCGTTTCCGCCATTACGGTCTGCCGATGGCCGATCTGGTTCAGGAAGGCCATGTCGGCCTGATGGAAGCAGCGGCCCGGTTCGAGCCCGAGCGCGAGGTGCGGTTCTCCACCTATGCGACCTGGTGGATCCGCGCCTCGATCCAGGACTATATCCTGCGCAACTGGTCGATCGTCCGGGGCGGCACCAGCTCCGCTCAAAAGGCCCTGTTCTTCAATCTGCGCCGCCTCCGGGCGCGCCTGATGCAATCGACCGAGGAGCATGTCGGCGACGAGATCCACCGCCGCATCGCCACCGCCATCGGCGTCTCGCGCGAGGACGTCGCCCTCATGGACGCCCGCCTCTCCGGTCCGGACATGTCGCTCAACGCCCCCGTGGGCGAAGAGAGCGAGGCATCCTCGGAGCGCATGGACTTCCTGGTCGATGGCGCTGCTCTGCCCGACGAGACGGTGTCGGCGACCGTCGACGGAGAGCGCCGCCTGATCTGGCTCAATGAAGCGCTGACCGTCCTGTCGGAGCGTGAGCTGCGCATTCTCAAGGAGCGCCGCCTCGCCGAGGACCAGGCCACGCTCGAAGCCCTCGGGCATCGCCTCGGCATCTCGAAGGAGCGCGTGCGACAAATCGAGAACCGTGCCCTGGAGAAGCTGCGCCGTGCGCTGGCCGAGCGCTTCCCGCAATCGGGCGGCAACGTCTACGCGTAGCGATCGCGGCGCCTGAAGCTTCTGTCCCGGCGCCTGGGCCTATCGACTGAACCCATCGCAAAAACGATATCCCGCGTCCCGGTCCCTCTCAGGGGCGGGGCCACGCGGCGTGGGCGCTCGTCAGAAGCGGCTGGGCAGCGGGCGTCGCTTGGTTCACGATGGGGACATGCCCCGAGGCCCCCAGCATCGACCTTCCCCCGCCGCGATCGGTGTGCCCCCTGCCCCGGCATCCGATTGGGTCGAGGCGATGCCCGGCCCCTGTTCCGGCCCCACGGTGTGGCGGGTGGATCTCCACCTCGACCCGGACGATTCCGAACCGGGCGCCGGCCTGCTGTCCCCTGAGGAGCAGGCGCGGGCCGCCCGCTTTCGCCGCGCCGAGGACCGCCAGCGCTTCCGCCAGAGCCACGCGGCCCTGCGCCTGGTCCTGGGCCACACCCTCGATGCGCCGCCCCTGGACCTTCGCTTTGCCACCAGCGCCACCGGCAAGCCTCACCTGATCCGGACCGGACGGCCCGCGCTGCATTTCAACCTGTCGCATTCGGGTCGGCACGCCCTCATCGGAATCGCATCCGAGTCGGAGATCGGCGTCGATGTCGAGGCGATCCGACCCATCGGCGATCCCCTGGCCATCGCCCGCCCCCACTTTCACCCCGATGAAATCACCGACCTGACCCGCCTGGCCGCGCCGGACCGGGACGCCGCCTTCTTCCGCTGCTGGACCCGCAAGGAGGCTGTAGTGAAGGCCCTCGGCACGGGTCTCTCGCTGCCCCTCGACCACTTCAGCGTCAGCGTTCCCCCGGCCGCCGGCGCGGTCCGGTGGATGCGATCCGGCCCTGCCGGCTGGTCGCTGTGCGACCTTCCCTTGGGACCGGACGCCGTTGGGACGGTCGCGATCCCCCTGCCGAATCAAGCCGTCCGCCGGCTCCGCCTGCCGACCGACTGGGCCGCGCGAACCGGACTCGCCACCATCGGATGATTTCCCGCAAGGAAGCGCTTGCGGGTCTGCAAGGGGCTCGCTATACGTCCGCTCGTCGCCGGCCCAAGCCGTCGGCACTGTCGGAGTGTAGCGCAGTCTGGTAGCGCACCACGTTCGGGACGTGGGGGTCGCAGGTTCAAATCCTGCCACTCCGACCAGCTTTCCAATGGGAAGCGGTCTTCCCGGCTCAGAGAGCATCGGCCGATCCACAGATCGGCGCTAAAACTTCCCATCTGGTGTTTGCAACTCTGCCCGTTCCTGAACCGAACGTGCTCCTGAACCTTCCTGCGAACTGCACCACCCGCCTCGTGGCGGTGCTGACGGCCAGGATGCGGAAGCTCCAGATCATCTCTGGCGTGAGCCTGGCTTGGGGGAGCCTCGACGTCCTCCTCCCCTTATCGAGATCGTCTCGAAGACAGATCGCCTTGCCCTTCCTATGACGGTCAGAATCGACGAACGCCCGGGTCTTGGGTTTCGCCGCCGATCAAGGCAGATGCGAATGGGGCATCTCTGGAGAAATCGAAATATGGATAATCTATAGTTCTTCCGATCATTCGATGATTTAACACGATAGTCAGGATGAAATCTTCGAACCCACCCTCACGAACGTAAGCGGCTGGGACAACACACCGAATTCACAGGCGCTCGATCTTAAAACGCCCCCGTCTCACCGGATGGGGAAACGGGGGCGCGACTTGCTGCGCTCGTCGTGATCAGGCCGCCATGGCCCCGTCACGCCGGTGGCCCTTCACGTCGTACCGGTCGAGCATCATCACCTTGTCCCAGACCCGTACGAAGTCCGTGACGAACCGTTGGTGGCCGTCGCTGCCGGCATAGGCGTCGGCGATGTTGCGCAGCTGCGCGTTCGAGCCGAAGATGAGGTCCGCACGGGTCGCTTCGAACTTGGCCTGCCCGCTCGCGCGGTCCTTCAGGGTGAAGGTGGTGCCGGCTGCGTCGGTCTTCTCCCAGATCAGGTTCGTGTCGGTCAGGGTGTGGAAGAAGTCCGTCGTCAGCACGCCGACACGGTCGGTGAAGATGCCCCGATTCGCGCCATCGTGGTTGGCGTTCAGAGCCCGCAAACCACCGGTCAGCACCACCCATTCCGGCGCGGTCAGCGTCAGCAGGTTGGCCTTGTCGAGGAACATCTCCTCCGGCGACAGGCGCGGCGCCATCGCGCCGAACCCGTCATCGACGTAGTTGCGGAAGCCATCGACGACTGGCTTCAACCACTCGAACATCTCGATGTCGGTAAGCGCCTGCGTGGTGTCGACCCGGCCCGGCGTGAACGGCACGCGCGTCTCAATCCCCGCATCCAAAGCGGCCTTCTCCACGGCGGCACAGCCGGCGAGCACGATCAGGTCGGAGAGCGAAATCCGCTTGCCGTCGCCACGCGCGTCGTTGAATGCGGCCATGACGCCGCGAAGCGCCTCGACGACGGGCGCAGCCCGGCGGTTGACGGCCCAGTCCTTCTGCGGGGCAAGGGCGAGTCGGCCGCCGTTGGCGCCGCCCCGCTTGTCGCTGTCGCGGTAGGTCGAGGCGGCCGAGAAGGCCGTGAAGGCGAGGTCCGAGACCGACAGGCCCGTGGCCAGGATCGTCTGCTTCAGCGTGGCGATCTCGGCCTCGCCCACGGAGGCATAGGTCGCATCGGGGATCGGGTCCTGCCAAAGCAGACCGTCCTCGATCGTTACCTCCGGGCCGAGATAGCGGTGCTTGGGCCCCATGTCGCGGTGGGTGAGCTTGTACCACGCCTTGGAGAAGGCCTGCGTGAAGGCGTCGAAGTCGTTGAGGAACTTCTCGCAGACCTTCCGGTATTCCGGGTCGACCTTGAGGGCGATGTCGGAGGTCATCATCATCAGGGGATGCGACTGCCCCGCGACATGTGCATCGGGCGTCCGCGGCGCGTTCGGGTCCTTGGGCGTCCATTGCAGGGCGCCGGCCGGGCTCTTGGTCTGCTCCCAGTCGAACTTGAAGAGGTTCTCCAGGTAGGCGTTGTCCCATTGCGTCGGATCGGGGGTCCAGCTGCCCTCGATGCCGTTGGTCATCGTGTCCTTGCCGGCCCCGGTGCCGTTCGGGTTGTGCCAGCCGAGCCCCATCGCCTCCATCGGCGCCATCTCCGGCGGCGGCCCGATCTCCTTGGCGGGGGTCATGCCGTGGCTCTTGCCGAAGGCGTGGCCACCGGCGATCAGCGCCACGGTTTCCTCGTCGTTCATGGCCATCCGGGTGAAGGTCACCCGGATGTCGTTGGCCGAGCCCTGCGGATCGCCGTTCGCGTAAGGCCCCTCGGGATTCACGTAGATCAGCGCCTGGTGGGAGGCGGCGAGCGGGTTCTCCAGGTCGTAGTCCGGATCGCCGTTCTTGCCGCGCCAGCGCTTGTCCCGGTTGACCATCTCGTCGAAGCTCGAGACCGACCCCATCTCGACGACCTCCGGCCCCCAATAGGTGGCGTCGTCCGCCTCCCAGGCGTCCAGGCGCCCACCGGCGAAACCGTAGGTCGGCAAGCCCATGATCTCCAGGGCGCAATTGCCGGTGAGCACCATCAGGTCGGCCCAGGACAGGGCGTTGCCGTACTTGTGCTTGATCGGCTGCAGCAGGCGGCGCGACTTGTCGGTGTTGCCGTTGTCCCACCAGCTCGAGATCGGCGCGAAGCGCTGCATCCCGGTGCCGGCCCCGCCGCGCCCGTCGGCGATGCGGTAGGTGCCGGCCGAATGCCAGGCCATTCGAACCATCTGCGGGCCGTAATTGCCGTAATCGGAGGGCCACCATGCCACCGACGAGGTGAGGAACTGCTTGATGTCGTTCTTGAGCGCGTCGAGGTCGATCGTCCGGAAGGCGGCAGCGTAGTCGAAATCCGGCCCGAGAGGATCGGCCGCCAGCCCGTTCTGGTGCAAGAGCTCGACCCTGAGCCGATGCGGGTACCAGTTCTCCAAGGCCGGACGGCTGCCGAAGGCCCCGCCGACGCGGTCGCCTCCGAACGGGCACTGGCCCGCCATCGGGTAGGAGTCGGTGTCGGTCTTGTCGATCGTCGTCGTGTTCATCAACATCCCCCTTGGCGCAGGACCGGCGTCGCCGGACGGATCGGACCGCCGGACTGTCGCCGACGGCCGCTTGAGGCGTGGCTCTCGTCGCGAGACGGACGCGCTTCAATGATCCTGCATCGCGAGCGACATCATCCGCGAGCCCCGAAAATCAAGGTGTCGTGCCGCGCATGGCGGTCGAAGGCCCCCGATGCGCCTAGGGAAAAACCATCTCACATTCGCGAGAGCCGATCGGGCGCGATTGAGATCTCCGCCGACGCTCAGCCGAGCACTGCGCGAAACGGATGACCCGACCCCATTGTCCGACCGGTCCGCGTTCGACCAGATGCCCGACATCGACGAGGACGAGTGCGCCGTTTGGCTCCGGCCGGTCCGCAGAGCCGGGCCGACGTCGATGCTATCCCCGACGGCTGCTCCATCATCCGAAAATCCGCGGGGAAATCCCTGCGCGGATTGCCAGCGTCACCGGAACGGTCGGGATCGCTTGTTCCGGGCAGCTCGGGCCATCATGACTCTGTTACCGGGCCTGCAACAGCCGAACCATCAGCCGCTTCGCGAACAGCTTGCAGGCATCGACGGCGCTGCTCTGGGTCTTTGATCCGAGAGTAGGCTTCGAGCAGTTCGAGGCACTCATGGCTGAGGCCGATCTCGAAGGCTCCGGAAGGAGGACAACCATTTGGCGCACCGGAAGCCGGCACAGGTGCCGTGCTGAACGCTTCCGGCGAAAGCCCGAGTTGCTCTGCGATCCGCTGCTGAAGCAGTTGGCTGCGGCTGGGCCGTATCGCGCTTGGCTCCTCGCTCGCGTCAGGGAAGCCGGACGACGCGCCTTCGATACGGTTCGGCTTACGGACCACGTCCCGTCCCCAATGATAGGCTCCAGAATGTCAAACTGCGGGCCTCTCAGTTTAGACCGTATGTAAAAAGCGTGGCCATATCGTGGCCACAGGGCGCAGACGATTTATCGCATGTTAACCGGGCTGAAAAAGGTTTCACGTTGTGGTGAACGACGAAATCATGTGCATTGGAGGCAGTGGTGCGGCAAGCCGGGGCAGATATGGCCAAAGCTTCGCAGATACAATTGCAGGCTGCGATTGATGCGTCGGATGTAATCGGACGTTGGGATTGGGATATTCCCAACGATCGTCTGTACGCAGACGCAACGGTTGCTCTGCTCTTCAGCGTCGAACCTGCTGCGGCGCGCGTCGGGGTGCCACTGAACCTATTCCTGAAGGCGATTCATCCTGATGACCGGGCGGAAGCCGCGGGAGTCATCGCGAGAAGCGCAAAGGTGGGGCGCTCCTATGTGCAGGAGTATCGCGTTCGCTCGGCCGACGGCGCCATGAGGTGGGTTCTGGCTCGCGGTCTCATCGAGCTGGATGAGACAGGCCGGCCCCGGCGAGGAACCGGCATCCTGATCGACATCACGCAAAACCGGGCGGATGAAGCCGCGTGTTCGGCTGGGATGTCCGATGGCTCAGATCATCCTTTGGAGGAGGCCGCCGAGCTTTGCCTCGCAGCGCAAAGTGCCATCCAGAAACTCTCGGAGCCTCTTCTGCAGAACATGATCGACATGCTCCTGCTGGAGCTCGGACGTCGCCTCTCGAAGCCAGCCCATGACCGGCTCCGTACCCTCATGAATTGACGGCCCCGGCGATCGACGCCGTTGTCGCCGACACAGATCTCCGCACGGGTTTTCCGATGCCCTCGG
Source organism: Methylobacterium sp. 37f (assembly GCF_023093475.1). Taxonomy (NCBI): domain Bacteria; kingdom Pseudomonadati; phylum Pseudomonadota; class Alphaproteobacteria; order Hyphomicrobiales; family Methylobacteriaceae; genus Methylobacterium; species Methylobacterium sp. 37f. Next base: position 29,838 of record NZ_JAGHKN010000038.1, read on the forward strand.
GGGTGTTCGCCTCCGCTTCGCCCTCCATGCTGCCTTCTGGCCGAAGCAGGACGATTTCCGGTGTGCTTCGGTCGCCCTGCCCGATGCCGGAGGGAGATCAGGAAGCGTCTTGTTTTGAACGGCTTCGAAACACCATGCCAGGGGCAAGGACGCTTTCGGCATCACCGGCTTGAGACGCTGACAAGAGGGGCTGGGGACTCGTTCCAGCATTTCCGTGCCGATACGGGTTCGCCGTTACGCCTCTTCGCCGTCTTCTGGTGCTCACAGGCGACGATGCGCTCCCGGTAAGCCAAGCGCCTCTCACGGTCAGCGTCCTGACGCGATGACGAGACGCGTGTGGTGTGTGCAGCCATCGGCAGGTCGCATGTTGCTGCGCTGATGAGCCGAAAATCGCAGGCGTACACTTGCCAGGGAGACAGCTTCTTGGTGAGCGCTCCAACGGCAACGCTTAGGGAAGCCCCTCCGGCTGCCAGGACGATGACAGAGAGGATGATTTTTCCTGCCTTTGTCATTCGTTCTGATACATCAAAAGTGACCGCTGCCGTAAGTGGCCTCCGGCAAGGATCTGGGGCTCGTCGAAGAGTCGTCTTCGTGTTTCTCGAACGAAGGTGAACCGAGGTTTTCCCCTGCCGCTCCCACGCGGCCTTCGATTCGATCCATGAACCTCCGGCTTCTGGCGCTGCACGGATGCCGCCCGGGCCTCGCCGACGACGTTCCGGCGGACAGCCCCGGCATCCCTCCCTGTCTCGAGGGTCAAGGCGGCGATGTGAGCCGCGCTGATGGCGGCCTTGATGCCGAGGTGAGCGACCTCGGGCGCGTTAGGGGTTGGAAGCCATGCGCCGGTTGCGCTAAACGCGCCGCTCCGCTCAACGCGGAACGGGAGGCGGAATGAGCGATACCGGCCAGCGCAATGCCGACTTCCTGGCTCTCTGCATCGAGAATGCCGAGCTACGCCAGATGCTTGCCGAGGTTCAGGACCAGTGTGTCGAACTCGCGGTCGATGCCGGTGAGCTTCACGCGGAGATCGAAACCTTGCGATCCTGCCTTTCTCGGGTCACCGAACAGCGCGATGCTTGGAAGACCGAAGCCGAGCGCTTCCTTCCCCCCGCACGGAGAGCAGCCCAGTGACCAAGAAGCGACCCGGGCGTCCGGACTTCGACGCGTTGACCGAGGCCCAACTCATCGCCGGGCGTATGACTGGGCGGCGTGTATATCTCAAGCCCGCCAACCAGCAGACCGTGAGCGACCTCCTGAATGAAATCGACCATGTGGCCGAGGCTGCGACGGGGGAGCGGAGTTTCCTGCACCTCAAGCCTCTTGCAGCCCCTAGTCCCTCCACCAAGCACTAAGCTCGCAACTGCCCCCTGATACGCGCCAGTCTCCTGCCGCACGTTCGGCTCTGGACCGGCCGAGGAGGAACGTCCGTCTCACCCGATCAGGTGTGACGCTGCGCGAGCGCTCGCCCGATCCCGAGGAGCAGCGTTTCGGTGATACGGCGCAAATTCGTATATCCGCCTGCGGCAAGGGCCGAATGCGTTTCGAGGCAGCGATCTGCTGCATGCGCAAGGGGATCCTCGCCGACCTGAGTCAGGGACGCCGCTGAGACGAAACGGGTGTTGTGGCTGTCGGTTGTGTCGATATAGGCTCCCAGACCCTTCATCGCTCCTGAGGTGTCGGGTGCGAGCGTGCCGCGATTCAGAACCCAGCGCACATCGCCTGTCGATGTCACGACCCGGAACTCGGCCGAGAAAACTCCGCCCGTCTGGCGTACACGACGAATGCGCGCGAACAGCCATGCTTTATCGTCGGGGTGCGTCGCTCCGAGTGCGACTTCCAGTGGAATTGGTCGGCCGGCCAGTCCAATATTGCCAGCAAGGAGTGCAGCCGCACCCGCATCGAGAATCGATTTCCCGGCAACGACATCGGTATTCCAGACGCCAACGAGCCCGGCGGCCCTCAAAGCAGGAGCCGCCTCAGCGATCGACTGCATCCGATCCTCCCGCAATGGATTGTTGCTGGAAAGGGTGGACACATGTCAGAAAAAATCTACGCCTGAATAGAATTCTCTTATTCACGAATTTGTGAATACGACGAAGTACCGCACTAAATTATCCGACCGGCGCGGATTAAATCTCACCGCCTCGTTTGTATGCCATTTCGCAAGCCTTTGACTTGCCCGATATTTCGGACCGAGAGCCAGAAACTACTGCATGGCGGTCGCCACGAGCAACCGGAAGACCAGATCCGGCAAGTCGCGGGTGCCATCGGCCGAAGGAGGCACGCAGCCGGATGGGTTGCCGATCGTTGGCCGGACCCCGTTCACGATCTGCGACGCATCGCGCGGAAAGACTCCCGTGGCGGCGGCACGCGGTTTTGAGCTTGCCCCTCGAGGTCGCCCAGCACCCGTTCTGCCATCCGGCCGCCCGCAGCAGCACGGTGAACAGACTGATTCTCTCGATCGGCCCAATTCAAAGCATGCCGGTCAGGCCATCGATACTACCGGCGATCAAGGGCATTTTCGTCGAGCTTTGACCGGCCCCGTCGTCGAAGACCACAGTTTCGACAGCCGCAAGAACGGTATCAGGTGGCTCGCCGGTCGTGACGATTGAACATCACATCGCAATCGTCACAGTCATACCAGACATCGATCGACTCATCGGTTCGCGAGACTGATGCGCATAGGACCGCCTTATCGAAAGACAAGGAACAAAGAACGAAATTCATCGGAATCATTTCCGCGTTTATCAAGATCAATCTTGCGCCAAGATCGGTAGCATCCTGTATGACGCAGCCTTTGTAACTATGTTCATCGACGACAATAAATCCAAAGGCATCTTCGCTATCGGGTTCGATGTGATCCCACGCTTTTGCAGTCATCCGGTTCCCTCGCATCGTTTGGGTGGGATCGGGTTCTCGATTGCCTATGTCGCTCCCAAACTGTTATTTGAAGGCGAACAGATCAACTAAAATGCGAACCGCACCGGACTTCAGGCGGTGCGGCGGGGACCGCCATCAATCTGCTGTTCCGGGGAGCATCCGCGCTTGTCTCACGTCAAAATCCTCGGGCTTGGCGCCGGTCGCATCCCCCAAGGCAGCGCCGATTCTTAAATTAGAATAAATCGCCTGATGGTTGAATTTCAAGGGCGAAGAGGCATGGATCGTTAACCGGTGTGGCTTGATCCTGGGAATGTCATCTCCTGCCAGAAACCGCACACGGGCGGTCAAGCTGTCCAATAAGGCACTGAATGTATCCGTTATTGGAGAATGAGTCCGAACGGCTTGCAGTCCTGCGCGATCTCAAGGTGCTCGATACGCCTGACGAAACACATTTCGATGCCGTGTGTCGCACGGCACAGGCTTTATTCTCGGCCCCGATCGCCTTCGTCTCGCTGGTGGATAAGAATCGTCAGTGGTTCAAGGCTCGGTGCGGGATCGACGTCAAGGAGACGCCGCGGAACATCGCATTCTGCAACTATGCGATCCTTTCGGATGATGCCCTCATTATCGAGGATGCACTGGCCGATCCTCGATTCGCGGAAAACCCTCTGGTCACGGGTCCGCTCGGCATCCGGTTCTATGCCGGAGCGCCCCTCATTCTGCATCAGGGAATTCGCGTCGGAACCCTGTGTCTCATGGATTCCCAGCGGCGGTCCTTTTCCCCCGAGCAGGTCAGGCAGTTTCAGGATCTTGCGAACATCGTGGTTGCCCATCTGCGCCTGCACGAGGCCCGAAACCAGATCGGACGGGATCTGGAGACGCTGCAATCGGCACAAGCCAAGCTGCGGGAAGCAGCGGATTACCAGCTTCTCGTCGAGCAGGTCGGGGGCATCGGGTATTGGCAGTACAATCTGAAATCCGGAAAGGCGACGTGGTCGCCCAGCATGGGCAGGCTCGTGGGACAGGATGTGTCCGACGGCGAGCTGACTCTCGATGACCTCCTTCATGTCCTGCATCCCGACGAACACCGCGACATGTTTGCGGCCTTCGATCCCAGGAATGCTGGGGGCAACGGGATGGTCCTTCGACCCTTCGACCGGCAGCGCCGCCTCGTCAGGGCGGACGGCACGGTCCGGACCGTCATCTCGCGCGGATTGCCGCAACACGATGAAACCGGTGCGGTCGTCGCTCTCCTCGGCGTCTGTGTCGACATCACCGATCTCGTGCGATCCGAGGAGCAGTTGCGCGGAGTCAGCACGCTTCTTCGTGTGACGCTGGAGAACATGGACCAGGGCATCCTGATGGTCGGTGCGGACAATCGCGTCCTTGTGCACAACCAGAAGGCCCGGGATCTGCTCGGCGTTTCGGAGGGGCTGCTCCACGAGGGGGCCCGGTTCGATCTCCTGCAGCAGCATCAGATTGACCGCGGCGAGTTCCGCAAGGTCAATGGCGAACTCCGACACCTGCTGGAGAGCGCCGCCCTGGGAACCGCGGCCGTCACCTATGAGCGGGAACGCCCGAACGGCACCTCGATCGAGGTGCGATCGGTGCCCTTGCCGACAGGCGGACTGGTTCGGACCTTCACCGACATCACGGAGCGAAGGCGGCGCGAGGCGGCCCTTCGCCTCGCCGAGGCCGAGTACCAGACGCTCTTCCAGAACGCCGTGGTCGGCGTCTATCGTGCGAATCTCGATGGCACGCTCGTTCGGGCGAACCAGGCTCTCGCGAAACTTCACGGATACGGTGACTCGGCGTGCGCGACGGCGCCCGGCACCGGCTTCACCCATGACTGGTACGTCGACGGCGACCGGACGCACGCGTTCATGCGCCTTCTGCTGACGCATGGCAGGGTCGATGACTTTGTCTCCGAGGTCACGGGTCACGCGACCGGCCGACCGATTTGGGTCTCCGAAACCGCGTGGCTGGTCCGCGATGCCGAAGGATGCCCATCCTGCTTCGAGGGCACGGTCGTGGATGCGACGGAGCGAAAGCGCGCCGAGGCACAGATCGAGCATATGGCCCGGCATGATGCCCTGACGGGCCTGCCCAACCGCCGGCAGTTCCAGGAACGGCTGACCCAAGAACTCGTCCATGCGCAGCGGCAAGGGACCGCGGTCGCCGTTCTCTGCTGCGACCTCGATCGCTTCAAGACGGTCAACGACACCTTCGGGCATCCGGCCGGCGACGCCCTGTTGTGTACCCTGGCCGACCGCATGCGGCGCTCACTTCAGCCGGGCGACATCGTGGCGCGTCTCGGAGGCGATGAGTTTGCGATCATCCTGCTGGGTCGAAGCCATCCGCACGGCGTGGGAGCGGCCGCGCAGCGTCTCATCGAGGTCGTGGGCGAGCCCGTGGATATCGACGGGCACCTGACGAATGTGGGTGTCAGCATCGGTGTCGCCATCGGATTGGACGACGGGGATCGTGCCGACCTCCTGTTCAAGAACGCGGACATTGCGCTGTACCGGGCCAAGGAGGCGGGTCGTCACACGTGCCGCTTCTACGAGGCAGGGATGGATATGGCGGTTGCGTCCCGTAATCTGCTCGAGATCGACTTGAAGGACACCGTCCGCAACGGCGGTTTCGCGCTGCACTACCAGCCGATCATTGACCTTGCGAGCGATACGGTCCGCGGTTTCGAGGCTCTGCTGCGCTGGCCGCACGCGGCAAAGGGGATGATCTCGCCGGCCGATTTCATTCCGCTCGCCGAGGAGACCGGCCTGATCGTCGAGCTCGGAGCCTGGGCGCTGCGCGATGCCTGTCAGGAAGCAGCATCGTGGCCCTCCGATCTTCGCGTCGGCGTCAACGTCTCTGCGGTTCAGATCCAGCACATCGACTTCCACCAGCACGTCCTCGACGCCCTGGTCCGGTCCGGTCTCGCGCCGGAGCGCCTCGAGCTGGAGATCACCGAAAGCGTGCTTGTGAAAGACGCCGAGAGGGTCATCGCCTGCCTGCATCGGCTCCGCAGGATCGGTGTCCGGCTGGCGATCGACGATTTCGGGACCGGCTACTCCTCGCTCAGCTACCTCTGTCAGTTCCCGTTCGACAAGATCAAGATTGATCGGTCGTTCATCCAGGATGCCTGCGCGTCGACGTCTGGAGCCATCGTCCGTGCCGTGGTGGGCCTGGGCAAGCACCTCGGCGCAACCATCACCGCCGAAGGTGTCGAGACGCAGGCGCAACTGGACTGGGTCCGACGCGAAGGCTGCTCCGAAGTCCAGGGCTTCATCTTCGGCAAACCGATGCCGCCGAGTGTCATCAAGGGCATGATGCGGCCGGTCGGAGTCGGACACGACCAGCAGCCTGAGAGGACGCACTGCCCTGTATCCTGCGAGCGGCGATCTCTGCTCGATGCCTGATCGGGCGGATCGGCCCGAAATCCGCGCTCGTCCCTTGCTGGCCACGGCGCGACTTTCATCGTCACAATGTTCACACATGACCGCACCGGACTGCTCATCGCCTCAATGCGCATCGCGACCCCGTCGCATCGCCGGCGATGTCTCGACGCTGTTCGTGTGGGGGTGCCGTCCTGAGCGGGCCGCATGCAACGCCCCACCTCGGCCGGCTATCCTGGTCAGCAAGCGGCGGGAGAGTCATGAATCGAGGATTCGCGCGATCCACGTCACGGCGTTGTGACATTGCCCCAAGCTTGTGTTCATGATTCATTGATAAGCAGACGATGGCACACAAGTGGCGCGCGATCCCCGCCACGTCCTTGGTGGGATCGGTCCGCCGGCGCCGCACCCTGGCCGTTCGAACGAGAACGGTCAGGTCGCAGCGCCGGTGGGCGCTCGTACTCATGTCCAGGACTTCGATATTGCGCGGGCTTGTCGCGCGCACGAGATGACGATCCGTGTCATGAGCGCAGTCAAACGGCACGACGTGACTTTGTCGTGCTGGCGCCCCTCTCGGTGATCCAGACTTCTTTCGAGTAACACACGATGTCAGACGCAGATAAAGACAGTAGCGCAGACACGATCGGCAATCGCATCAAGTCACTGCGCCGCTCGGTCGGGCTCAGCCAGGCCAATCTCGGCGAGAGCCTGGGTGTAACGTTCCAGCAAATCCAGAAATACGAGAGTGGACGCAGCAGGATCGCAGCAGACAAGCTTCAGCGAATCGCGCAAGCCCTGAACGTAGACGTGAACTACTTCTACGATACGCGCAGCGGAGAGGCCTTGCCTGACAAGGAGGCCCGTCGAGGCCAAGCCTCACCGACGCCTGAGGGGATTCTGTTCAACGAGCATTTCGACAAGATCAAGGACCCGCGCGCCCGGTACCTGCTCTCCGAGCTTGCCCGCGTGATATGCGAGATCGAGGCGGGAAAATAACCGGAACGATGATCGGCATGGCCGTCCAAGGCGGCTCGTGGGCGCGACCGGGAAGCCGGTGATGTCCCGTTCGCGCCTGGAGGACGAAGCCTTCGGGCCTGCATCGCAACGGGTTGTTCAGCGCTCCCGCCAGGCCTTCGCGATCTGGTCCGTCAGAGGTTTGACGAGGTAGGATAGGACGGAACGTTCTCCGGTCTGGATGAAGCTCTCGACCGGCATGCCGGGTACGAGCCGTGCCTTGCCCAGGCGATCCCGTTCCGTGTCGGGCACACGAATCCGGGCCGTGTAGTAGCTCAGGCCGGTCTTCGTGTCCTGGCTGACATCCGCGGAGATGCGACTGACCATTCCGCCGATCTCCGGTGTCACGCGCTGATTGAAGGCGGCGAAGCGCAGCACGGCTTTCTGGTCGAGGTGGATGCTGTCGATATCTTGGGGCTGGATGCGCATCTCGACGGCGAGCGTGTCCGCATCGGGCACGATCAGCATCGCGGGCTCGCCCGGGACGACCAGGCCACCCACCGTGTGAACGGTCATCTGGTGCACAACGCCGTCCTGAGGCGCACGCAGATTCGTGCGCTTCAACTGGTCGAGGGCGGCGACGCGTTTCTCCGACAACTCGGACCAGCGGCCGCGGATATCGGCAAGTTCCTTGCCCGTCTCGCTCCGCATGTCCTGATCGATCTGAAGGATCTGCAGCTCGGTCTCCGTAATCTTGCCGTTCGCCTGCGCTTGGGCGGCAACCAGTTGCCCGCGCTCACCGCCCAAGCGAGCCGCATCGCGCTCCAGAGCCGTCACCCGCGAAACGGCCACGAGATTCCGCGCCCACAGCTCGCGCACACCGACGAGTTCGTCTCCGATGAGGGCGATCTCGCGGGCCTTGGCGGCGGCTTGCTCGGCGAGACCGGTGATTTCCTGGCGGATCTGCAGGATACGTTGTTGTAGCTGGGCCTTCTGGCCTTCCCGGCCGGATCGGCGCGTTTCGAAGAGGCGGCGCTCTCCATCGATCAATTGCGCGACGGCTGGCTCCTCGCGCCTGCGCCGTGTCAGCGCGTCGGGAAAATCGATCGTCGTCAGGCCATCGCGCTCCGCCTCGTTGCGGGCACGCCGGGCCGTCAATTCGTCCATGGCCTTCAGGATGATGTCGAGGTTGGCGCGGATCTGGGTCTCGTCCAGCGTGATCAGGACATCCCCGAGGGAGACCCGCATGCCGTCTCGGACATGAATCTCGCTCACAACACCGCCTGTCGGGTGCTGGACCTTCTTGACGTCGCTCTCGACGACGAGCTGCCCCGGGCTCACCACAGCCCCGTGGATCTCGGTCAGTGTCGCCCATCCGCCGATGCCGAAGACGAGGACGGCGATGATGCCGGAGACCACGGTCAAGTGCCGGCCGATCGACTGGTCGGCCTCGGAGTGCCGGGGACCAGCGCCGCGCGTCGGCAGCGACCCAGCCGTCACGCCGTTCAGAGTCATGCTGCTCGGGGTCATGCGGAAGCCTTCAGGTTCGTCTCGGCCGGATTCGCGGTTGCGGTGATGGTGCGTTTCGGAGCGCGCACGTTGGGAAAAGCTGTCGGGCGAAGATTCGTCTTCAGCACCTCGTTCTTGCGGCCGAAGGCGCGTGCCCGCCCCTCTTCCATGACCAGCACGAGATCGACGGCGGCCAGGACGCTGGGGTGATGAGCGACGACGACGACGATGCCGCCGCGCATGCGCACGCCGAGGAGCGCCTGCGTGAGTGCCGCTTCCCCGGCCTCGTCGAGGTTGGCGTTCGGTTCGTCGAGAACGACCAGGAAAGGATCGCCGTAGAGTGCGCGCGCGAGGCCGATCCGCTGGCGCTGCCCTGCCGAGAGCCCCGCCCCGCCGGGGCCGATGCGGGTCTCATATCCCTCGGGCAGCCGAAGGATCAGCTCGTGCACGCCGGCGCTCCGGCTGGCCGCAACGACGGCTTCGGCATTCGGGTCCGGCGCCAGCCGCGCGATGTTCGACGCGATGGTGCCGGCGAAGAGCTCGACGTCCTGAGGGAGGTAGCCGACGTGGCGGCCGAGACTGCCGCCGGACCGCTGATCGAGGGTGGCGCCGTCGAGACGGATCGCCCCACGCATCGGCGTCCAGACGCCGACGAGCGCCCGCGCCAGGGTGGATTTGCCGGATGCACTCGGCCCGATGATGCCGACGCCCTCGCCCGCCTTGAGGCCGAAGCTGACGTCGGAGACGATCGCACGCGTTCCGCCCGGCGGCAGGATCGATGCGTTCTCGACCGTCAGGGACCTGACGGGAGCCGGCAGAGCGAGGGCCGGTTTGTCCGGGGTGAAGCGCGCGAGCATGTCGTGCAGGCGCACCCAGCCTTGCCGGGCCGCAACAAAGCCCTTCCAGTTGGCGATCGCGATCTCGGCCGGTGCCAGCGCCCGCGAGACGAGGATGGATGAGGCGATGATGATGCCGCCCGTGGCCTGCCCCTGAATGACCAGGTAGGCCCCGAGCGCCAGCACCGCGGATTGCAGCACCATGCGGAAGATCTTCGAGGTGGTCCCGAGACCCGCCGCGATGTCGGCGACGCGCCGCTGACGCCGCATGTACGCGTTATTCTCCGCGTTCCAGATCTGCGCGAACTCCTTCTGCATGCCCATGGCCCGAAGCACCTCCGCGTTCTGGCGCCCGGCCTCGGAGAGGGCGTTACGGCTCGCCCCATGCTGGGTGGCTTCACGCTGGGGCCGGCGGGTCAGGAGTTCGGTCAGCAGGGTCAGCGCCGCCAGGACGAGAGCGCCGGCCAAGCCCGCGATGCCGATCAGCGGATGGAACAGGAAGCAGATCCCAAGGTAGATCGGCATCCAAGGCAGATCGAAGATCGCCGTCGGTCCGAGGCTCGAAAAGAAATTCCGGATCTGATCGAGGTCTCGCAACGGCAGGAGTCCGTCTCCGCCGGCCGGTGCCTCGAGAGGATGGCGCACCACCATGTCGAAGACCCGCCCGGACAAAGCCTCGTCCAGCGAGCTGCCGATCCGGGCCAGGACCCGCGCCCGGATGGTCTCGATGAGCCCCTGGAACAGAAACAGTGTCAGCGTCAGCAGGCCGAGCCCGACGAGCGTCGGGATCGAGCGGGCCGGGATGACCCGGTCGTAGACCTCGAGCATGAAGAACGATCCCGTCAGGTACAGGATGTTGATGATGCCGCTCATGACGCCGACGCCGAAGAACGCGCGCCGGCAGCGGAGAAGGGCCGTTCTCAGCTCCGCATTCTGATGAAGTCGCATCGGAGTTCGCCTGTTTGCTCTAAGCTGATCAGCCGTAAGGCGAAGCTTTTCGCCTTTTACGCTAAGTTCGAACCACGCGTCGGGTGTCGTTCGGGCTGGTTGCGCGCCTCACATCACCTAAGACGATCTTCAGGCTCTTAAAAATATCCTAAATTTTCTTGTCCGAATCGGGGAAACTTCCGGAAATCCGATCGAATTTCTGCCGTTATCGGGTTCATTAGGCAGTCATTAAGCTTGCAAAGCGAGAACCGCTGCTGCCGGTCGTTTTCGCACCCGGGCTCTGCCGACACATACTTGCGTGAGAACTGTTCGTATGTAGGTTGATATTTGTCAATGACCGACGGGAACAACACCGCGTCCTCGTCAGGCATGTCCAGTCTGAAGTGTAACCAGCCGTTGGATGTGGATCCGCGGGCGCACCTAGAGAGAACAGCTATGGCAAGCACCCAAACGTTTGAAGCATCCTCCGGCAGATCAGGCAGCTCGCTGACGATCGATGGATTTGTTTATGCTCAGCGGAATGCCTCTGGAGCCACAACGGGAACACTTGCCGTCAACCGCGAATTTTTGGAGCCGGATGCGAGCCTGAAAACCGGATCGATCTCGGGCTATCTGTCGATCTCGCGCCAAACCGGGACGTTATTCGATTTAAATGCTTTGTCGATCAGAGCAGATTTGAGTGTTTTATCCGGTGTCGTCTTCGTCGGATACAGAAACGGCGTCGAGGTTGTTTCGGCTGCGTCCGGAGACCTGGTCAGTCTCGGCCTGCTCCTGGGGGAGACTCGGTATCAGTTCAGCTCCGCATGGCAAAATCTGACTGAAGTCAGGGTGTTCAGAGGGAGCGTTCTAGATGTTTCACTTGGACAGCTCGGTTTTGGAATCGACGATGTTGCCTTGACGATCGATACGGTTGCGCCCGGTACGCCAACCATCACAACCGCAGCTGGGCTCACCAACGACGCCACCCCGACCATCGTAGGCACGGCCGAGGCGGGTTCGACCGTCACCATCTCGATCAACGGCACGGTGCTGGACTCGGTCGTCGCTGGACCGAACGGCGTGTTCAGCTTCACCCCAACCACCAACCTGGCTCAGGGTGCCAACAGCTTCACCGCGACCGCACGCGATCTCGCCGGCAACGTCTCGGCATCATCCACCGCCGTCATTCTCACCATCGACAGCGTTGCCCCCGGCGTACCGGTGATCACCACCGCCGCCGGCCTCACCACCGACGCCACCCCGACCATCACGGGCACGGCCGAGGCCGGTGCCACCGTCACCATCTCGGACAACGGCATCGTGCTCGGCACCGCCGTGGCCGGACCGAACGGCGCGTTCAGCTTCACCCCGGGCGCCGACCTGGGTCAGGGTAGCAACGTCCTGACCGTGACCGCCCGCGATCTCGCCGGCAACATCTCGGCGCCCTCTGCCGCTGTCGCTCTCACCATCGACAGCGTCGCCCCCGGCGCACCGGTCATCACAACGGCAGCAGGGCTCACCACGGACGCCACCCCGACCATCACGGGCACGGCCGAGGCCGGCGCCACCGTCACCATCTCGGACAACGGCATCGTGCTCGGCACCGCCGTGGCGGGACCGAACGGCGTGTTCAGCTTCACCCCGGGCGCCGACCTTGTTCAGGGTGCCAACAGCTTCACCGTCACCGCGCGCGATCTCGCCGGCAACGTCTCGGCAGCCTCCGCCGCCGTCGCTCTCATCATCGACAGCGTCGCCCCCGGCGCACCGGTGATCACAACGCCAGCAGGGATCACCAACGACGCCACCCCGACCATCACGGGCACGGCCGAGGCCGGTTCGACGGTGACCATCTCGGATAACGGCACCGTGCTCGGCACCGCCGTGGCCGGACCGAACGGCGTGTTCAGCTTCACCCCGGGCGCCAACCTGGGTCAGGGTAGCAACGTCCTGACCGTGACCGCCCGCGATCTCGCCGGCAACATCTCGGCGCCCTCTGCCGCTGTCGCTCTCACCATCGATAGTGTCGCCCCCGGCGCCCCGGTGATCACCACCGCCGCCGGCCTCACCAACGACGCCACCCCGACCATCACGGGTACGGCCGAAGCCGGCGCCACCGTCACCATCTCGGACAACGGCATCGTGCTCGGCACCGCCGTGGCCGGAACGAACGGCGTGTTCAGCTTCACCCCGGGCGCCAATCTGGTCCAGGGCGCCAACAGCTTCACCGTCACCGCGCGCGATCTTGCCGGCAACGTTTCGGCGCCCTCGGCCGCCGTCGCTCTCATCATCGACAGCGTCGCCCCCGGCGCACCGGTCATCACAACGCCCGCAGGACTTACCAACGACGCCACCCCGACCATCACGGGTACGGCCGAGGTCGGCGCCACCGTCACCATCTCCAACAACGGCACCGTTCTGGGCACCGCCGTCGCTGACACGAACGGCGTGTTCAGCTTCACCCCGGCGGCCAATCTGGCCCAGGGTGCCAACAGCATCACCGTCACGGCACGCGATCTCGCCGGCAGCATTTCGGCGCCCTCGGCTGCCGTGGCTCTGACCATCGACAGCCTCGCCCCCGGTGCGCCGGTGATCACCACCGCAGCCGGCCTCACCAACGATGCCACCCCGACCATCACCGGCACGGCCGAGGCCGGTTCGACGGTGACCATCTCGAACAACGGCACCGTGCTGGGCACCGCCGTGGCCGGACCCAACGGCGTCTTCAGCTTCACCCCGGCCACTGACCTGGTCCAGGGTAACAACGTCCTGACCGTGACCGCGCGCGATCTCGCCGGCAACGTCTCGGCACCCTCTGCCACCGTGGCTCTGACCGTCGACAGCCTCACCCCCGGCGCGCCAACCATCATCACTCCGGCCGGCCTCACCCCCGACGCCACCCCGACTATCACGGGCACCGCCGAGGCGGGTTCGACCGTCACCATCTCGGACAACGGCACCGTGCTGGGCACCGCCGTGGCCGGACCCAACGGCCTCTTCAGCTTCACCCCGGCGGCCGATCTGGTCCAGGGTCCCAACCTTCTGACCGTGACCGCGCGCGATCTTGCCGGCAACGTCTCGGCACCCTCTGCCGCCGTGACTCTGACCGTCGACAGCCTCGCCCCCGGCGCGCCAACCATCATCACAGCGCCCGGTCTCACCCCCGACGCCACTCCGACCATCACGGGCACGGCGGAGGCCGGCGCCACCGTCACCATCTCGGATAACGGCATCGTGCTCGGCACGGCCGTGGCCGACACGAACGGCGTCTTCAGCTTCACCCCGGCGGCCGATCTGGTCCAGGGTAGCAACGTTCTGACCGTGACCGCGCGGGATCTCGCCGGCAACGTCTCGGTGCCTTCTGCCGCCGTGGCTCTCACCATCGACAGCCTCGCCCCCGGTGCGCCGGTGATCACCATCGCGCCCGGCCTCACCAACGACGCCACCCCGACCATCACCGGCACGGCCGAGGCCGGCGCCACCATCACCATCTCGAACAACGGGACCGTGCTCGGCACGGCCGTGGCTGGACCGAACGGCATCTTCAGCTTCACTCCGGCCGCAGACCTGGCCCAGGGTGTCAACACCGTCACCGTGACCGCCCGCGATCTCGCCGGCAACGTCTCGGCAGCCTCCGCCGCCGTCGCTCTCACCATCGACAGCCTCACCCCCGGCGTACCGGTGATCACCACAGCGGCCGGTCTCACCCCCGACGCCACCCCGACCATCACGGGCACGGCCGAGGCTGGTTCCACCGTCACCATCTCGGATAACGGCACCGTGCTGGGCACCGCCGTGGCTGACACGAACGGGCTCTTCAGCTTCACCCCGGCCACAGACCTGGCCCAGGGTGTCAACACCGTCACCGTCACCGCGCGCGATCTCGCCGGCAACGTCTCGGCGCCCTCTACTGCCGTGGCTCTGACCATCGACAGCGTTGCGCCCGGTGCGCCGACCATCACCGCCTTTGCAGGCACCATTGCCGACGCCACCCCGACCATCACGGGCACGGCCGAGGCAGGGGCGACTGTCACGGTCCGCAGCGACGCACTCGTGCTGGGTACCGTCATCGCCGCCGCCGATGGCAGCTTCAGCCTGACTCCGACGGTGCCTCTGCCGAACGGACCTGCCAACCTCACCGCCACGGCGCAGGATGGCGCCGGCAATCTGTCGGCTCCCTCGGTCGTGACGCCGGTCGTCATCGACACGAGGGTGCTCGGCGCCCCCCTCGTCAACTACGTGGCGCCGACCAACGACAACACGCCCGTCATCACCGGTACGGCCCTGGCTGGCGACCTGATCACGATCACCAGCAACGGCAACACGGTCGGCTCCGGCACCGCTGATATCGGCGGTCTCTTCAGCGTGACTCTCACGGTTCCGCTGGCGGACGGCACCAATGCGCTGGAGGTCACGGCAGCGCCCCCCGGCGGCCCCGCCTCGCCGGCTGCACCCGTGACGGTGCTGGTCGACACGGTGGCTCCTCTCGCTCCGAGCATCACAGCGTTTGCAGGCCCCACGAACGACACGACCCCAACCATCACGGGCACGGCAGAGGCCGGTGCCACCGTCACCCTCTTGGACAACGGCATCCTGATCGGCACGGCCGTCGCTGGCATGAACGGGGGCTTCAGCTTCACACCCACCATCCCACTCACGGCAGGCAGCAACGTCCTGACCGCCACCGCGCAGGATCTCGTCGGCAACGTGTCGCCAACCTCTGTCGCCGTGGCGCTCACCATCGACAGCGTTGCGCCTGATGCGCCAACCCTCACCACAGCGCCCGGCCTGACCAACGACGCCACCCCGACCATCACGGGCACGGCCGAGGTCGGTTCGACGGTGACCATCTCGGACAACGGCATCGTGCTGGGCACCGCCCTGGCCGACACGAACGGCGCGTTCAGCTTCACCCCGGCCACCGATCTGGCTCAGGGTGCCAACAGCTTCACCGTCACCGCACGGGATCTCGCCGGCAACGTCTCGGCAGCCTCTGGTGCCGTGGCGCTCACCATCGACAGCCTCGCCCCCGACGCACCGGTCATCACAACCGTCGCCGGCCTCACCAACGACGCCACCCCGACCATCACGGGCACGGCCGAGGCCGGTTCGACCGTCACCATCTCGGACAACGGCATCGTGCTGGGCACCACCGTCGCCGACACGAACGGCGTCTTCAGCTTCACGCCCGCCACCGATCTGGCTCAGGGTGCCAGCAGCGTCACCGTCACGGCTCAGGATCTCGCCGGCAACATCTCGGCACCGTCCTCCGCCGTAGCTCTCACCATCGACAGCGTCGCTCCCGGCGCACCGGTGATCACCACCCCGGCCGGCCTCATCAACGACGCCACTCCGACCATCACGGGCACGGCCGAGGCCGGCTCGACGGTGACCATCTCGGACAATGGCATTTTGCTGGGGACGGCGCTGGCCGGCGCGAACGGCGTGTTCAGCTTCACCCCCGCCACCCCGCTCACGGAAGGCAGCAACCTCCTGACCGCCACCGCACGGGGTCCGGCCGGCAACGTCTCCACGCCCTCGGCTGCCGTGGCTCTCACCATCGACAGCCTCGCCCCCGACGCACCGGTCATCACAAGCGCAGCCGGTCTCACCAACGACGCCACCCCGACCATCACGGGCACGGCCGAAGCCGGTTCGACAGTGACCATCTCGGACAACGGCATTGTTCTGGGCACCGCCGTCGCCGACACCAGCGGCGCGTTCAACTTCACCCCGGCCGCCAACCTTGTTCAGGGCGCCAACAGCGTCACCGTCACCGCACAGGATCTCGCCGGCAACGTCTCGGCGCCTTCGGCCGCTGTCGCTCTCACCATCGACAGCCTCGCCCCCGCTGCGCCAACCCTCACCATCGCACCCGGCCTCACCAACGACGCCACCCCGACCATCACGGGCACGGCCGAGGCCGGTTCGGCCGTCATCATCTCGGATAACGGCATCGTGCTGGGCACCACCGTCGCCGATACGAACGGCGTCTTCAGCTTCACCCCGGCCGCCGATCTGGCTCAGGGTGCCAGCAGCATCACCGTCACGGCGCAGGATCTCGCCGGCAACGTCTCGGCACCGTCGACCGCCGTGGTTCTCACCATCGACAGCGTCGCTCCCGGCGCACCGGTGATCACCACCGCGGCCGGCCTCACCACCGACGCCACCCCGACCATCACGGGCACGGCCGAGGCGGGTTCGACCGTCACTCTCTCGGACAACGGCACCGTTCTGGGCACCGCCACCGCCGGCGCGAACGGCGTGTTCAGCTACACCCCAGTCGCCGACCTGGCTCAGGGCACCAACAGCATCACCGTCACCGCACGCGATCTCGCCGGTAACGTCTCGGCGCCCTCTGCTGCGGTCGCTCTGACCATCGACAGCGTTGCGCCGAACGCTCCAAGCATCACCGCCTTCGTGGCGCCCACCAACGACACCACTCCGACCATCACCGGTACGGCCGAGCCGGGGGCGACCGTCATCGTCTCGAACGGCACGACCCAGATCGGCTCGACCGTGGCCGCTGCCGATGGCAGCTTCAGCCTGACACCGGCCGCTCTGCCCGAGGGCACGGCCAGCCTCACGGCGGTCGCCGTGGATGCGGCAGGCAACGCCTCGCCCGCCTCCGCAGCGACACCCCTGGTCATCGACCTCACGCCGCCGGGCGCACCGGTGTTCGACGCCCTGGCGCCGACCACCGACACCACCCCGACCATCACGGGTACGGCCGAGGCCGGCGCCACCGTCACCATCTCCGACAACGGCACCGTGCTCGGCACGGCGCTCGCCGGGACCGACGGACGCTTCACCTTCACGCCGACCATCCCGCTGGCGGACGGGAACAACGTCCTGACGGGTACCGCCGCCGATGCGGCCGGCAATGTGGGGGCGGGCTCCACCCCGGTCACCCTCGTGGTCACCGCCACGCCGGGCAACGGGGACACCACGCCTCCCACGGCCCCGGTGCTGGATGCCCTGGCGCCCACCA
>NZ_JAGHKN010000039.1:0-46612 GCF_023093475.1 Methylobacterium sp. 37f
CGTGAGGCGCCTGCCTCGATCGCCACCACGACGCGTTCACGCAGATCGGCTGACAGGGCTGAGGGCATCCAGCTCTCCTCCTTGGAAAGCCGCGCATCGAATCACATCTGCGCCGCCCTCGAAACCCCAGTCGACTCAAGCCGATCGGACACCGCTCTAGTCACCAATTCGGTCGTTCACGTTCGTGAAGACCTCAGCAACGTCATCAACAACATCAGCCCCGAGGAGACCCCGGTCTACTCCATGCTGGAGAAGAAGAAGGCAACCAACACCCGTCACGAGTTCCTCACCGAGACCCTGAATGCTGCCAACGGCAACAACGCAGTGGCCGAGGGCGCTGAGTTCGTTGACAGCGCTCTCACCACCCCCGTGCGCCTGGGCAACTACACCCAGATCAGCACCAAGGTGATCAACGTCTCTGGTACCCTCCAGGCCGTGAACAGCGTGGGCAGCAACAACGAGTTCGGTCGTCAGGTCGCAAAGGCTGGCGTGGAACTCAAGCGTGACATTGAGACCTCGCTTGTTGGCAACAGCGCCAGCGTTGGTGGTCCTGTCCGCAAGAGCGCAGGCATTGAGGCGTGGATCAGCACCAACGTGAACGCTGGCGCTGGTGGTACAAGCCCCGGCTATAGCGCTGGTACCGTTGCTGCCCCCACCGATGGCACTCTGCGTACCCTCACCGAGGCCATGTTCAAGGGCGTGATTGCCACTGCATGGACCAACGGCGGCGACGTCAAGAAGGTCATTGCTGGCCCCAGCCTCAAGCAGGCCATCTCCGGCTTCACTGGCAACGCCACGAAGTTCCAGCAGGCCAAGGACCAGACCGTGACTGCGGGTATCGATGTGTACGTGAGCGACTTTGGTCGTCACGAGATCATCCCGCACCGCTACATGCGTTCGCGCACTGTGATCCTGTTCGACCCCAGCCTCTGGGCCATCGCCACATTGCGCGCGATGAAGACCGAGGATCTTGCCAAGACCACCGATGCTGACCGCAAGGCCATCCTCACCGAGTGGACACTGGAGAGCAAGAACGAACTGGGCAACGCCAAGATTGCTGACGTACAGCCCTAATAAATACTGGGTGCTTGGGGGAGGGCTCGTTTGGGCTCTCCCCTTTTTCATATGAATATTCTTGTAGGTGATTGCGTGAGCGAGAAGATTTTGTGGGAGGAAACTCCCGATAAGCGTGTTTGGTTTATCCGTAACGGCGAACACATGATCATCGAGACCGAGTGGAAGATTGATGCACTGCTGGATGCCAACAAGGCCAAGCAGGTCGATTTCAGCCGCACCAGCAAACTAGGCGAGATGATCCAAGTGGCCAGCATCCCCACGGGAATGTACTGGGACTGGCACAAGCAAGGCATCCTTGATGATGACGCTGCATTCAAGCGCCGCATCAACAGCAGTGACTTCCAGCACCTGCGCACCAACAACTTGAAGGTGTAAGCATGGCACTGGCGAACATCGTTGAACTGAGGGCTGCCCTAGCCGACTACACCACCCGCTCGGACCTACCCAATGCCACGTTGATTGCGCTGGCTGAGACCAAGTTCGCCAGCACCGTGAAGCACCGGCTGGCTGAGCGCTATGTGGAAATCCCTGTAGCCACGGGCGCAGCGAGTTTCCCACTTCCCGTGGACTTCCAAGAGGGTCGTTCACTCAAGGTCAATCACAAGCCCCTGACCCTGGCCAGCATCGACAGCCTCAATGCTGAGCCCGGCGACACCGATCAGTATGCGATCGTGGGCAGCACGGTTCGGCTCCAGAGCCGTCCGGCTGCGGATATCGTTGTGGGCCTCACCTACTACGCCCGAGTGCCTGCGCTCTCCGAGACCGCTCCCACCAACTGGCTGCTGGCCACGTTCCCGGATGTGTACCTCTACGGGGTGCTGCTGGAATACGCGATCTGGGCACAGGACCAGGACAAGCAGGCGGCATACGGCACATTGCTCGCGGCTGCGCTGGGCAACCTCAACACGGACCACGCACGCGGCTCCTTCAGCGGCAGCACGCTCCAGACACGGAGGTTCGCATGAGCCTTCCCAGCCTCAACGTGCCATTCGGCGAGTGGCTTCCTGACCAGCCCGCGTTGAACAATCCGGGTGTGACACGCGCACACAACGTGATCCCCGGTAGTGGTGCGTTCTACAAGCCATTCCCGAGCCCGCAGCAGTACTCGCCTACCTCGCTGCCCAGTCGCCCCTACGCGGCTATCTCGCTGCTGGACAATGGCCGCAACGCTCACGTGTATGCGGCTTCGCGCACCAACCTGTTCACGCTGGACCCTGGCACTCAGAACTGGACCGACATCAGCCGCCCAGCCGGATACAACACCGCTGAGATTGAAGGCTGGCGCTTCACTGAGGCTTATGGCCTCGTGGTGGGTACCAACTACAGCGACAATCCCCAGTACATCGACGCCACCAAGGGCACACGTTTCTCGGACCTCACCTCGCTGGTGAAGGCACGATACGTGACCACGCTGCGCGATTTCGTACTCGTCGGAAATACCTTCGACGCCTTTGACGGCGCAGTGCCGTATCGAGTGCGTTGGAGCGCCATCGGCAATCCCATGGACTGGAATTTCTCAGCCACCACGCAGGCGGACTTTCAAGACATCTTGGGCGGTGGACCTGTGCAGGCCGTGATCGGTGGCGAAGAAGGCACCATCCTGCTCAAGAGCCAGATCGTGAAGATGGTCTATGTGGGCTCGCCAGCAATCTTCGAATTCAAGACCATCTACCAGAACAAAGGCTGCGCAATCCCGCAAAGCGTGATTTCCGCAGACGGTAAAATCTTCTTCTACGGAGAAGATGGCTTCTACATGATGGAGAACGACAGGCTCAACGCCATCGGTAAGGGCAAGGTAGACAGTTGGTTCAAGGCGGACAGTAACCAAGCCGCGTTCGACCGTATGACCGTGAGCATCGACCCGCTGAACAAGTTGGTGATCTGGCTCTATGCCAGCGTGGACGCTTACGACCTCAAGCCGGATCACTTCCTGATCTTCAACTACGACACCGGCACATGGAGCACCGGCAACAGCACGGTGCAGTTCCTGTTCAACAGCCTCAGCCTTCCAGAGACACTGGCTGCGCTGGATCGCTACGGCAGTATCGAAGCCGTGCCAGCATCCCTGGATAGCACCGTATGGAGCGGTGGACGTGCGTTCCTGGCTGCCATGGATGAGAGCGGCAAGGTATACTCGTTCTCTGGTTCCAACATGCTGGCCACCATCGAGACCGGCGAATACCCAACCGCAGCCATGCTGGCGCAGCAAATCCAGGGCGTGAAGGGCGACCGAGCATTGGTGCGAGGCGCAAGCCCCAAGGTGCATGGCCGAGCGGATGTCTCGGTGCAGGTAAGCGGCAAGGTCACTCCCCAGGCAAACACCAACTACGGCACCACCTCTCCCATCAACATCAACGGCTGGTGCCCCCTGCGCAGTGATGCTCGCTATCACCGCTACCGCATCACCATCAGCGGCGGGTGGAGCCAGGCCATGGGCGTGGAAATCGACGCGGTTCCCACGGGCCTCAGGTAAATAAACGCATGAGTACTCGTGCGGATGGAACGCTCCGTCAGGTGATTGACCAGTGCAATCGCCTGGAGCGCAAGACAAATATCAAGGGCGAAGTCACCCTGGCTACTAACACCACAACTACGGTGGTCACGGTGGCACAGAGCGGCTTCGACGCAGCCGTTTCACTCTGCGCTAAGACCGCAACAGCGGCAGCAGAGATGGCATCAGGTGCTTGCTACGTGAGCGCCTACGGTCCCGGTACGTTCACCATCACGCATCGCAACAACGCTCAAGCAGATCGGACATTTAGATACGTGGTGGCAGTTTGAACGTTAAATTTTGCAGTACAGGTCTTGAAGCCGTCCTAGCCGATTATCTTGAGTGCCGCGAGTTGCTGTTAGAAGCCGTCGCACACGGCGACGGCAGAGTGAATGAAGCAGTGCTGATCGCTGGCCTTGTGAAAGGCGACTATCAGTTGTGGCGCACCGCCAACAGCGCAGGTGTCACGCAGATTAACACAAACCCTTTCAGCAAAACCCTCTTCATCTTCCTTAGTGCTGGCGACCTCAACGAAATCGAGCATGTTGCAGGCCCAGTAGTTGAGAAGTGGGCAGCAGATCAAGGCTGCACAAGCATCATCCTAAGCGGTCGGCGTGGATGGGAGCGGGCGTTGCGTCCGCTTGGATACGATTTTCAATCCACAAATTTAATTAAAAGAATTGCAGGTTAAGCATGGGAACCCAGACACGCACGGAGACCGTAACAAGCAACCAGAAGACCGAGCCGTGGAGTGGCGCTCAGCCATACTACGCTGATCTGTACGCGAGTGCTGAGGCTGCACGCAAGAACGGCAATCCGGCTCCGTACCCGAACAGCACGGTGATCGACTGGAGCAAGCCCACCCAGGACGCCTACACGAACATGGAGGCGATTGCCCGTAATGGCTCGCCCCTCATCGGTCAGGCCGGTGGCACTGCCAGCAACGTGATGACCGGCAGTGCCTACGATGGCACGCCCAAGAACACCTACGAGAACCTACAGCAGGGCCTGAACCCCAGCGCCAACCCGTACTCGGGCATGGTGAACGCGGTAGCCAACGGCGCACTGGCCAACGGCTTCGGTGGCACTGGTGCACTGGCTGCGGGCTCGCAGTGGAACAACCCCGGTGTTGCCGCCACGGCAGGGGCCGCAACAACGATCAACAACAACGCGGGCAACGCCCTGATGCAGAACGGCCTCACCGGCACCAACGCCGGGATGGGGCTCGCGCAGCAGGCCGCACAGACCGCCTCGTCCAATCCGGCCCTTACAGGTTACCAGAGCGCCAGCGGCTACACCAACGCGGCTGGCGGCAGCGCTGGGACGCTTGCAGGCATGGCAGGGTTCAACCCCGCTGTGTTCGGCTTCGGCGCGCAGACCGGCTACACCAACAGCGGTCTCGGCCTTGCGCAGAACGCAGCCACCCAGGCCAGCAACAACCCGGCACTGTCGGCTTTCCAGAACGCCAGCGGCTACACCAACGGCAGCCTTGATCAGGCTCGTGGCCTCGCGGGCACTGCTGGCAACAACCCGGCTCTTGCAGGCTTCCAGGGAGCCACCGGCTACAACAACAGCGCACTTCCGGCTCAGCAGGCTTTTGCCTCGTATCTCGCCAACAACGGCAACCCTGCGGGCAGCATGCTCCAGAGCACAGCCAATGGCGATTACCTGAACAGCAATCCATACATCGATCAGGCTATCAAGAACAGCAACCAGACATTCGTAGACCAGTTCAACAATCAAGTTGCTCCGGGTGTGGATAGCGCCATGTCCAAGGCTGGCCGACTGGGTTCCGGTGCATACGCGAGCCTGCGCAACACCGCTGAGGAAGCCACTGCGAAAGCAATGGCCACCAACAGCGGCAACATGATGTACAACAACTATAACAGCGAGCGCACCAACCAGTTGAATGCGCAGAACGCTATTGGCAACCTGTACCAGCAGAACGTTGGCAACGTACAGAACGCGCTCAACAGCCTCAGCAGCACGGATCAGGCCCAGCAGGCACAGCGCCTCGCTGCGCTCACGGGTCTCAGCAGCACCAGCGATGCAGCCACCAAGAACGCTCTCGCGGCCAACCAGAACGCAGCGAACATCGACAGCAACCAGCAGGCTCAGCGCTTGGCTGCGATCACCGGCATAGGCAACACCTCGGATGCCATCGCCAAGAACAGCATCGCTGCCAGCCAGAACGTGGCCAACATCGACAACAGCCAGCAGGCTCAGCGCCTCGCTGCCCTGACCGGTCTCGGCAACTTCTCGGACAGCGCCACCAAGAACGCGATCGCCGCCAACCAGAATTGGGCCAACATCGACAACACCCAGCAGAGCCAGCGCCTAAACGCCCTGGCGGGTGTTGCGGGAACCGCCGACAGCATCGCGAAAAACCAGATCAGCGCCAGTCAGAACATCGCCAACATCGACGCGCAGCAGCAGACCACGAATAACAACGCGCTGCTCAATGCGGGCAATCTCGGCAACAGCGCAAGCACACTGTGGTTGAACGCAGCCAACCAGTTGGGCAATCAGGCCGTGGCTCAGCAGAGCAGCAACCTGGGTTACCTCAACCAGTTGAGCGACCTCTACAAGTACGACACCACGAACCGCATTGGTGCAATGAACACTGGTGCCAACTTGGCTAACCAGGACTTCGCGAACCAAATCAGCAATGCTGGTCTTCAGTTGAACTCTGCTAACGGTCAGACTGCAATGAACAACAATCAGGTTGCTCAGCAGTTGCAGGCCGCAGGCATGGCCGGTTCACTCCGCGCTAACGACTACGCCGACAGTCAGGCTCTGCTTGGTGTTGGTCAGGCGCAGCAGGCTCGTGAGGGTGCGTTCCTGCAGGACGACATCAACAAGTGGAACGCCGAGCAGAACGCTGTTTGGACCGGCCTCATCAATCAGGCCAACATCCTCAACGGCGGCGGCTTCAACAACACCAGCGGCACACAGACAAAGCCGATCTACACAAACAACATGGCGCAGGCGACCGGAGCAATCGGCTCCATTGCTGGTCTCATGGCCAAGTAACGGGAGCAAACTATGGGACTTCTCGACATTCTCGGACTGGGCGGTGGCAATGGCAACGGCGCTGCCCCTGGTGCCACAGGCGCACCCGCTGCCGATCAGGGCGGCTTCCTCAGCATGCTGGGTCTCAACGATCCAGAGAAGCGCAGTAGGCTCGGTCAGGGCCTCATCGCGCTGGGCGGCAGCATGATGAAGGCAGGCGGTCCCTCCTACACCCCGAACAACTTCCTGGGTGCGCTGGGCGAGGGCATGAACTCGTTTTCCAAGAGTTACAGCGGCTCGAAGGATGACGGCCTCAAGCGTCAGTACCTCAAGGCGCAAATCGGAAATATGGGCGCGAACACGGTGCTACATCAAATCCAGGCTCAGCAGGCCCAGCAGCAGGCTGCTGCCCGCGCCGCCTTCAACGGCACCGTGAACCCCAACGGCGCTGGCAGTACCGCCATCAACACCACCCCTGGTGCACCCGCGCCCGGCGCTCCTGCCCCCGGTGCTCCCGCTGTGCCGGGTCAGGTTCCTGCCCCCGGCGCTCCCATGGACATCAAGCCCCCGGCTATGCAGCCGCCCCAGGCCGCCCCAGCAGGGCCAAGGCCGCCCCAGGCCGCTCCCGGTGCTCCGGCTGGCCCCGTGGCCCCTGTACAGGGTCCTGCGGCCCAGGGAGGCCCAACAGCACCGCAGGCCAATGGTGGTGACGTTGGCAGCCAGATCATGGCCCGCATCAGCCAGCACAATCAGATGGCGCAGAAGGCTCGTGCGGCTGGCTACGATGACGTTGCCAAGCAGCACAGCGAAGCCGCCTTGGCCTGGGAGAAGCAGGCCGTGAGCCAGGGCCTGTTCCTCGGTGCTGATGGCAACACCGTGCCCATGCCGGGCTATGCGGCTGGCAAGGGCCAGATTGCCCAGGCCGAAAGCGCAGCCAAGAGCGCTGGTGAACTGCCCAGCAAGTTGCTGTTGCAGAACAACGAAAGCGACCTGCGCATGAAGGAGCAGGCCGCCAAGGACGCGAGTGGGGACAAGAAGACGTTCGATGACCGCGCCAAAGACATGAACGCAACTTGGAATGCCAACGAGTACAACAAGAAGTTCCTCGCTGCCAGCAACATTCGTGCAGGCTTTGACCGTGCTTACAAGGACAACAGCGGCTTGGGCACTGCTCAGTTGGTGCTGGACTGGTACAAGTTGAACGATCCAGGCTCCGTGGTCTCACAGAACGAAATCGCGACCCTGAGCACCAAGACGCAGAGCCTGCCCGACGGCATGGTCAGCGCCATCAATCAGGCTCTTACAGGCGGTGGCATGAGCCCCGAGAACAAGGAGAAGATCCTTCGCAACATGGATGGCAAGTATCAGGATCAGCGCAAGACCTACGAGACACAGCGCGACAACCAGCGCAAACTTGCTGGCAAGATTGGCGGTATCGATCCCACCATGGTGGTGCCGGACCTCGCCGAACTGCACAGCCCGTGGAAGAGCCCGGCTGAAATCGAGCGTGAGCAGAACGCGGCTGCTGCCGCTGCTCGTGCCCCGGCCCTGGGTGGTGGTGGTGCTCTTGCTGCACCTGCTGCACCTGCTGCGCCTCGCGCTCCCGCTGGTGTGCCCAAGTTCAACAGCCCCAACGATCCCGGTTTCGCAGCACTCAAGCCTGGAGACAGGTTCGAGTATAACGGCCAGGTCTTCCAGAAGAACTAACTAATAAGAAAAACGAAAGGCCACACCAAGAATGGCTAAGAACATAAGCCCCAACGCACTCATGCTCTACAACAAGTTCCTAGAACTTGGTGTTGCACCCGGTACTGCTGCGGGTGCGGTGGGCTCCATGATTGGTGAGAGCGGCGAGAAACTGAACCCCAACGCGATCAATCCCGGTGATGGTCGCGACGGCTCCGACAGCATCGGCATGGGGCAGTGGAACCAGGGTCGAGCAACGGCCCTGCGTCGCACTGCTGAGAGCATGGGCACATCGTGGAATGACCCGCGCGCCCAGATCAGCCACATCGGCAACGAACTCAACGGTAGCCACAAGCATGTGCTCAAGGCGCTGCTGGCCGCTGGCGATGACGTGCGGGCCGGTAACGATATCTGGACCAAGCAGTACGAGGTTCCCGCCAACGCTGGTGCGGTGGCTCGTGCTCGACTGGGTGATGGCATCCGCTTCGCCGGTCAGATGGGAACGATCAGTCCAGAGCAGATTGCAGCGATCACCGCGCAAAATGCCCAGGCTCCTGTTGGCGAGCCGCCCCGTAGTCGTGGCGCTGCCCCTGCTGGTCCCGCTCCATCGGTCCGTGAAATCACGCAGAACGCTGGCAACTTCGGTATGCCCCCGGACGCACTGGCTGGCATGATTGCCCTTGGCGGTCCCAGCAACAGCAGGCCCGAGGCCGCACCGGTTCAGTTGGCCAGTGCGGACAAGGCCCAGGCCGACGCGCTCACCATGCGCGCTCTCGGTGGTGCTATCCCGGCTGCACCCGTGGCACCGGCAGCACCCATCGCACCTGTGGCTGCGCCTGTGCAGACCGCTCAGGTCATCGGCAGCACTCCCGGCAGCCAGGGCAACCCATTCGGAGCGCTTGCTACCCCGGTACAGCCTGCTGAACCCGTAGCCCCTGCTCAGGCTCAGCCTCTAACTCAGAGTGAAACAGCCAACCCATTCGGTGCGCTGGCCACTCCCGTGCAGAACACCTCTCCCCAGGCCAAGCCTGCTGCGGCTCCCGAGTTCAAGTGGAACGACAAGGCCGAGGCTCCGGCAAACATTCGCTTCGAGGTTGATGCTCTCAGCAAGCCTGAGGATCAGTTGGCTGCGCTGCGCAAGCACTACCCCACTGCAATGCCGTACCAGGGAGACAACTTCCAGTACCAGAACGAAAAGGGCGAATGGCAGAAGTACAACAATCCGGGTTGGATGCCCTCACTGGGTGACATCGCGGGTGCTGCGCCCATGATCGCTGAGATGATCGGTGGCGGCCTCGGTGCTGCCGGTGGTGGTCTCGCAGGCGCTGCCGCTGGTCCCGGTGCACCAATCGCGGTTCCAGCAGGAGCCATGGCTGGTGCTGCCGCTGGCGGTACGGCTGCTCGTGAAGCCGCACAGCGCGGCATCAACTGGTACTACGGCAACAACGACACCCGCAGCACGGGTGAGCAACTGACCGACGCAGCCATTACGGCTGGAGCCAACGCAGTCGGTGAGGGTGCTGGCCGCGCTCTCATCGGCACTGCCAAGTACGCCGGGCGCAGCCTTGGTTTCGGTACGCCGGAAGCAGCCGCAGCAGTAACGGACATGCGCGCTATCGGCATGGAGCCCAGCGTGGGCATGGTGACGGGAAATGCTCCCACGCAGTACGTGGAGCGCGGCGTCAGCGCTGTGCCTGTGTTGGGCGGCCAGTTGGGTAAGGCAGGCACTAGCGCAGGTGAGCGCATGGCTGCGGAGAACGACCGCATCATCAGCGGCATCGCCAGTAGCACCAATCCCCAAGCCATGCCCGGCACGGCTCAGGAAGTGGGCAACACGCTTAAGGCCGCAGCCGGTGACGCGCAGACCCGTTTCACCCAGGCAGCGGATCAGCAGTACACCCAGGTGGGTGCACTCACGGGTGCTCAGCCCGCACAGGGCAATCACATCGCCAACCTCGCATACGAGTTGGCCACGGAACACCAGGGCCTCAGCGCGTTCGGTCGCGAAACCCACGGCAGCGAACTCGGCGCAGCAGTGCGCAGGGTGCGCGCGATCAACGAGGACATCAGCAACGGCGCAACCTTCGACAGCCTCAAGACAGCCCGCACCCAGGTGGGTGGCATGCTCCGCGAGAGCAGCAACACAGCGGAGAAGGGCTACCTGGGTCGCATGTACGATGCACTCACCGCTGAGATGGCTGCCACGGCAGACAACGCGGGCAATGGTGCTCGTGCAGCCTGGGAAGCAGCAGATGCCTCCTACAAGGCCGGTGTAGCCAAGGGCAGCCCCACCAACGTGAAGGAGAACCTAGCGCCCATCCTCAAGGCTCAAGTGGATGAAGACGTACTGACGAACATGCTCAAGGGCGTGGAGAAGGGCGGCAACAGGATCGCGGCTGCTCGTAGGCAGATCGTTCAGGGCCAGGGCAACGAAGCCTGGGACCAGTTCACTGCCGCAACCGTGCAGCGCCTGGGCAACCCCAAGGGCGACGGCTTCAGCAGCACCCAGTTCCTCAAGGGCTGGAACGCCATGAGCCCCGAAGCCAAGAGCGCACTGTCGATGGCACTGCCAACGAAGCCTACCGCAGTGATCTGGATCGCTTGGCTCGCATCGCTGGCAACATGCGCAATTACGGAAAGAGCGTGAACGGCAGCAACACCAGCAACATCGAGACGGTGAAGGCTGGACTGGCGGGTATCGGCGCTATCGGTGGTGCAGCGATGACCGGCAAGGCCACGCTGGCATTGGGCAACATCGCAACAGCCGCTGCCGGTGGTGTGGCCACCAAGGCAGCAGACTTCCTCCTCACCAACCCAACCGTGGTTAGCATCGTGGCCGGTTTGCCCCGTGCACAGGTGCAGCGTGGTGGTGTGGCCAAGAGCGTGCAGGCGCTGGTGGATTACGCCGCAGCGCCGGGACTGGCGGCGGCAGAGCGCGAAGCAGTGGCAAACCTCGCACGTAGCATTGCGGAAGCAGACGAGAAGAAGAAGAAATAAGGTCATACGGGGCTTTGCGGTAAATAGCAGAGCCTCCAACAACAATAAGAAAATGGTGAAAGATGGCAGATCTAACTAACTCCAGTTGGAGTGAAGCAGACAGCAGCAATACTCAGCCCGATCCGAGCGGCTTCCCCTCTGGCATTCTGCCCTCTCAGGTTGGTGGTGTGGTTCGTGCGCTCATGGGCGCAACCAAGCGCTCGTTTGACCGTAGCAACGCTATGGTATCCAGCACTGGATCGGCAAACGCCTACGTGCTTACTTATACGCAGGTGCCCGAAGGTTACGTGAAGGGCGAAGTGTATCGCTTCTTCGCTAACGCCACCAACACGGGCGCTGCTACAATCAACATCAACGGCCTTGGTACTCGCAGCATTCTGCGTGCAGATGGCAGCGCACTTAGCCCCGGTGAAATCGTAGTCGGTCAGGTAGTCACGGTGGTTTGCGATGGCGCAAACTTCCTGCACCAGAGCGTGGGCAGCAGGTTCTTCAAGGACAGCGTGAGCATCGTTAAGGATGGCGATGCCATCCTCACGCTGGAGGACACAGGCGCAGCGGCAACCACATTCCGCAGCAAGAACATCTACAGCAGCAGGAACGTGGGCGGTGGCAATGACTGGCTGTTCCGTTCGCGTCGTCCCAGCGATGGAGCCATTGAGGACTTCACGCTCAAGACCGGCACGGGCGGCACCATCTGGACCACTGGTAATTTCAACCCGGACCTCAAGGCCAACCTTGCCGGTGCAGTGTTCTCCGGTGACATCACTTCGCATCGTGGTGACAAGAGCGGCGTAATTTTCCTGGGTCGTCAGGATCAGAACGGTGGTCGCTACCTCTACTATGACGGCAGCAATTACCAGATGCCCGGCTCACAGTTGTTCGTGAACGGCAGTCAGGTGTGGAAGCGCGATGATTTCGATCCCAACACCAAGGTCACTGTAAACAGCCAGCCGCGTTTCAACGGCTTGCTGCCAGCCCTCACCGGTGAGGGTTACATCTACTCGGACGGTGGTACCAGCAACCTGCGTTTTCGCAGCGGTCCGGCAAGCGCGTACAAGTACGCTGGTCTCAACGACGACGGTAATTTCCAGATCTTCAACGGTGGCGTTGAGGCGGCTGGCGATGTGCACGCGGTAGGCGCAGTTCGCGCGAATGGTCGTGTCGTTGTCGGCGAGGGTGGGAATGCATCCTACATCGAGATGCGTGACAGCGACGAGGGTACTCGCTTCATCCACAACAACAGCGGCCTTATCGGCTTCCTAGGTGCAGATGGCGGCTGGAAGGCTCGCGTAGGCGACGATGGCAAGTTCTGGACTGCTGAACTTGGCGATCTGAATACTCGCATCGAAGCACGCGGCGCAGCATACCGCGACAGTGCCAACGCCAACACCTCGGCGAACTACATGGCGAAGACCGGAGCCGCCGCGAATGGTGGTCTCTACATCAACGGCGGTAGTTCCTACGCTAATGTGCAGCCCAGCCTTAGCCTGTTCTACGGCGGGCTTGAGCACTGGAACATTATGGCTGCCAGCGATGGCAACCTGTACTTCCGCAACGGCGACAACGGCGATGCGCGCATGCGCTTGAACCGCGATGGTTCACTGTGGACCAAGCAGTTTGGTGACCTCAATCAGCGCATCGAGGATCGCACGGCAAACCGTCGCGACGAAGCCAATGCCAACACCGCGGCCAACTACTTCAACAAGGCGACGGGCACCCAGCAGAACGTCAATAACATCCCGTCGTTCAACGCTGCTGCCATCGATATCGTTCGTGGCGGTGTTCTGCGTGCTCGGTGGGTGGTTGACGGCAGTGGCAATACGATCCTTCAGAACGGAGACAATGGCGACAACTTCTTTTACGTGAACACTGGTGGTGCTGTCTGGACCAAGCAGTTTGGTGACCTCAACACTCGCATCGAGGATCGCGCATACGCGCACGCGGCGGGTCAGGCTGGCTCTCGTGTCTCCAAGACCGGCGACACCATGACAGGTACCCTCGAAATCCAGGGGGCGTACCCAACGCTTCGCCTGCACTACCCGAACGTTCGCTATTGGGACATGAATGTTCGTGAGTGGGGTGGCATCTCACTCACCCCCAACGGTTCGGGTGAAACCCACCAGTTCAAGGCGGATGGGTCGATCTGGACGTCGCAGATGGGCGATATCAACAGCCGCATCGAAACCCGCGCACGGGAATGGGCAGAAACTCGCCAGGGTACTCTGGGCTTCATCCCGGTGCAGCAGAGTGGTGGTGCATACCAGGGAAACAACAAAGTTTACCTCGGCTGGGATGGTGCAGCACTACGCGCGCAGGTAGATGCCAGCGATCTTGAGCGTGTGGTCACTCGCAGTTGGTGCAACCCAATCATCGATATTCGTATGACGCTGGCCGGTGACCTCAACAACGATTGGAATAATAACTATTCGTATTCTGAGCCCTATGGTGGTGCGGTGGTTACATCGCGTGCGTCGGGACTTGCCACAAACAGTCAGCAGATGATCTTCGGTATGCGCTGGAGGTATCTACAAAAGCAGGACAGTTACGGGAATTGGTACACAGTGGGGTACGTTTAATATGAATTATACTATCATTAATCACGGCAATTGGGTGCCGTACACCAAGGATGCTGTGCTTAGCCCAGAGGGTTTTCCTCTGGTGCCAGCCGGTACCATTTTCTGCAAGCGCGAGAGCGATGGTGTGGACTGGTACGACTACAGCCGCGCTGAGGGCACTTTCCAGCCTGGCAGCATCAAGGTGGTGTGCCTGCGTACCAACCTCGGCTTGATCACCCAGGCCATCTACGCGGAAGCAACCAGCGTGTTTCCGCAGAACTGCACCCTTATTGAAGTGCAGGGCTGGGAGGGTGAAAAGCCCCACCGGACATTCGAGTACAAGGTGTACGACCCCGAGACCCACACGTTCTCGGATATCGTGCTGCCCGCAGCACCAGTGATCACCTACAAGAAGGACATCTGGGTGAGGGCCACGGACGAGGAAGCCGACATCATCGATCAGGTGCTGAGCCAGCAGAGCACGCGCAAGCAGCGCATCTTCAACGAAGCGCAGTATCTGGACCATGCGAACCCGCTGTTCGCCGAGTTGTATGCGGGCTTCGTACAGGCGTTCGGAACAGAAAGAGCCGACCAATTGCTGGCCGGCTCCTCGGACTGACGCGGAGTTAAACGTTACGAGCGGCTGAGCAGTTGTTTCAGCCGCTCTTCCTCCTCGGGTACAGAAGCGCCCGTGATGCCATCCGCAGTGAACGAGATGGGGTCGATCATCCCGAGCGCACTGTCACCGAGTTGGCTGGTGAGATCGAAATGCCCGGATAACTTGTAGTCCTCAAACCTGTACGCACGCAGGCCGTTCATTACAATCACCGTTACCATGTTGTGCGCGCTGTTGAACGTAATGGCGTCGATGAACGTGCGCAGTGCGGCGTTGGTGCGAGCGCGGAGCATGTACACGGTGCTCTTGTCCGCCGTTTTCCACTCCGCGCGCATGCGGTCGATTTCATCCTCCGTGATGCTCTGTGCGGTCAGCGTCATCTCAGCATCTGCCTTCTGGCGCTCCAAGCCAGCCACGGCAGTTTCCAAGTCGGCTCGTTGGGCCTTGCGCTGTGCAAGACGCTGCCTGATTTCGGCGGTGTCGCCGTCGGCTTCCTCCAACTGATCCAGTAGCCGTGCTTCGCGCTTGCGGATGTCCTCGATCTGATGGCGGATCGCCGCAATCTGCTCGTTGAGCGCATCCAGCGGGTTCGTAGCCTGCCGCTCCCGAAGCACGTCGCTGAGACGAAACTCACGCACGTTGTCCAGAATGGCTGCTTCCAGCGGATCGTACTGAAACAACTTTGCAGGCTGAGGGCAGCCGCGTGCGCGCTTGCGGTTGCCGCAGGTGATGTAGTGCTGGAGGCCATATTCCTCGGCGCGCCTGCGCGTGATGTGGTGCATGTTCATGGCATCGCGGCAGTGCTCGCAGCGACACATGCCGGTGAACAGGTTGCTGAACAGGCTGCCCTTGCGCCCACCGCTGCCGTGATAGGGGCGCTTCTGCTGCTGCGCCCGCTGCCATAGATCGTGGCTCACTACCGCTGGGAAGTAGCCGAGGATTGGTTCGCCGACCGGAATGTTGACCCGATTGGGACCCTCCTTGTTGGGCTGAAACTCACCCAGCGTGTCTCTGCCGTTGATCACTCGGCCAACCATGCCCGAGTACCAACCGCTGCTGCTCTGTTTGAACGGGGGGATGCCCTCAGCATTGAGCGCCTGGGCAATGGCCATCTGCCCCATGCCGCTGGCAGCCATCTCGAAGATACGACGCACAGTGGGTGCATGCTCGTTCAGCACGAACTCGTACTTGCCTCGTCCCACCTTGGTGGCATCGATCCAACCCGGCGCGCTGAGGGTGAAGCCGTAGCCGCCCTCCGCATACTGTGCACGCCGCGCCTCGTAGGACTTCGCCATACGCTGGCTCTTGCGCAGGCTTTCCTCGTGCGCGCGGGCCATGATGGTGAGCGAGATGATGAGTTTGCTCCAGTCGTTACCAACCGTCTCCTGGCTGTACATCTGGTCATCGCCAAGGGTGACGATGGTGATGCCCGCGCGGATGATCTCAAGGAACAGGCTCAGCGCCTCCAGCACCTGATCACGCGACAACCTGTCGAGGCTCTCCACAAGTAGGTAACTGCCCCTGCGGATGCGGCCCTGTTCAACCATTTCGAGAAAGCGACCCAGCGCTCCGTCGGTGCGGTTGCGTCCCTTGAACGCACTGATGCCGATGTCGCGCAGACTGCCATCGAGTGCGACATTATGTCGTTCCGCCCACTCCCGGCTCATGTCCAACTGGCGGCGAAGGCTGTCGCCGGTAATCTGCTTCTCCGTGCTCATGCGTATGTAGGAGTACGCTAGATGCTCCGATTTTATGGGTGTGTGCTCCACTGCCAAACTCCGCGGATTGCTGCATGTGCAATCGCACGGGGGTTGCTACGATGCCGTCAACAACGGGGTCTACAAGGCGGGCTTCGCCACCGAGCCGGATGCCTATGCCGAGGCCTTCACCGCCCTGTTCGCCGAACTCGACGCCCTGGAGGCAAGGCTCGACGGCGCCCGCTACCTCTGCGGCAGCCGGCTGACGGAGGCCGACATCCGCCTCTTCACCACCCTGGTGCGGTTCGATGCGGTCTATGTCGGGCACTTCAAGTGCAACCGGCAGCGCATCGCCGACTATCCCAACCTGTCGAACTATCTGCGCGATCTCTACGCGCTGCCGGGCGTCGCCGGCACGGTGAACCTCACCCACATCAAGCGCCATTATTACGAGAGCCACCCGACCATCAACCCGACCGGCATCGTGCCCCTCGGGCCGGCCCTCGACTTCGACGCGCCGAACGACCGCGCCCGGCGCTTCCCGGCCTGAGCGCACCTGGCGCGCCGCCGCAGACCCTCGACGAATCGCAACCCAGCCTTACATCGGAGTCATGATGCTGCTCTCGACTGCCCGCCTCGTCCTCGCCGCCCTGCCGCTGATCGCGGCCGCGCCCGCCTTCGCCCAGACGGCCGTCAAGCTCGAGGGTCGCTGCGAGAAGCTCGTGATCGCCGGCAAGGACGTGTCGGCGACCTGCAAGAACACGCTGATGAACACGGTCTCGCGCAACCGCACGAGCTTCGACTTCGCGGCCGAGGGCCGGTCCCTCAGCTTCAGCGGCAACGGCGCCCAGCAGGAGCGCACCGAGGAGACCGATCCGCTTCAGCCGATCAACCTCGTGATCCCGAGCGAGACCACGAAGGACGGCGTGGTCCAGGGCCCCCTGGTGGCGGTCGGCTCCTGCGCCTTCAGCACGCCGCAGCCGGGCAAGACCGCGATCACCTGCGAGGCGAACGCCGCCAAGGGCACCTACCAGGGCGTCTTCGTGACGGATACCAAGGCGCCGGACGAGACGGCGGGCGGAAGCGCGCCGGCGCGTTAAGGGCCCGGCCTCCGGGCGCGTCGTCGGGGCGGGGGCAGGGCCTGCAGGCTGCCGCTCTGGTCCAGACGCGCGGAGTTCCCATCTCTTGCTCTTGACGCGGGAGGCGATGGGTGGACAGACCCGGCCCTCCATCGATCCAAACCAAGGCCTCGAGGACGTGATGCTGAACGATGCGCCGATGCCGGGCGAACCCACCAAGGATGTGACCACGGCGAGCTTTCGCCAGGACGTCATCGCGGAATCGATGCACCAGCCGGTGCTGGTCGATTTCTGGGCCCCGTGGTGCGGCCCGTGCAAGCAGCTCGCGCCCGTGCTGGAGAAGGTGGTGGCGGCCTCCGCAGGCCAGGTGAAGCTCGTCAAGATGAACATCGACGAGCATCCCTCGATCGCGGGCCAGCTCGGCATCCAGTCGATCCCGGCCGTGATCGCCTTCGACAAGGGCCAGCCGGTCGACGGCTTCATGGGCGCCGTGCCGGAAGCCCAGATCAAGGAGTTCATCACGCGCCTCGCCGGCCCGGCCGGTCCGAGCCCGATCGAGCAGGCCATGTCCGAGGCCGAGGCGCTTCTCGGCACCGGCGACGTGGCCCAGGCCGCGCAGCTCTACGCCGCCGTTCTGTCCGAGGAGCCCGAGAACGTCGACGCGATCGCGGCGCTCGCCAAGATCCAGCTCGACGCCGGCGATATCGAGAACGCCAAGCAACTGGTCGAGATGGCGCCGGCCGACAAGGCCTCCCATGCGGGGCTCGCCAGCGTGCGCGCTGCGATCGAACTGGCCGAGCAGGCCGCCGCGCTCGGCGACCTCGGCAGCTTCCAGACCCGGATCGAGGCCGATCCGAACGATTTCCAGGCCCGCTTCGACCTCGCGCTCGGCCTCAACGGCCGCAACATGCGCGACGAGGCGGTGGACCAGCTGATCGAGATCGAGCGGCGGGACCGGACATGGAACGAGGGCGCGGCGCGCAAGCAGCTGCTCACGTTCTTCGAGGCCTGGGGCCTCATGGACAAGGCCTCGATTCGCGGGCGGCGGCGCTTGTCGACGCTGGTCTTCGCGTGAGGCAGCCAAGCAACGGCGGGGGGACGCGATGAGCACGCATGCGGGCTACAAGGGACCGGCCGACTGCCCCGGAGTGATCCCGGTCTTTCCCCTGCCCGGTGCGCTGCTGCTGCCGCGCGGACAGATGCCGCTCAATATCTTCGAGCCGCGCTACCTCGCGATGATCGACGATGCCCTGCGCACCGACCGGATCATCGGCATGATCCAGCCGGACGTGGAGGCCGGCGCGTCGCCCATGACCCCGAAGCTGTTCCGCGTCGGCTGTGCCGGGCGGATCACCCAGTTCGCCGAGACCGGTGACGGGCGCTATCTCATCTCGCTCACCGGCATCGCCCGGTTCCGAATGGAGAGCGAGCTGGCCACCACCACGCGCTACCGCCGCTGCCAGGTCTCGTACGACGACTTCGCCTCCGATTTCGAGCCGCGCGCCGGCGAGGAGGCGGTGGACCGCGAGGGCGTGCTGAAGGCCCTGCGCGATTTCGTCGAGGTCAACGACCTCAAGGTCGACTGGGCCGGCATCGAGGAGGCGCCCAACGAGGCGCTGGTCAACGCGCTCTGCATGATGAGCCCGTTCGGCGCCCGCGAGAAGCAGGCCATGCTGGAGGCCGCCGACCTCAAGACCCGGGCCGAGGTCTTGATCGCGGTGACCGAAATGGAGTTGGTGCGCGGGTCGGGCTCCGAGCCCACGCTCCAGTAGTTTTCTCCCGCGAAGGATACGCCCCAGATGGCCGATGACACCCCGAGCCCCGTCGAGGCCACACGCGTCGACCCCAAGCTCCTCGAGCTTCTCGTCTGCCCGCTGACGAAGACCACCCTGGAATACGATGCCGCCCGGCAGGAGCTGGTCAGCCGCTCCGCCCGCCTCGCCTACCCGATCCGCGACGGCATCCCGATCATGCTGCCGGAAGAGGCGCGCGCGCTCACCGACTAACCGGCGCCGTATCATGGCCGAGCGCTCCGTCAGAGCAGGGCGACCCACCATCGCCATCGTCGCCACCGGCGGCACCATCGCGATGCGGAACGATCCCGTCACGGGGGCGCCGGTCCCGGCCCTGACCGGGGCCGATCTCGCCGCCGCGGTGCCGGGTCTCGCCGATTGGGCCGCGATCGAGGTGGTGGAATTCGCCAACGTGCCGAGCGCCTATATGGGCCCGGCCCTGTGGCCGGACCTCAGCCGCGCGGTGGCGGGGCTGCTCGACCGGCCGGAGATCGCCGGCGCCATCGTCCTGCACGGCACCGACACCCTCGACCAGACCGCGTACTTCCTCGACCTGACGCTCAAGAGCGACAAGCCGGTGGTCATGGTCGGCGCCCAGCGCAACGCGTCGGATGCCGATGCCGACGGCGCGCGCAACCTCCTCAGCGCCGTGCGCCAGATCCTGGCCCCGGGCGCAGGTCGCATGGGCGTCACGGTCACGCTCAACCACAACATCAACGCCGCCCGCGACGTGCGGAAGACCCACACCCACAACGTCGAGACCTTCAACTCCGGCGAGGCCGGCTTCCTCGGCCATGTCGATCCGGACCGGGTGGTGTTCACCCGCCAGTCCCTGCGCCGCCAGACCCTGCCGCTGCCGGACCGGCTCGCGCGGGTCGCGCTGGTGGCCATGGCGGCGGGCAGCGACGGGCGCCAACTCCGCCACGCGGTGGCGGATGGCGCCGAGGGCGTGGTGATCGCCGCCTACGGCTTCGGCAATGTCAACGAGGCCCTCCACGACGCAGTGGTGGAGGCGATCGCCGCCGGGGTCATGATCGTGGTGGCGAGCCAGGTGCCTCATGGCCGGGCGCTCCCGGTCTATGGCTTCAAGGGCGGCGGCAGCACGCTTCGGGCGGCCGGCGCCGTCTTCGCCGACGACCTCTCGCCGGACAAGGCCCGCGTGTTGGCGCTGCTCGCCCTCCCGATCACCCGCGATCGGGAAGCTTTGCAGCTGTATTACGATCGATAAAGGCCAGGCTTTCGGCCTGTTGTGCTCTGTTCAGGCAGTTTGAGACATACGTCTCGTCATGGGATTGCGGCGTCTGTCACAATCTTGCCGCTTCGGCGGGTATGCTCGACGCACTCTCAATCGATCGTCTGCTTGGAACGTCGGCGTGCCGCCTTGCGGCCGCGCCACGCACGGGCGCTGTTTGCCGAAGGATGATGCATGACCAAATTCGTGGTGGTTCTGGCGCTCGGAGCCGGCCTGTCCTCGCCCGCGATGATCCCGGCCGCCGCGCGTGACGGCGGAAACTTCAACGGAGCGTGGTCGGTCGAACTCGTGACCGAGACCGGTATGGTCTGCGACAGCCGCTATACCTACGCGGTGTCGGTGCAGGAGGGGGCCGTGCGCCTCGCGTCGGCCTCCGGTTCGGCCAGCGTGAGCGGCCGCGTCGGCCCCGACGGCACGGTCGGCCTCAACGTCTCCAACGGCACCGCCTCGGGCGCCATCTCGGGCCGCCTCCAGTCGCAGAGCGGCGGTGGCACCTGGAAGGTCTCCTCGCTCTGCTCGGGCCGCTGGACCGCCCGCCGCCAGACGACGCGGACCGCGCAGGCGGACTGAGCGCGCGGGCGGTGCGCCGCGCCGCGTCCGTGACAGCAGATTCGCGCATCTCGAAACGCGACGTGGGCCTCCTCCTCATTGAATCCCGGGCCTGCCCGAGATCCGTCGGACGTGTGGGGAAGCGTTGGAGGCTGGAGGTGGCTCCGCCAGCCTCCACCGGCTGAGGGTCACTCAACCACCACCATCCCGAGCCTCTCCCCACTAAGGGAACCTCTCCCCACAAGGGGGAGAGGGACGGGCGCTCTGGATTTGGTCCCCAGAAATCGATTCAGCCCCTCAGGCGGCGGCGAGCCACTGGCGCGCTTCTTCGATATGCGCGCGGTCGAAGGTCTTGATCTGGGCCGGGGAAACCTTGCCGAAGGTGTCGGCGATCATCCGCAGCCAGGAGGCGTCGGTCACCAGGGCGACGTGGCTGACGCCCTTCATCATGGCGAGGCCGAAGCGCGGGTCCTTGAAGAACGCGGCCGGCTCCATGCCCTTGAACTCACGGACGTCTTCCAGGAGCTTGATCTTGCCGCCCTTGTCGAGGTCGGCCTGCATGGCGGTGATGACGGTGTTCATGTCCGCATCGGTGATCTGTCCGTCGACCACGATCTCGGCGACGCTCGAATCCGGCTTCTTGGTGTAGGTCAGCACGTGGGGCACTCCTCAGGGGATCGAACGCTACCCAAGCGAACGTCGCGCCAGCGTTATAGGAAACTCTGCGGGTCCACGTCGATGGCGACCTTCACGTTGCCGCGAATCTTCGGGCCGCGTGCCAGCCATTCGCGCAGGTAGGTCTGCAAATCGACGGCGCGCTCGGTCTTTACCAGCAGCCGGAAGCGGTAGCGCCCGCGGATCAGCGCCAGGGGCGCCTCGGCCGGCCCCAGCACCATCACGCCCTCCGGCGGCTCGGCGGCGCGGGCCAGCGCCTGCCCGTGCGCCTCGGCCACGTCGCGCTCGTTGGCCGAGACGATCAGGGCGGCCAGCCGGCCGAAGGGCGGCAGCCCCGCGGCTTCGCGGGCGCCGATCTCCTCCTCGTAGAAGCGCTCCGAATCCCCCGACAGCAGCGCGGCGATCACCGGGTGGTCGGGCTGGTAGGTCTGCAACAGGGCGCGGCCCGGCTTCTCACCGCGCCCGGCCCGGCCGGTGACCTGCTGCAGCAGCTGGAAGGTGCGCTCGGCCGCGCGCGGGTCGCCGGAGGTCAGCCCGATATCGGCGTCGAGGACGCCCACCAGGGTCAGGTGCGGGAAGTTGTGGCCCTTGGCCACGAGCTGCGTGCCGATGACGATGTCGCAGCCGCCCTCCGCCACGGTCTGGAGTTCGGCCCGCAGGCGCTCGGCCCCGCCGGGAAAGTCGCTCGACAGCACGATGACGCGCTTGTCGGGAAAGAGCTCGGCGACCTCCTCGGCGATGCGCTCCACGCCGGGGCCGCAGGGGGTGAGATTGTCGAAGGTGCCGCATTCCGAGCAGGAATCCGGGCGCCGCTCGGCATAGCCGCACTGGTGGCAGACCAGGGCCCGGCGGAAGCGGTGCTCCACCAGCCAGGTCGAGCAGTTGCGGCACTGGTAGCGGTGGCCGCAGGCCCGGCACAGGGTGAGGGGCGCGTAGCCGCGCCGGTTGAGGAACAGCAGGGCCTGGTCGCCCGAATCCACGGTCTCGCGCACCGCCGCCACCAGGGCCGGGGCGATGAAGCGGCCGCGCTCGGGCTTGTCGGCGCGCATGTCGATGGCGGCGATGTCGGGCAGGCGCCGGCCGCCGAAGCGCTCGGGCAGGGCGACCCGGAGGTAGCGCCCGCGCTCGGCATTGACCCGGGTCTCGATCGACGGGGTGGCGGAGGCCAGCACCACCGGGCAGTTCTCGATGCGCCCGCGCACCACCGCCATGTCGCGGGCGTGGTAATGCACCCCGTCCTCCTGCTTGTAGGCGGCCTCGTGCTCCTCATCGACCACGATCAGGCCGAGATCGGCGAAGGGCAGGAACAGGGCCGAGCGGGCGCCCACCACCACGGCGATCTCGCCCGCCGTGACCCCGGCGCGGATGCGCTCGCGGCGCTTGCCCCCGACGCCCGAATGCCAGGTCGCCGGGCGTACGCCGAAGCGCTCGGCGAAACGGTCGAGGAACTGCGCCGTCAGGGCGATCTCGGGCATCAGGATCAGCGCCTGATGGCCGCGCCGGACGCAATCGGCCACCGCCTCGAAATACACCTCGGTCTTGCCCGAGCCGGTGACGCCCTCCAGCAGCACGGTCGGCGCCTTGTGCTCCACGCCGGGTGGCGCGACCTTGCCGTCCGCCGGCAGGGGATCGCCGATCGCGTCCGTCGCCGCCGGCGCGGCCGGAGCGGGGTTCATCAGCGCCACGAGGTGGCGCACCGCCGCCTCCTGCGCCTCGGAGAGCGGCACCCGGGCATGGTCCGGGTCCGGCGGCAGGGCGACCGGCTCGGGGGCCAGGGCGAGCGCCTCCAGGGCGCCGTCATCGATCAGGCCGTCGACCACGCTCAAGGAGACCCCCGCCTCCTTGGCGAGCGCGCTCTTGCCGCGCAGCGTCCCGTCCGCCGCCACGGCGAGCACCTTGGTGCGGGCGGCGGTCGGCCGCGCCGGGGCCTTGCCGGAGGCCCGCACGCCGACCCGCACGGTCTCGGTCAGGGCCGATTCGTCGGGCAGGCGCAGGGCCATGGCCAGGGCCGAGCCCTTCGGCGCCAGGGTGTAGCGGGCGAGCCAGTCGACCAGTTCCCGCAGGGCGTCCGGCAAGGCCGGCACGTCGAGCCGGCCGGTCACCGGGCGCAGGTTCGAGCCGCCGGGGCTCTGGCGCACGCCCCAGACGACGCCCACGGTCTCGCGGGGGCCGAGGGGAATCTGCACGACCTCGCCGACCGCCAGATCGAGCCCGGCCGGAACGGCGTAGCTGTAGGCGCTGTCGAGCGCCAGCGGGATCAGGATCTCGGCGATGCAGGGCATCGGGCGGGGCTTTGATGGAACATAACCGGAATATAAGCATCCTGGTGGCAATGCGCGACCGCTGCGCAGCCGATCGTGGCGAGGAGGTGCACCAGGATGGACGAACCCGGACGATCGGCGCCCGGCGATGCGGACCTCGAGGGGGTGCTGCTCCTACACGGCCTCGCCCGGCGGGCCGCCTCCATGACCCGGCTGGAGGGTACGTTTCGCGCGGCCGGGTTCGCGACGCTGAACCTCGACTATCCCTCCCGCACAGCCGGTCTCGGCGATCTCGTGACGGTCATCGGACCACTCGCAGCCGCCTTCGCCGCCCGGGTGCGGACCCTGCACGTGGTCACCCACTCGATGGGTGGCCTCCTCGCCCGGGCGTGGCTCCACACGCAGCGGCCGGCCAATCTCGGACGAGTGGTGATGCTGGGGCCGCCGAACGGCGGGAGCGAGGTCGCCGACCGGCTCCACGGCTTTCGCGCCTACCGGCGCTTCTTCGGTCCGGCCGGAGCCCAGTTGACGACCCGGCCGGACGATCGCCTCCGCGACCTCCTCGGCGCCATCGACTATCCATTGGGAGTCATCGCGGGCGACCGCACGCTCTATCCCGTGGAATCGTGGCTGATGCTGCGGGCTGCCAATGACGGCCGGGTCACCGTCCAGCGCACGCGGGTCGCGGGCATGGCCGACCACATCACGTTGCATGCCAGCCACGGCCTGATGATGCGCAACCCCGCGGTCATCGCCGAGACCCTCCGCTTCCTGCGGACCGGAGGGTTTTCGCCGTCGGCCCGCGGTGACACAAGGCTCGCATGAGCTTCGATGCGCCCCAGCCCGCCCCCACGCCGCCGCGCCTCGATCTGCGCGGCATCGGCCTGCGCTTCGGCGCGGTGCGGGCGCTCGCCGACGTCTCGCTCCAGGTGCAGCCCGGCGAGATCCTGGCGCTGCTGGGCGATTCCGGCTGCGGCAAGAGCACGCTCCTGCGGGCCATCGCGGGGCTGGAGCAGCCGGACACCGGCACCATCCGCCTCGACGGCACGGTGGTCAGCGAGGGCGGCCGCGGCGTTCCGCCGGAGGCGCGCGGCGTCGGGCTGA
Source organism: Methylobacterium sp. 37f (assembly GCF_023093475.1). Classification (NCBI taxonomy): domain Bacteria; kingdom Pseudomonadati; phylum Pseudomonadota; class Alphaproteobacteria; order Hyphomicrobiales; family Methylobacteriaceae; genus Methylobacterium; species Methylobacterium sp. 37f. Next base: position 24,845 of record NZ_JAGHKN010000039.1, read on the forward strand.
TGTTCCAGGACTATGCGCTGTTCCCCCACCTGACGGTGGCCGAGAACGTCCGCTTCGGCCTGCATGCCCGGTCCGCCGCCGAGGCCCGCGTCCTCGCGGCGGCGCGCTTGGAGCAGGTCGGCCTCGCCGACCGGTCCAACAGCTATCCGGGCACCCTGTCGGGGGGCGAGAGCCAGCGCGTCGCGCTCGCCCGCGCGCTGGCGCCGGGACCGCGCATCCTCCTCCTCGACGAGCCGTTCTCGAATCTCGACCGGCGCACCCGCGACCGGGTCCGCGACGACACCCTCGCGGTGCTGCGCGCCAGCGGCACCACCACGCTCCTGGTCACCCACGATCCCGAGGAGGCCCTGGGATTTTCCGACCGCATCGCCCTGATGCGCCGGGGCCGCATCGTGCAGGTCGGCACCGGGCGCGACCTCTACGAGCGCCCCGGGAGCCACTTCGCCGCGCGCTTCTTCGGCGACCTGATCGCCTGGGCGGGCCCCTGCCGCGCGGGCGCCCTGGCGACACCGTTCGGGCCGGTGCCGGCGCCGGGACGGGCCGAGGGGACGGCCCTGCGCTACTGCCTGCGCCCGGAAGCCCTGCGCCTCGGCGCAGCGGGGGCGGGCCTCGACGCGGTGGTGACCGGGCGCCGCTTCCTCGGAGCGCATGCGCTCCTGACTCTGGCTGTCGAGGGCTTCGCCGAGCCCCTGCGGCTGCCCGTGCCCGACGCGGATTCCCGGCAGCCCGGCGACCGGGTCGGCCTCACCGTCGCGCCGGAGAGCGGTTTTATTTTTGGCGACGAACGGGATTAAAAGACGATCCGCGCCTGTCCCGGCGCCTAGTCTGCGCCTGTTGTTTGGAATTGGTTTAAGTCTAAGACATCATCCTTGCTTTTTTCGCCGCGATGCTTCTGAACACCCGTCGGGTTCAGCGGAGAGGGTATCGGCGATGGCGGGCGGGATGCGGGTGATCGGGTTCGCGGGGCTGATGCTGGCGACCGTGATGGGCACGGCCTCGGCCGCGGAGGTGAACCTCTACACCACCCGCGAGCCCGGCCTGATCCGGCCTCTGCTCGACGCCTTCACGGCCAAGAGCGGCATCACCGTCAACACCGTCTTCGTCGAGAAGGGCCTCGCCGAGCGCGTGGCCGCCGAGGGCGCCCGCGCCAAGGCCGACGTGCTGATGACCGTCGATGTCGGCAACCTCATCGACCTCGTCGACCGCGACCTCGCCCAGCCGGTGCGCTCCGGCGTGCTGGAGGCGGCGGTGCCCGCCACCCTGCGCGACGCCGAGGGGCGCTGGTTCGCCCTGTCGATGCGCGCCCGCGTGCTCTACGCCGACAAGGACCTCTCCGATCTCACGGCCATGACCTACGAGGGACTGGCCGATCCGAACTGGAAGGGCGGCCTGTGCCTGCGCTCGGGCCAGCACCCCTACAACACGGCGCTGATCGCCCATTACCTCGTCAAGCACGGACCCGAGAAGACCGAGGCGTGGCTGCGCGCCCTCAAGGCCAATCTCGCCCGCAAGCCGGCCGGCGGCGACCGCGACGTCGCTCGCGACATCCTCGCCGACACCTGCCAGATCGGCCTCGGCAACTCCTACTATGTCGGCCTGATGCGCTCCGGCCGCGGCGGACCCGAGCAGCAGAAATGGGGCGACGGCATCAAGGTGGTGATGCCCACCTTCGTGGGCGGCGGCACCCATGTGAACATCTCGGGCGCGGTGGTGTCCAAGACCGCGCCCAACCGCGACGAGGCGGTCAAGCTCCTGGAATACCTCGTCTCCGACGAGGCCCAGGGCCTCTACGCCAAGGCCGATTACGAGTACCCGGTGAAGGCCGGCGCCCCGATCGACCCGCTGCTCACGGCGCTCGGCCCGCTGACCATCGATTCCGTGCCCCTGGTGGAGATCGCCCGCAACCGCAAGGCGGCGAGCCTCCTCCTCGACAAGGTCGGCTTCGACAATTGAGGGCGCTCCAACCCTCCCCCTTCCGCGGGGGAGGGGGCCTGCGCCGCAGGCGGGCCGAGACGAAGTCCCGCCAGAGGGGAAGCCCTCTCCGGGCATGTCGCGCCCCTCACCCGACCCGCTGACGCGGGCCACCCTCTCCCGCAGAGGGGAGAGGGACGGGCGCAACGCCTTCACGGCGTGCGAGCGGGCCGGTCCCTGCGGGAGAAGCGCCCACACGTTCGGCCGATCCATCGCAGACGCATTCGAGACCCGCATGACCGGGGCCGCCCCCGCCCTCTCGTTCACCCGCAACGCACGCGGCCTCGCCTGGGGCGCCGCCGGGCTGGCGTTATGCGTGTTGGTGCTGAGTCCGGTCGTCGCCCTCATGGTGGCGGCCGGAGAGGGCGCCGGTGACGCGGCGGGCGGGGCCCTGTGGCCCCATCTCGTCGCCCACGTGCTGCCGCAGGCGCTGCGCGACACCGCCCTGCTGCTCGCCGGGGTCGGCGTGCTGGTGATCGCCCTCGGGGCCGGATCGGCTTGGCTGGTGGCGGCCTACGACTTCCCCGGGCGGCGCCTGCTCGAGGCCGGATTGCTGCTGCCGATGGCGGTGCCGACCTACATCGTCGCCTTCGCGTATCTCGACCTGCTGCACCCGATCGGACCGGTCCAGACCACCCTGCGCGATCTCCTGGGCTATGCCCGCCCGCGCGACCTCGTGCTGCCGGAGATCCGCTCGCTGCCCGGCTGCATCCTGCTCCTCGGCTTCGTGCTCTACCCCTACGTCTACCTGCCGACCCGGGCGCTGTTCCTGATGCAGGCCGCCAACCTCATCGAGGCGGCGCGGATGCTCGGGCGCTCGCCCTCCGGGACCTTCCTGCGCGTCGCCCTGCCGATGGCGCGCCCGGCCATCGCGCTCGGGGCGAGCCTCGCCCTGATGGAGGCCCTCAACGACATCGGGGCGGCGGAATTCCTCGGCGTCCGCACCCTCACGGTCCAGGTCTATGCCACCTGGGTCAACCGCTCGGATCTCGCCGGCGCGGCCCAGATCGCCCTGGTCATGCTGGTGGCGGTGGTGGCCCTGGTGGCGGTGGAGCGCTGGGCCCGGTCGGGCCGGGGCTTCGCCGGCACCGCTCAGCGCCCGCGCCGGCTCGCCCGGCAGCGGCTGTCGGGGCCACGCGCCTGGGCCGCCCTGGCCCTCGGGCTCGTGCCCGTGGCGATCGGCTTCGCGATTCCCGCGAGCTACCTCGTCCATGCCGCCCTCCGGCGGGTGCTGCGCAGCGGCCTGCCCGAGACGATCCTGCCCGAGATCGGCTACACCCTGCTGTATGCGGGAATCGCCACGCTCCTGGCGGCCGCCCTCGGCTTCGTGGTGGCGGCCGGCCCGCGCCTCGTGGCGCGCCGCTGGGGCGAGGCGCTGATCCGGGTGGCGAGCCTCGGCTATGCCCTGCCGGGCGCGATCCTGGCCATCGGCCTGCTCGGCCCCCTGGCGCTCGCCGACACGGCCCTCTCGGCCGGCACCACGCAGCTCTTCGGCATCGCCCCGGCGCTGATCGGCCTCGGCACCGGCGGCGCCCTGGTCACGGCCTACCTCGTACGCTTCCTCGCGGTCAGCATCGGCACCTGCGAGGCCGGGCTGGCCCGCGTGCCCCGCAGCCTGCCCGATGCCGGGCGGATGCTCGGGCGCGGCCCCGGCGCCACCCTGTGGCGGGTGCAGTTCCCCCTGGCCTGGCCGGCCGTGCTCAGCGGGGCCCTCCTGGTCTTCGTCGATTGCGTCAAGGAATTGCCCGCCACCCTGCTGCTGCGCCCTCTCAACGTCGAGACCCTCGCGACCCACCTCTACGGCGAGGCGGCACGCGGCACCTACGAGGACGGCACCGTGGCGGCCCTGCTCATCGTCGCCGTCGGGCTCGTGCCGGTGGTGATCCTTCTCCGGCTCGGGACCCCGCGCCCCGAGGCCGGGCCGGAACGCGCCGGAGCCTGGGTCAAACCCGCCGGGCCCGCGACAGAACCTGCCGATCAGCGCTTGACGCCGCTGCGCCCATAGCCCTAGAAGGCCCTCGGTCCGGGTGCGTAGCTCAGCGGGAGAGCATTCGCTTCACACGCGAAGGGTCACAGGTTCGATCCCTGTCGCGCCCACCATTTCCTTCGAAGCCGCCTCGACGCTTCGACGATCCCTTCAGAAGATCGACACCAGCACCAGGCCGCCGACCATCAGCAGGCAGCCGAGGATGCGCCCCGTCCCCGCCGCGTGCTGGGCGAAGCCGAGCCATCCGTGATGGTCGAGCAAGGTCGAGGTCAGGATCGCCGCCGTCACGGTGATGCCGGTGAAGATCGCCGCGCCGAGGCGCTCCGCCAGGAAGATCATCGCCAGCACGTAGACCCCGCCCATGGCGCCGCCGGCCCAGGCCCACCAGGGCACGCCCGCGACCCGGGCGGTGCCGGGCCAAGCGAGGCCGACGAACGGCACGGCCAGCAGATAGACCGCCGCATTGGCCCCCGTCACCACGAAGGCGGCGAGGATCGGCTGGCCGAGTGTCCGCGCCAGGGTGGTGTTCGCCCCCGCCTGGACCGTGTTCAGCACGCCCGCGGCGGCCGCGATGAAGGCGATGAGGAGGGGCATGGCGTGTCCGTCTCGGTCCCGGCATCCGACCGGACGCGGAGGCGTGCCGGTCTGGCGTTGCTGCCACTCGCGACAACCGCTGCGCCGGCCCGAGCTTTCAGACCTGCGACGTTCGTGCGCAGTCGGGGAGACGGTGTCCGGAACGGTGTTGTCGAAGCGCGGGCTCTTCTCTCCCCCTCTGCGGGCTGGTGTGGGGAGTGTCCGGAGCGGTCACACACCTCACCCCAGGCCTCTCCTTCCGGGAGAGGGAGCCCCGTGGGGCCTGAATCCCATCCGCAGATGACCTCCAGAACACTCCTTTCCCGCCTGCTTACCCAGCAGGGTGACGTGCAGCACGCGGACGGCACCAGGATGGGCGCGCCCGAGAGCGCGCAGGCAGGCGGGCGCCCCCGCTCGTCCCGGCCAGCCCCCTCAGCGGGCGCGTTCGGTCGCCCCCACCTCGCGGCGGGGTGCGACCAGCAGCACCAGCGCGCCGGCCAGCATGCAGACGATCGATCCGGCCAGAACGCCGACCTTGGTCTCGGATTCGAGCTCCGGCGCGCCGGCGAAGGCCAGGAGTCCGATGAACAGGCTCATGGTGAAGCCGATGCCGCACAGGAGCGAGACCCCGTAGATCTGCAGCCACCCGGCCCCCGCCGGCCGCTGGGCGAGGCCGAGTTTCACCGCCAGGACGACGAGACCGAACACCCCGGCCTGCTTGCCGACGACGAGGCCGAGGGCCACGCCCAGGGTCACCGGATCGAGCAGCATCCCGGGCGTGAAGCCCGCGAGGGACACGCCCGCATTGGCGAAGCCGAAGATCGGCAGGATCAGGTAGGCCGACCAGGGCTGGATCGCGTGTTCGAGCCGGTGCAGCGGCGAGGTCGGGTCGTCCGGCCGGCCGGTGCTGAGGCGCAGCGGGATCGTCAGCGCCAGGAGCACGCCCGCGACCGTGGCGTGAATGCCGGATTTAAGAACGAAGACCCAGAGCACCAGCCCCAGCAGCAGGTAGGGCGACAGGCGGCTGATCCCGGCCCGGTTCAGGCCGTAGAGCAGGGCCAGCGTCACGGCGGCTCCGCCGAGCATCGGCACCGACAGGTCGGCGGTGTAGAACAGCGCGATGATGATGACGGCGCCGAGGTCGTCGATGATCGCCAGGGCGGTCAGGAAGATCTTGAGCGAGACCGGCACCCGGGACCCCAGCAGCGCCAGCACCCCGAGGGCGAAGGCGATGTCGGTGGCGGCCGGGATCGCCCAGCCTCGCATTGTCTCGGGCGAGTGCCGGTTCACCGCCAGGTAGACCAGGGCCGGCGCAGCCATGCCGCCGAGGGCGGCAAGCCCCGGCAGGATGCGGTCCGGCCAGGTCCGCAGCCGCCCGTCCAGCATCTCGCGCTTGATCTCGAGGCCGACCAGCAGGAAGAACAGCGCCATCAGGGCGTCGTTGACCCAGTGCAGCACAGTCAGGCCGCCGAGCTTCGCCTGGAGCGCCGAGACGTAGGTCCCGGCCAGGGCGGAATTAGCCACTCCGAGGGCGAGAGCGGCGCTCGCTATCAGGACGAGGCCGCCACCGGCCTCGCTGGTGAGCGTCGAACGGAGGGCCGAGAACGGCCGCCGGAGCGGGGACGGGGCGTGCATGCCCTCCGGCTTACAGGGATCGGGCGGGGGTTCAACCGTCCCACCGGCAAAACCCCGTCAGCGCAGGTTGGCCGAGCGCGTCCCCGCCCGGTCGCGGGAACCCGCATCGAACACCGTGCGGCAGCCGGGGCTGAGGCTCGCCCGGTTCACACGCATGCAGGAGACGATCTGGTCGCGGTTCGGCACGGCGCTCAGGCACAGGCGCATGACGTCGCCGCGGCACAGGGCGGCCTGCTCCTCCTCGCCCGCGAAGGCGGCGCCCGAAGTCAGGGCCGGAAGCGCGAGCAGGGTCGCGAGAGCGAGTCGGCCGAACATCTGCGTTTCCCCCGGTAATCCACGATCCCGGCTTTCCTCCGGGATCGGCGCGGGCATGGCGCCCGGCCGCGGTGGGAATTCAAAGGGGCTGGGGAAGTTCCTCATCCCTCAGCAGCGGAATCCGGCGACCGACCCGGCGTCACACATCGGCGGAGGAGCCGTTACGCGTGCCGGCGAACCGCCTCGCGGACCCGCAGCGTTTCCCTCTCGCCGAGGGCCGACGCGCTTGCCCAGCCCGTGCGCTCCTGGCAATGGACCGGGGGGCCTCGCCCCGCACGCCTTGATCCCCGGGCCAAAGGATTCGACCTATGCCGCACGTGACCGTGAAGCTCTACCCCGGCAAGACGGACGAGCAGAAGACGCAGATCGCCGACGCGATCGTGGCCGCCGTAATGGCGAGCGCCGGGGTGCCCGAGGCGGCGCTCTCGGTGGCGATCGTCGACGTGCCCGAGGCGGACTGGGCGGCGACGGTCTATCACCCCGAGATCGTCGGCCAGCCGGACGTTCTGGTCCGGAAGCCGGGCTACACTCTGCCCTGAGCCCCGCTCAGCGCTTCGCGCCCTGGAAGGGGCGCAGGAGCCAGGCCAGTCGGCCGGCATCGTCGTCCTGGACCTCGGCCGGTGCGGCGTCCGCCGGCCCCGCGTTTCCGGACTCCGCATCCTCCGGCTGCGCCTCGGGGGCCTTCGGCGTACTGGCATCCTGCATGATCTGGTCGAGGGGCGACGGCAGTTCCGCGCCGTACTCGTTCAGTAGAAGGGCCGCGTCGAGCAGGTAGCGGATCTGGTCGTCCGGGACCGGGCGGCCCGCGATCTGGGCGTCCAGCACCGTCGCGGCGAAGCGGGCTGCGAGCCGCGACAGCTCGGGCAGGCGGTCGGCCGGCGTCGTGGCCCCGATCGATATTGCTGGAGCGGCACTCACCCGCACTCTCCCTCGGTTTGGTTCAAAACTGGCGCGACCGCGACGAACGCTCGCGTGTATTCCACGAACTCTATCGCACGTTCCTCACCACTTCGTTGAACCGCGCCGACCTCTTCGCCGCAGGGTAAGCTCCGGTGCTCAACGGGCCGGCGGCGCGGTGATCAGGCGCGCCCCCCGGCGATAGGTCAGGTAGCGCCACAGCCATTGCAGCGACACCCGGGTCCGCTGGGCGAAATCCACCAGCAGCACCACGTGCACGGCCGCCCAGAGCAGCCAGGCCGGGAAACCCTTGAGCCGGCGTCCGCGCCCGAAATCGAAGATGGCCGCATGCCGCCCCACGATGGCGGCGTTGCCGCGATTCTGAAACGTGAACGAAGGCAAGGGTTTACCCTGGGTCAGGGCCTCGCGCAGGGCGCGACCGAGATGGCTTCCCTGCTGCTGGGCGACCTGGGCCAGACCCGGCAGGGGCTCTCCCGCCGCATCGCGGATCAACGCCGTATCGCCCAGGGCGAACACGTCCGGACACCCGGTCACCGAAAGGTCGGGCTCGACGGGGATGCGCCCGTTCCGGTCCGGCGTCACCCCGAGCCACCCGGCCGCCGGCGACGCGCGCACCCCGGCCCCCCAGATCACGGTGGCGGCCGGGACGACCCGCCCGGCGAGCGTCACGCCTTCCGCATCGATGTCCTGCACCGCCTGGCCCGTCATCACGCTCACCCCGAGGCGCTCCAGGGAGCCGAGCGCGTAGGCCGCCAGCGCCTCCGGGAAGGCCGTCAGCAGGCGCGGGCCGGCTTCGACCAGGATCACCCGCGCGGTGGTCGGATCGATGTGGCGGAAATCGCGGGCGAGCGCGTGGTGGGCGAGTTCGGCGATGGAGCCGGCCATCTCGACGCCGGTCGGACCGCCGCCAACGACCACGATCGTCATCAGGCGCGCGCGCTCGGCCGGGTCCTGGGTTCGCTCCGCCCGTTCGAAGGCCTGCAGCACCCGCGTGCGGATGGTCCGCGCCTCCTCAAGGCTTTTCAGCGACGCGGCGTGCGGCGCCCAGGCGTCATGTCCGAAATAGGTACTTGTCGAGCCCGTGGCGATGACGAGGCGATCGTAGGCGATTCCGCTCCCATCCGCGAGCAGCACCTGCCGGGCTCCCTGGTCGATGCCCGTGACCCGCCCCATCACCACGTTGACGTTAGGGGCTCCCGACAGGATGTGCCGGATCGGCTCGGCGATGTCGGCGGGGGAGAGCGCTGCCGTCGCCACCTGGTACAGCAACGGTACGAACAGGTGGTAGTTGTGCTGGTCGATCAGCGTGACCGCGACTTCTGACCCCGCCAGGGCCTTGGCGGTCGCGAGGCCGCCGAAGCCGGCGCCCACGATGACGACGCGAGCGGTGACTGCTCCGGATGACGATTGTTCCTGACTCATGCTGGCAGAACTGGAGCCGGGCCGGAATGTATCCCCGAGGATCCCTCAGGCTTGCGCGAGCATCGCCCCCAGCGTCGTGGCGAGGTTCGCTGGAACGTTCGGTTTAAGCAGGAAGGCCGCTCCCTCCGTCAAGAATCCGGAAGTGGGATCGGAATGGCCCGACATCAGAACCACCGCGAGATCCGGCCTTAGCGCGCGGGCACGCTGCGCCAATTCCCAGCCATCGATCGCGCCCGGCACATGCGCGTCGGTCACCAGCCCTCGGGCGTCCGGTGTCGCGTCCAGCAGGCGCAGGCCCTGGTCCGTCGTCTCCGCCCCCACGACCGCAAAGCCCGCCCGATCGAGCATGTCGGCGATGGCGCGGCGCTGGTCAGGTTCCTCCTCGACCAGGATGACGAGGGCGCGGTGTTCATCGGGGTTCATGGCGGGTGCTTAAGGGACGAGGTCTGGTATGGTGACCAACCTCGTCGTGCGCGGGCTGGTTCAGCTGCACCACGACCGGTCCGCGGGCCGTCAGCGGAGCGAGGTTTCGCCGTCCGGGCTTTCGGGATCGGCGGGTGGATCGAACGCGCCGCCTGCCGCCGTCAGCTGCAGGCGCGACTCGGCCAGACGTGATCGCAGCGCGGTGTCGAGGCGGTCGAGGGCACCCGCCCGGTCGACCCACCAATCCGTCGACCAGACGCGGACCAGCGACCAGCCGAGGCCTTCCAGGATCGTCGCCCTGACCCTATCGCGATCGCGCGCCGTGGCAGCAGCGTGGTAGGTTGCCCCGTCGCACTCGACACCCGCGAGATAGTCGCCCGGCCTGTCGGGATGCACCACGCCGAGATCGATGCGGAAGCGCGATACCCCGATCTGCGGAACCACGACCCACCCCCGACCCGACAAGGCCGCAGCGACCGCCTCTTCGAAAGGAGATTCAGCGCCGCCGAGCGAGCCCTGGACGGCCTCGGCCAGGGCGCGAGGTCCGCGCTCGGCGAATTCGAGGAAGTGCTTCAGGTCCCTGACCGCCGGTGCGCTGGTCCGATTGAGGTCGATCATTCCTGGTTCGAAGGAGGTGAACACCACCATTTCGCGACGGGCGCGTGTGAGGGCGACGTTCAAGCGTCGCCATCCGCCATCCCGGTTGAGCGGACCGAAGTTCATGGACATCGTGCCGGCCTCGGCCTCTGTCGGCCCGTAGCCGATGCCGAGCAGGATCACGTCCCGTTCGTCGCCCTGCACGGTCTCCAGGTTCTTGACCACCACGGGTTCCGGAACGTCCTCACCGAAGGCGTACTCGATCTCGGGACGCCGTCTCCGCTCGAGATCGAGAAGGTTCTCGATCAGCGCCTGCTGCTCGGTGTTCAGCGTGATGACGGCCAGGGTATGGGCGTGATCCACACAATCGGGGTCGGTCAGGCGCCGGACGATCTCGGCAACGATCGCCTGGGCCTCGATCTGGTTCGTCCGGCCCTTCCCCTTTGCGTAGACGCCCGAAACGCGCCGCCATTCGACCGCGCTGGCCCGGGTCTCCGCAGCCGGAAAGGTGATGAGGGCGCCGTCGTAGTAGCGGTGGTTGGAGAAGGCGATCAGGCTTTCGTGCCGGCTGCGATAGTGCCAGCTCAGCCCATGGCTCGGGACGCCGGCCGCGAGGCATTCGTCGAGAATGCTGACCATGTCGGCCTCGACCTCGTCTGCCTCGTCGGCATTCGCGGATCGCGTGAAGAAGCTGGTCGGCGGCATCTGTCGCGGATCGCCGGCGACGACGACCTGCCGTCCGCGGGCGATCGAGCCGATCGCGTCCCAGGGGGTGATCTGCGACGCTTCATCGAAGATGACGAGGTCGAACAGGGCCTGATCCGGCGGTAGGTACTGCGCGATCGACAAGGGACTCATGAGCATGCACGGCGCGAGGCGGGTAAAGGCCTCGCCCATTTCGGCGGCGAGTTGGCGGATGGGTTTGTGCGCGCGCTGCTTGCGCAGTTCATGCTTCAGGACGCCGTATCCACCCTTGCGCCCGACCGTGTCCTTGTCGGGGATCAACCCGCAGATGCGTGCCCGGATCATGCGGATCGCGAGCGCGTCGAGGCGTTCGTCCAGGCGGCGAAAGGCGTCGATCGCATCGCCGTGCTCGGCCGTGACCAGATCCCGCAGGTCGGGCTCGGCATCGATGCCGCGCGCCGCGAACCAGCGGGCATGGATCGTCTCGAACAGGGCGAGCGCGCCGCCCTCCGCCACGGTTCCGGCCTCCAGGGCCAGAACGACCGCCCGCAAACCCGCGTCGAGGGCAGTCTGCCGAACCCGCTGCCAGTCGCACCATGGCTTGAGCCCGGCGGGCGCCGTCGCAATGGCGGCCCCCAGGGCCGATATCCCGTCGAGGTCCCGGCTCGCCGAAGGGCCGAGGGCCAGCAGGACCGCGAGATGGCCCGCTGTGTCCTCCCACGCAGCGAGGCGAAGTCCGAGGTCGGCGGCCGCCCCGGCGATCCGGCCATCCGGGCTCAGCAGATCGTTGGCTTCGATCACCAGGGTGGCGGTTACCCGCGCAAGCGCAGTGAGCGTGTCGGCATCGGCGGCGGCTGCGGAGAGTGCCGATCGCAGCGCCTCGGCGATCTCGGCCGTGCGCCGCATCGCAACGGTGTCGTGGCCGGCGTCGCACCCGGGCGGACCGGCGAGGTCCGGCGCTGCGGAGGCGACGAAGCTCTGGAAGCCTGCCATCCGACGCAGCACCGGCAGGTCACGTGCAGGGTCGGGCCGCGCAATCGCGTGGCCTTCCCTCCGAAGTCGCGCGGTGACGCGGCGGCGCGCGAGAACGTTGAAGGGCCAAACGCTCCGCGCTGCTTCGGCCCACGCGGCATCCAGCCGGTCGAGGTCCAGGCGCCGCAGCCCGTCCGCTGAATAGGATGTCGATAGGCTCGTCTCCGCCGCTCGGAATCCGTCGATCGCATCGGCGACATTTCGGACACGTGCGATGCGGGCGGTGGCGTCGGGCGCGAAGGCAAAGCGCAGATCCTGGCCCGATGCCGCGAGCAGTGCCGTGGCCAGCCGATGGAGCTTGGCGATCGTATCGAGGTCGGTCGCCGGATAGCGCAGGCGCGTGGCGGCCAGGATCCCATCCCGCGCCTCGTCGAGGGCGCTGCGCGCTGGCGCGATCGCCCGTGCGGCGGCCAGGGTCCGCGCCTGCCAGCCATTCGACCAGGCCTGGTGCCGAATGGGCGCGAAGGCGTCGGGGATGACAGGAATGGCGCTGTGATGCAGGTCCAGCCGGTGGACGGTCTCCCGCAGGGCATCAAGGGACGCTTTGTCGTGCGCGACGTCTTCGGTCCAGCCGAGGTCCGGCAGTTCGGGCGACCAGTCCCGCACCACGCGCCCGATGGCGCCGTGCAGCGTCAAGCCGTTCCCATGCCTCTCGTGCAGCAGTCGGACGACCGCGTTGAGACGATCCCGCAGCCGTCGGACCTGAGCGGCTTCGCGGGCCCATTCCTCGGGGGACAAGGCATCCCGAGTCTCCCAGGCGCGTTCAAGGCTCTTCAGGACCTCGAGCTTCGATGCCCTGTTCGAATGAAGTTCCAGGCAGAACGTGCCGAGACCTTTCTCCGCGAGCCGCCGATGGACCACGTCGAGGGCGGCGCGCTTTTCCGCCACGAATAGGATGCGCCGTCCGAGGGCGAGATTATGCGCGATCATGTTGGCGATGGTCTGTGACTTGCCCGTACCGGGCGGTCCGTCGAGGACGAAGTTGCAGCCCCGCGCGGAGGCGACGACCGCCGCGATCTGCGAGGAATCCGCCGGAAGGGGAACAAAGAGTGCCGACGGGTCGATCGCGTCGTCGAGGTGCTCTGGTCTCGGAAAGGGCGGCCCCTCGGGAAAACGCTCACGCGCCCGCTCGATCAAATGCCGCACGACAGGGCTCGCAGCCAATTGATCACTTCGGTCCGCCAAATCCTTCCACATTAGATATTTGGCGAAGGAGAAGGTGCTGATCACCACATCCTCGGTGACCTCGAAGCCCGGCACGTCCCGCACCGCCCGCCGCACGAGGTTCCAGATCCCAGCCACATCGACGCCGCTCGCATCCATCGGCAGGGAGCCGTCCAGTCCTGGGATCGGCAGCGCGAAATCCTGGCGCAGCATTTCCAGAAGCGTGAGATTGAAGCGCGCCTCGTCGTCATGGCGCAGCAGGGCGACTCCGGACAGAGCGCTCATCCGCTCCAGTTTCACCGGCAGGAGGATGAGGGGCGCCTGGTAGACCCGCGTGTCGGCGCCCGAGCGGCGCCACTTCAGGAAGCCGAGAGCGAGGTAGAGCGTGTTGGCTCCGCCTTCCTCCAGATCGGACCTCGCCTTCCGGTAGAGGTCGATCAGCATCTGATCGAGGTGTTTTACATCGCGATGCTTCGCGTCGCCGACGGCGACGACCTGATCGCGTTCGAGGGCGGCGCGGGCATAAGCCGCTCGCTGGTCCTCGCCGTCCGGGAGCGGACCGGAGGTCTTGCCGGGTCCGCCGTTCCCGAAGTCGGGTTCGGCGACGACGCGAATTCGTTTGCCCGCCGACAGGCGGTCCTCCAGCCTCGCCGGTTCCGGGCAGGCGAGCCGGACGGCCTTCGCACCTTCGGGCAGGTTGAGCAGCCGGTTGCGCGTTGTGAGGTCCAGCAGACGGCGCTGCCAGAGCGCGATCCGGCCGGCCGGCGTGCTCGGCTCCGCCGTCACCTCGACGTCGAAGGCGGGAAGGGGCGGGGCCGCTTCGAAGGACGCGAGCGTTCCGACCCGCACGGCTGAATCGTCCGACGGGTTATTCGGGGGGCTGTGTCGCGGGGTGTCGAGCGGGTGGATGCGGCGCAGGCGCGCGCGGCGGATGTCCAACGCTATGGTGAAGGTGGAGTCGGCATCCTCCGCGATCCGCCGGCGCGCTCCTGCCAGGGCGCTGCCGAAGCCGGGCGGATGAGCCTGCCCAGTCAGAGCCGTTTCGAGCAACACGAGATCCTGGAGATCGGCCCGCTTCCGAAGGGAGGCCGCCTCGTCCGTAACGAGGGCCGCAAATTCCTGTGGCTGCAGCCAGGCTCCCGCAAGGGCCTGTTCCCCGGTCAGCACCACGAGGGGGTTGAGGCCGGCTTGTTCGACCACGGCGGCGAACAGGAGCGCCAGATCCAGGTCCGTCGCCCTTCCATCCTTCAGGATGTCGGTCGGAGAACGCACTGCCTGACCCTCGGTCGCAAAGCCGGCAGGCGATCGCTCTCCGACGAGGCGCAACCCGCAGATGGCGGACCAGATCGCCGAGGTGACATCCCAGGCGCGGCTCCGCGAGCGGTCCGCATAGCCATCGAAGCCATCCGGTTTACCCGCACGCCGGAGGATTCCCGAGGTTTCCAGCAGAATGCCATCGACCGCCGGATCGGTCGGCGTCACGAAGGCGGCGAGCAACTCGCCCATCGACGCCGCCCCGCCCCATTCGGATGGCTTCAGAAGCGTAACCGGATGCTCGCTGACGGCCAGCGTCCGGTCCGCATGAGACACACGCAGCATGACCGTGCCGGTGACCGTTTCGTTCAGGTCCGCCAGGAAACCTGCGGCGAGCGAAACGTCGCGGTCAGCCAACCGGACGGACCCGCCTGGACGGATGCGATCAATCGTCCAGGAGCGCGGCTTCAGAAAGGACGGGTCGGCCGTCAGCGTCACGACGAGATCCGCGTGGACTTCGTCGTCGCCGACGATCTCCAGTTCGTTGAGAACCGGACGGGCGTTCTGGTGCGAGGCGAGACCAATCCTGCTCGACACATCCGCCCGCACCGCAACCGCCATTGCGCTTCCTCCCGGCAGCCCGAAGATTCCTGCCGATCAGGATTCCCGCAGATCATCCTGTCTGCAGGTCAACGCTCTCGGGCGTGCCATGGCTTGGTTGTACGCGAGGTCGCGCGCAAGGAAAAACCACAGGTTGTGAACTGGGGCAGGGGTAAGAGCTTGGAGGCCCGATGCCTAAGCACGATCGAGTTCGATCGGTTCGTCGGATGCGTCAGCGGTGGAAAGCCCGGTCGGGAGAAGCAGACCGAGGCGAGTCCGGGGCACCGTTATGCCGGGTCGGAGCGCCGTACTACGTCGCCGCGCTTCGCGGTCTGTGGCTGGGGCATCCCCCGGCCCGGTTCTTTAGCGGCCTTAATGAATTTCCCGAGAGAGATCCCCAGGGGAATCGAGAGCACGAGCCACTTCAAAAGAAACCTGACCATGTCCACTGCCCCTATGCCACATCACCTTACACGATCCGGCAAAGCGCAACGATGAAGCGATGTCACAGCCGATGAGCGGGCCCCGCCGGAGCCCGAGCCAGTTGCCTCGTGAACCTTAACGGGGAAGTCCTTTGAGAACGGCGTTGTGTAGGGTCCGAAGCCAATGAAGCGCTTCCTTGGCCTTGGCCTCCGCGATTTCCGCACGCATCTCCGCCTGTACGATGGCGGATCGGCTGGCATTGCTGGCATCGACGATCGCTTCGACGTTGGCCAGTGTTACCGACCAATCAAAGTCATCATCCGCCGGTTTGCCGGTCTCTGCTCTCTGAGCGATGGTCTCGGTAAAATTGCTTGGGAAAAGGCGCTCCAGGCTTCCGTCCGTCTGTTGGAAGGATTCTTTGAAGATCTCCCGGATGCGATCGGCCTCTTCATTGACGGTGGCTTGGCTCGCAAGCTTCCTCTCGGCCTCCATCTCTGAACCTCCTCTCAAAACACAGGTGGGGATCGCGGCAAGAAAGCATCATGCGGTGAATTATTGTTTAACTCGCGCCAGGGTTTCGATCATTCGGCCAAACTCAACCGTCCGACGCATGCAGAACGGCGTCCCGCCCAATGCCGGCCGTGAGCGCCGTCCGGCACGCGCCGGGCATCCACGCCATCATGGCCGGGTGCCGGCCAAAACAGCTTTGACGGCGGGGGCGACCCGCGTGCCGAGCAGCGTGATCGAACGCTGCATTGCGTCGGTCTCCAGCATGGCCGAACTCATCTGGAAGGTGACGCGGGATAGGCCGCCCAAGGCCTCGTTCGCAGCCAGGATCTTGGCGCCGACCGTTTCGACCGAACCGATCAGGAAGGCGCCGTCCGGCCCACACATCGCGTCGAATTGGACACGGTTGGCTCGGGCCCAGCCGCGCTCGCGCCCGATCTCGGTGAACATGTGTGCCCAACCGGGGAAGAACGCATCGCGCGCGGCCTGATCGGTGTCGCCGACGAAGCCCATGGCGTGGACTCCGACGCGGAGCGTGTCCGGCGCATGTCCAGCCCTGCGGCCCGCCTCGCGGTAGAGATCGACGAGGGGACGGAAGCGCTGGAAGCTGCCGCCGATGATCGCCACCATCAGGGGCAGGCCGAGCGTACCCGCGCGCGCGAAGGATTGCGGGGTACCTCCGACCCCGAGCCATATCGGAATCTGGGCTTGATGGGGACGCGGATAGACGCCTTGACCGCTGAGCGGGGGACGGAAGCGTCCGCTCCAGGTCACATGGACCTCGTTGCGCAGCGTCAGGAGCAGGTCGAGCTTTTCCGCGAACAGGGCGTCGTAATCCTCCCGGGCGAACCCGAACAACGGATAGGCTTCCCCGAACGAGCCGCGACCGACGACGATCTCCGCGCGACCTCTGGCGATGAGATCCACGGTTGCAAATTCCTGGAAGACCCGTACCGGATCGGCGGCGCTGAGCACCGTAACGGCGCTGGCGAGCCGGATACGCCGGGTTCGCGCCGCGGCCGCGGCCAGGATGACGGTGGGGGCCGAATCGAGGAACTCCGTGCGATGGTGCTCGCCGATGCCGAAGACGTCGAGGCCCACCCGGTCGGCGGTCTCCACCTCGGCCAGCAGTGCCTCTATCCGGTCCGCCGGCGAGACTGTTCGGCCCGTCTCCAGATCCGGCATGGTAGCGGCGAAGCTGTCGATCCCGATTTCCATCGTCATGCCCTCGTGGTGGTTGTCGGCGTCCTAGACTGTTTCCCCTACATGACAGGCGGCCAGTTTCAGACCAGCCGGTCTCTTGCGATGCGATCCATCGTCAGCGACGATGGTTGCCACACCGGTCCGTTGATGGCGACGGACGTCTTCGGCCTGAGATAACCCGTCATGTTCCCAGTGCCAGGCGATGACATCGGGCTAGTTTTGATTTTACCCATCGGGCTGGCCGATGGAGGTGTCTGACCATGCTCGACGGAGTCTCGCTGGACCAATTGCGGATCTTCCAGGCGGCGGCCGATGAGGGCAGCTTCTCCGCGGCAGCCCGTCGTGTCCGGCGGACGCAATCGGCCGTCAGCGAAACAATCGCCAACCTCGAAGCGCAACTCGGCGTCACGCTGTTCGATCGGAGCGGGCGCTATCCCCGCCTGACGACCGAGGGCGTCCTGCTTCTCGCCGATGCCCGCGCGATCGTCGCCGGGGTCGACGGCATGAAGGCGCGGGCCAAGGGGATGGCCGGCGGGCTCGAGGCGGAATTGACCGCCGTGATCGACGTATTCTTCCCGATCCGGGTTCTGGCCGACACCGCCCGCGAGTTCCGCGTGCAGTTCCCGGCGACGCCGCTGCGTCTCTACGTGGAGGCGCTTGGGGCGGTGATTCAACCCGTCCTCGATCAGCGGGCGAGCTTCGGCCTGGTGGGCTCGCTTCCGACCCTGCCCGCAGGCTTGACGGTCGAGCGGATCGGGACCGTCGAGTTCGTGATGGTCGCGGCGTCCGATCACCCGCTGGCGGCACATCGCGACATGATTCCCAGAGACGTCCTGGCGCAGCATATCCAGCTCGTCCTCACGGATCGCTCCGAGCTCTCGGCCGGACGCGAGTTCGGTGTGATGTCACCGACGACGTGGCGCCTAGCCGATCTGTTCGCTAAGCATGCCTTTCTGGTCAGCGGGCTCGGCTGGGGCGGCATGCCGCTGCATTCGGTCCGCCAGGATATCGCCGAGGGCCGCCTCGTCGAACTGGCGATCGAAGACGTTCCGCCGGGAGGGCTGTCCCTGCCGATCTCGGCGGTTTACCGAACCGCCGCGCCGCCCGGACCGGCTGGGCGCTGGATGATTGAGCGCCTGAAACGGCGCTCGACCGATGGGGAGCCGGACGGGGACCCGTGAAGGCCCACCGGCCGGCAATCAGGCGAAGTGGCTGACCACCAAGGCACCCGCCTGCTTGCCGACTACGCTGCTGTCTTTGAGGGCGAAGCTCCAGTTTACGGCCCCGGAATTGGTATTGCGTGTATCGACCGTCAGAGCGAAGCCATTCCTGATGGTGGCCGATTGTGCTGCATCGAGAGTGTATTCTGCACCCCTCGCGCCCTTGTACACGGTGGTCTGACCCACCACCGTCGCGTCCGGACGATCGGTCAGGTCCGCGTCGCTGAAGGCGATGCGTCCGGAGGTCTGGTCGAGAGCGGCATTGCCGGTCGTGCTCGACCGCTCGCGCACCGTTTCGCTGGCCAGGCTCTGAGCCTGGGCGATCGTCAGCGCATCGTTGGCGCCCGTCACCATGATGTCGACGGCCTGCAGAGACGGTGAGCCGTGGCCATCCGCCACCTGAACGTCGTAGATGACGGTCAAGGTCTCGTCCCAGGCCAGGAAATCGAAGGTCTTGTCGACCGTGCCGTACGCGAACTGAACACGACCTGCGCCGGTGCCGGTGCTGTCGGTCAGTTGCAGGCTGAATGTGCTCGCCGCAGTCAGCAACGTGACTTGATCCATGGTGAGTTGGCCGCCGGACCATGAGAAGCGCGCGGGGCCGGCCGTGGTGACGTGCGTGTCAGACAGGTCGGCATCGTGGAAGCGCAAGTCGCCGCTGGCGGCCTGCGCCGCGAGACTTCCAGTGACTTTTGCGGTCTCGCTCAGGCGGTGAGGACCCGAGGCATCGGCGTCCAGCACCACCGCATCGTTGGTGCCGACGATGTCCAGGGTGACGGTCGCGGTGCTGACGCCGCCATGCCCGTCGCTGATCGAGTAGGTGAACCGATCCGTGCCGTGCTCGCCTTCGGCAAAGGCAACCTGGTTCGATGCGGCGTAGGACAGAAGATCCCTCGCTGCGTCGAAGGCAACGCTGCCCATGGTGCTCCCGGTCTCGACGCTGGTGATGTGGAGGGTGTCGCACGCGTCGATCGCCCGGTCATTGGCGAGAAGGAGCGTCGACAGCGCCCACGTCCCGGCATCGGACCCGACCGAGATCCTGCCGTCGTGGCACTCGGCATCACGCGGATCGATGTCCCGTGTTTTCGGCGCCGATAAGGACGATGTTGTTGCCGTTGCCGAAAACCACTTCGCCGCGCTTGGACCCGTCCAGCGTGATGGCATGGTCGAGGTTGTCTGAGAGATGAATTCAGGCGTCGCCTCAGTTCTGGAGCACCAGCCTCGTTCCGCTGAACTCGGCAATCTCGATGCCGCGGCTCGAATTCCAAGCTTGATTGAGAGAGATAACCGCGGTCGCGTCGCCCCGCCAGTCCGACGACATCATGTTTACGCCGGATACGGTGCCGGCGGTGATGCTGTCGCTTGCGAAGCTGAGATCACCATATTCCGAAGAAAATATATGGATGCTCGCGCCCGTATCATCCGAGGCGCTCGCACTGTGTTGCGGGATGTCAGATTTAGGATCATTAGTATAAGTATAGTGGATGGCAATCCTGAGTCAAAGGGCGGATTGGGGTGATCATTTGTAGCAGAAGAGATCCAGCCCGGTTCCATGGCTCCATGCGCAACCGTCAGCGAAACGACACTCATTCCTGAAAACGTTCTGGATGCTATAATTAACGAATCATTTATATGGGGCTTCTGGTGCGATCGATGGGGTGAACTGCCGATCTGAACGACAAGACCTATTGGTTTTAATTGCTCGAGCAAACTCGGGTTTGCCCAGTCCCACGCGTCATGGTCCTGTGAAGATGTCGCTGAAGTTGTCGTTTTGTCGGTCGAAATCTGCCAGAATGTAGATCTGTCACTTTATCGAAGCAAAACTCGCTGCGCGGATCCGGCGCAGGGACGAATCTATACCAATGGTGTGATGTCCCGGTGCCGGGTTGTCGGCCTCCGTCGACACAGATCCGGCGCGTAGGTGCCTCTCGGTCCAATGCGGAAGTCCGCATCGAAATCGTCAAAGGCCCCCGGTCATCCCGCCCTCAATGACGCGGATCCGAGACCGCAGATGAATCGCCTTGAGGGCGCGCTGGGCGGTCCGGCGCAGGAGCTTCGCGTAGGTCTGCCGCTGGGCCGAGATTTGGCTCGGCGCCGGATCGGCACCCGGAGTCACCACTCGCACCACGTCCAGCAGGACGCGTTCGACCAGGGTCCAGGGCAGGTCTGCGGCTTTCATGATCAAAAGCGCATGATGCCGCGTGGGGCCGGTCCCTGTCACAGATCGCGCGAGGACATCGATCTCGGCCTCCGCGAGGTAGGCAATCACGGCCAGCGCTTCGGCGAGGTTATCCCGCGTCAGGGCGTCGGCGATGTCGACGGGTGCGAGCGGACGTTGCGCTTCCAGGCTTCGGACGCGCGCTACCGCCGCGCGCAATCGGCGGTCGGAGAGCGCATCGCCCGCCGAGACCTGCGGAGCCAGGATGGCGGGCATGCGGCTGCTTTCGAGGCTGAGGCCGGAATTCTCACCGCAGAAGGGAGGCTGCCGCGTCTCGACCATCTGCCTGAACTGCGTGAGGAGCACCTTCCTGGTTTCCGGTGGGACATCCTGGCGTTTCGTCAGGGCCACGGTGATGTGGCCGTCACCTTGCGAGATCGCGACAAGGCGGAGCAATCCCCCGTGCGACAACCGAGCGGTCCGGTTGGCCGACAGCGTTCGGAGAACCGGCCAGGTTCCGCGCCAGACCACGACATCCGTGACGGGAATGCTGACGTGAGGCCGCTTGGCGATGGCATCCAGGTGTTGCTGGCTCCGGACATGAGCAATCGCGATCAGATCCTCGTCGAGCGCCAGCACCGAACCGGACAGGAGCGGGCTGGCGACTTCGCTGTGCAGATCATAAGATAGTTCTTTCACTGTTTGTGCCGGGCCGCGACTGAGATGAGATAGGCTACGGGCGAGCTTTGCACGAACACTGAGTGTCTCAATCCTTGACATTCGTAGAAGAATTTCATCGAAGACACGAACTTCATTGTCGGATAGCGGATTGTCGAACTGGTCTGCGATCTTCAGTGCAGACGAACTTGGCGCATTCGCAACAAAGCTTTCAAGAAGACGCATTAATCTTGCGTCTTCCATGAATTGATAGGGCAAAGCTTAAGCTCCCGCGTCAACGGCCGAATGAGTCGCCTGGATTTGATCTTGATTGTCCTTTCCACTGCTTTAGAAAGCCGTAGCCTAATTAATCATGGCCGCAACCTTCGGCATTTGAAGCAAATTCGAGCCGCCCAGCGTCAATGCGTTGGCGCTCAAGCAGAAACTGGCTGTGACGTTCTTTTCCCCACCCCGCGTTGAGAAAGGGCTTTCGGAAGCGCTTGGAAGGCCACTCGTCATACGGCCGAACGGTTCGACGCAGCTGCGCCATCCGGTGCATTCGCGCGGCGTTCGAGCTGATCCAAAGCGCTGCCCGCCTCGCGGCCGAGCGTTTGATAGAATTGGAGGCGGACGGTCGGACGGATGCGCCTGACAGGGAGGACCCGCAAACCCCGGCTGGTACAGTCGAGTTGCGCAGTCTCCGCTTGCGCAGGATTTGCTGCTTTCACGGCTTCCTGGAGCCTCGGCCCCAGGATGCTTTTGGCGAAATGCCGGTGCCGGGCTGCGCGGCGGTCGCAACGAAGTCGAAGAGCGCGGGTGCAACGACAAGGCTGCCCAATCTTATCCGGCCCACCATCGATTCACTCGGCATGATATTGCTGCGGACTGGTAAATACTCTAGAGCGTTTTCCACGATCCCTGAGTCGTTGCGGCGAGGTGAGCGTTGATCCCTGAAGGTTCGTCAGGGAGATCGCCATGGCCCGTGCCTACAGTCACGATCTGCGCATTCGCGTCCTGGACGCAGT
>NZ_JAGHKN010000003.1:0-226711 GCF_023093475.1 Methylobacterium sp. 37f
GCCTTGGTCAGCGAGCCGCGACCGCCGATGTCGTTGTTGAAGCTGTCGAGGGCCGAGACCCCGCCCTGCGCCGCATCCATCGTCACCGTCACGGCGTCGTTGAACGCGCCGTACCCGTCCGCCGCCGTGAACAGGTTCAGGCGGGCATAGCCCGACCCGTCGTCAAGGGGCCGGCCGGAGGCGATCTCAGTGGTCGCCAGCACGTCGCGGCGCTGGGCGGCGGTGAGATAGGGAAAGCGGGTGGCGAGCAGGATTTCGGCGCCAACCGGCACCACGGGGGCGAGATCGGTTGGCCCGACCGGCGCGAAGCCGTAGGTCAGCCGGTAGGTGTAGTCGGCCTTGGTCTTGGCCTTGTCGGCGAAGCGGTCCGGCGCACCCGACGCGGCGCAGACCGCAATCGTGGTGCCGCACTGGCTGGTGAACAGGCCGGTGAGGTCGCTGCGTGCGGCATTGAACAGCGCCTGGAAGTCGCTGGTCGTGGTGAGCGAACTCGAAACGGCGTAGTTCAGGTATTGCGGATTGTTATTGAGCAATTGGACGAGATCATAGGTCGCCAGAATACGGCCGGCGATGACGTCCATGGGATAATGGACGGCGAGTACGACGCGACTGTTGCCGTATTCGGAGCCGCGCGCAACGGCCTCCTGAAAGCGCTTTGGGACGAGCTGGGCGAACAGGATCGCTGTGGTCTGCGCGAAGGTGGTGTGGCCGCTCGGGTAGGCGGCATTGGTGCGCACGGTCGGGAGAATGTCCGTCGTATTGTTCGCCGGCACGCCGAAGAAG
Source organism: Methylobacterium sp. 37f (assembly GCF_023093475.1). Lineage (NCBI taxonomy): Bacteria > Pseudomonadati > Pseudomonadota > Alphaproteobacteria > Hyphomicrobiales > Methylobacteriaceae > Methylobacterium > Methylobacterium sp. 37f. Next base: position 784 of record NZ_JAGHKN010000003.1, read on the forward strand.
TTCGGCTGCGTGAAGGACGCCGTCTGGTCCAGGCGGACCTGTCCCGGGCGGGCATTGCCCACCGTGTTGGCTCCAACCGGAGGATCGTAGATCCGGTCATAGGCCCCGAACACGCCACCGGTGGGAAGGTATTGCGGGCCGACATAAGTTGTTAGCGAACCCGAGACTGTTCCGTTGGCAAGATAGTTCTTGGCGAAGGCCGAGTCGCTTCCGGAGACCGCATTCGCCTGACGGATCAGCTGCAGCACGTTCGGCGAGAACGAGGACTGGCTGGTTGGACCGATCGTGGCGGGCCCCGGATCGATCGCGCTGGTCGGGCTCGCGGCCCGGTAGATGGCACCGAGGCGCGAGCCGAAGGCATCAGCCAGCGCGACGCCGTTGGAACTGGTGATGGTGTTGTCGATGATGGCCCGGCGCTGCTGGTCGGGGGTTGCGCCGTTGTTGATCGCCAGCGCGGTGGCAAGATTCGCGTTGAGGTCGGCGATGCCGACATTGGTGTTCGGAAGGACGCTCAGGCCCGAAACCAGGCCCGTGGCCGTGATATTCTGGGCCGACTGGGCCCGTGCGCCGGTCGCGCCGAGCGTAGCGGCGATGATCGCCGCCACGGAGACCCCGGATCGGGAAAGACCGGAAAGGGAAACACCTGAATGACGTCGTATCTCTGCCCCCGTGCAAGACCCTCCCGAACGAATCGGCGGGAGGGCGCCGCCGCAGGCATGGCGGCAAACAGGTATAGCCGCCCGTTCATAATGTAGTCATGTTTTACCAGCGCTAGACACGTGATATGCAAGCAACGTCGGAACGCTTTTATTCAATTAAATTCATAAGGTCTCGAATTTGGACTCGCTGATCCAAACGGAACCATGCCGTACGCGATTCAGGCCGCATCAGCGTCGGCTGCGCTCATCCGGCGCTCGGCCTGCGCCACCAGCTCGACCGCGTCCCGGAGGGTCGCGAGCCCGGCTTCGGGCTGGAGTCCGAAGGTCGAGAGGTGCCGGCGATAGGCGCGCGCGCCCGGGCGGCCGTTGAATAGGCCGAGCATGTGCCGCGTCACCGCATGCAGGCGCGTGCCGTCCTGCAGGAATCCGGCGAGGATGGGCTCGAAGGCCGTGATCGCGGCGAACGGGTCGGCGGCCGGCGCGGCCTCGTCGAACAGGACCGGATCGACGTCGAGGAGGATCGCCGGATCGCTGTAGGCGGCCCGACCGATCATCACGCCGTCCACCTCCGCGAGATGGGACCGCGCGTCGGCGATGGTGGCGATGCCGCCATTGATGGCGATGGGCAGGGCGGGGTGGGCCCGCTTCAGCCGCGCCACCCGCGGATAATCGAGGGGCGGCACGTCGCGATTTTCCTTGGGTGACAGGCCCTGGAGCCAGGCCTTGCGGGCATGCACCACGAGGCCGTCGACGCCGGCCGCGATCACCGCTTCCGCCAGGGCATCGAGGGCCTGCTCGGTGTCCTGGTCGTCGACGCCGATGCGGCACTTCACCGTAACCGGCACCGACACCGCCGCCTTCATGGCGGCGACGCACGCGGCCACCACGGCGGGCTCGCGCATCAGGCAGGCGCCGAAGCGCCCGTCCTGAACCCGGTCGGACGGGCAGCCAACATTGAGGTTGACCTCGTCGTAGCCAAAGCCCTCGGCGATGCGGGCGGCATGCGCGAGGTCGGCCGGGTTCGATCCGCCGAGTTGCACCGCCACCGGATGCTCCATCGCGTCGAAACCGAGCAGCCGGGCGCGCGGGCCATGGATGACCGCCCCGGTGGTGACCATCTCGGTATAGAGGCGCGCCCGCCGCGACAGCGTGCGGTGAAAGGCCCGACAGTAACGGTCGGTCCAGTCCATCATGGGCGCGATGGAAAAGCGGAGGTCGCGGGCGATCATGAGCCGGACATAACCGTCCGCGCCCGGAGCTTCAACGCGGGGCCGGCCCGCTCAGTGGTCGTGCTTGCAGTCCGGCCCGTGCACATGGCCGGGGGCGCCGTGGTCGTGCGCATGGTCATGCCCCGCATGGGAGTGGTCGTGCGCATGGTCATGCCCTGCATGGGAATGGTCGTGCGCATGGTCATGCCCCGTATGGGAATGGCCGTGATCGTGATGGGCATGATCGTGGTGTTCGTGCGCGTGGTGATCATGCGCATGATGATCATGGCCGCACTGGCTGTGGTCGTGGGCGGCGCGCTCGGGCTTGAAGGCGCGGGTCACCGGGGTGGCGGCGCAGCCCTGGCCGCGCACCAGTTCGGCGGCGCTGCGAGGCACGTAGAGCACGTCGGCCGCGATCTCGGTCGGGATATGGCTTCCGCCGAGCTGCCAGGCGAGGCGCAGGAGCCGGGCCGGGTTCTCGGCGCGGACTTCGAGGAGCGGCTCCCCCGCGGCCCGGATGGCGACGAGACGGCCGTCCTCCAGGCGCAGGGCATCGCCGTCCTCGAAGGCTGCCGCCTTGGCCAGCGCGAGGGTGAGGCTCAGGCCACCCTCCGCCGTCAGGCTCTCCGGCGGGGCCTGCCGGGCGACGTGATCGAGCACGATCGTGTCGACGATCGCATCGGCGCGGACGGCGACCTTGCGGACGATGGCGGTGGCGCGCTGCATGATTTCCTCGCGTCGGAAGGGGTGGCCGGCACCACCCCGATGGGTCCTGAAGGCCGCATCACTAGAGGGTTTTTTCACCAAACGGAAAGGCGGGCCGGAACCTTAGCCGTACGGGGTGCATTTCCGAGGTGGAATGCTTAAGCTCGGGCGGCACGAACATCACGGCCGAAGGCCGGGTCACGACGCACAAGGGAGTCTCGGAACCATGAAGAAGCTCATCGCCGCCACCTTCGCGGGCGCCCTCGCCCTCTCGCTCGGCGCCTGCAACACGCCGCAGGATCGCGCCCTCGGCGGCGCCGGCCTCGGCGCCCTCGCGGGTGCCGCCATCGGCGGAGCCGCCACCGGCCGCGCCGGCGGTGCGCTCGCGGGTGCGGCCATCGGCGGCGCCGGCGGCGCCATCGTGGGCGCCTCCACGGCTCCCCGCTGCCCCTACGGCACCTACCGCGACGCCTACGGCGACGTGTACTGCCGCTGAGACCCCAAAACCCGTACGGCCCTCAGGCCTGCGCCGGACCGCGAGGCTCCCTCTCCCCCGAGAGGGAGCCTTTTTCATGCGTCTGTCTCATGCCTCTGTCCGGGCCGCCATCCAGGCCAGCATGCCCTCGGCCGCCGCGCGGCCGGAGGCGAAGGCACCCTGGAGCAGGTATCCGCCCGTGGGCGCCTCCCAATCCAGCATCTCGCCGGCCACGAAGGTGCCGGGCCGCCGCGCCAGCATGAAGCGTGCGTCGAGTTCGCGACCATTCACACCGCCTGCCGTCGAGATCGCCCGGTCGAGCCCGCGCGGAGCCAGGAGGCGGATCGGCACCGCCTTGATCAGCGCCGCCAGCGCCTCGGCGGTGACGGGCAGCGGATGGGCGGCCTCGCGCAGGAGGCCGATGCCCACCGGCGGCAGGGCCGCATCCTTCCGCAGGCGGTTGGCGAGCGACAGCCCGGGCTTCGGATCGCGCAGGGATTTCGCCAGGGTGGCCGCGGCGAGATCGGGGCGCAGATCCAGGTGCATTACGGCGTCGCCCCGTTCCGTCGCCGCCCTGAGGATGCGCGAGAGGGCATAGATCGCCCCGCCCTCGATCCCGTCGGCGCTGATCACGGCCTCGCCGCGAACCGAAGTGCCGTCGATCGCGAGGGCGATGCGCTTGAGAGGCGTCCCGGCGAAGCGCTCGGCGAAGACCGGCGTCCAGGGCACGGTGAAGCCGACATTGGCGGGCTTCAGCGGCGCCACCGCGACGCCCTCGCCTTCGAGGAGCGGCACCCAGGTCCCGTCCGAGCCGAGGCGGGGCCAACTCGCGCCTCCGAGCGCCAGGAGCACCGGGCGGTGGGCGGTCTCGATCCGGCCCTCCGGCGTCTCGAAGACCGGGCCGCCCGAGGCCGCCCAGCCGGTGAACCGGTGGCGGGTTCGAATGCGGACACCCAGGCCCTCGAGGCGTTGCAGCCAGGCGCGCAGCAGGGGCGAAGCCTTGAAGCGCTCCGGAAAGACGCGGCCGCTCGATCCGACGAAGGTCGGCTGGCCGAGGTCGTCGCACCAGCCGCGCAGGGCGTCCGGCGGGAATGACGTGATGGCCCCGGCCAGGGTGCCGCCCTCCGGGTGGTAGCGCGCCAGGAAGGCCGGCAGCGCTTCGGAATGGGTCAGGTTGAGCCCGCCGCGCCCGGCGATGAGGAACTTGCGGCCGACGCTCGGCATGCGGTCGTACAGGGTGACGGCATGCCCGGCATGCGCCAGCACCTCCGCTGCCGCAAGACCGGCCGGGCCGCCGCCGATCACGGCAGGGCCACGGGCCTTCGGATCGCAGGGCTGCGGTTCACACGTGTTCGGGCCGCTCCGTTCAATCTCAGTCATGCGTTCTGGGAAGCCGTCGCGCGGCACGCCTGTCAAGCGTAGCCGGTCTTCTCAAACGCAGCCGGTCTTCGCCCTTGATTCGCCATCGGGCGAGTCCCAACTGCGCCTCATCGGCTGCGGGCCCCTCTGGCGGGATGCTGCATGATGCATTCCGTGATGTCGGAGCCGATGCTTTCTCTCCTCAAGAAGCATCGACGGTCCTGCGTCATGGTTGATTTTCTGTATTACGACTGGCTCGGCAAGCCCGTATGGATGTGGCTTGGGTTCCACGCCCTCGTGGCCGGGCTGCTGGCCTTTGATCTCGGGCTCCTGCACCGCGACAAGAACCACGAAATCGGCGTGAAGGAGAGCCTGCTCCTGACGCTGTTCTACTTCACCCTCGGGATGATCTTCGGCGGGTGGGTCTGGTGGTTTCTCGGTCCGCAGGCCGGGCAGGAATACGTGGCCGGCCTCGTGGTCGAGAAGTCGCTGTCGATGGACAACGTCTTCGTGATCGCCGTCATCCTGACCGCGCTCGGCATCCCGCGCGCCGCCCAGCACCGGGTCCTGGTCTGGGGCATCCTGGCGGCCGTGCTGCTGCGCGGGTTGATGATCGGCCTCGGCGCGGCCCTCGTGCACCAGGCTGCCTGGGTGCTGTCGATCTTCGCCGCCTTCCTGATCTTCGCCGGCCTCAAGATGCTGTTCTCGAAGGACGAGGAGCCGGGCGACATCCGCGAGAACCGGGCCGTCCGGTTCCTGCGGCGGGTCCTGCGGATCACGCCCGAGCTGCACGGGCAACACTTCTTCGTGCGCAAACCCGACCCGAAGACCGGCAAGACAGCCCTCTGGCTGACCCCGCTGGCCCTGGCGCTGATCCTGGTGAACGGCGCCGACGTGATCTTCGCCGTCGACAGCGTGCCGGCGATCTTCGCCATCACCACCGACACCTTCGTGGTCTACACCTCCAACATCTTCGCGATCCTGGGCCTGCGCGCGCTCTACTTCGCGCTTGCCGCGATGGTGGATCGCTTCGCCTATCTCAAGACAGCTTTGGCCTTCATCCTGATCTTCATCGGCGGAAAGATCGTGGTGGCCGATACCTTCGACCTCGTCCACGTGCCGCCGTGGGTCTCGCTCGCGGTGACCATCGTGTTCCTGGTGGCCGGCGTCAGCTACAGCCTCTGGCGCACCCGCGGCACCGTTGCGGAGGATATGCAGGCGCAGGGCGGCGAGGCGGCGCAGCACCGCGCGTGAGCGTCGACCTGTGCCTGGAGTTTCACGCCGGCTCTTCCCTCTCCCCGCAGAGGGGGAGGGTTGCGCATCCGGGTGCGCTACCGCCCCGGTAGGGCCGCGATCAGGTCCCGCAGCGTCGTGATGGTGGAGGCATCCGCCACGCCGTCGACGCGGGCCGGGCGGAAGTGGCGCTGGAACGCCGTCACCACCGCACCCATGCGCGCGTCGAAGGTGGCGCTCACCGGCAGGTCGTAGCCGTAGAGGGCGAACATCGCCTGCAGCGCTTCGATCGGCGGCCCCGCATCCCCCTGCGCGAAGAAGCGTCCGTCGCGGATCGGGGCCGGCGCCACCCAGTGGCCGATGCCGGCGCGGGCCAGGGTCTCCCACGGGAAATGCTCGCCCGGATCTTCCTTGCGCTCGGGCGCGACGTCGGAATGGGCGAGAATCCGGTGCGGGGCGAGGCTCCAGCGCTGGGTGAGATCGCGGCAGAGGGCGATCACCGCCTCGATCTGCGCCGGGGGATAAGCGGGCAGCCCGCCCGCATGGCCTCCGTTGACGATCTCGATGCCGAGCGAGCGCGAATTGATATCCGTGATTCCCCCCCAGGAGCCCTGGCCCGCATGCCAGGCCCGTCGCCCCTCGGGCACCATCTGCACCACGCGGCCGTCCTCCAGCACCACGTAATGGGCCGAGACCTCCGCCACCGGGTTGGCGAGGCGTTGCAGGGCGGCGGCCGCGCTGTCCATGCCGGTGTAGTGCAGGATCAGCAGGTCGACCGGGCCGGCCCGGCGCTCACCATGGTTCGGCGAAGGGTGGACGCTGGTGGCGACGGGGCTCTCGGGGGTGGGTTTCATGGCAGGCCCCGCTCGGCGGTGATCCGGTCATAGGCGGCATTGATGGCCGCGAGCCGGCGCGTGGCGATGGCCACCGCCTCCGGCGGCAGGCCGCGGGCGATGGCGCGGTCCGGGTGGTTCTCCACCACCAGGGCGCGGTGCGCCGCCTTCAGGGCGGCATCGTCGACGTCGTGATCGAGACCCAGCACGAGGTAGGGGTCGTCGGACAGGCGCACATGCCGGGCGGCGATGCGCCGGAACGCGGCCTCGTCGTAGCCGAAGGTCTCCGCCACCGCGCGCAGGTAGCGCTCCTCCGCCTCGTGGATGGCGCCGTCCGCCTTGGCGATGTGAAACAGGCCGTCGAGCACGTCCTCCAGCAGGGCCGGCTCGTCACGAAAGGTGGTGGCCAGCTGGCGGGCATAGGCCTCGAAGCCGTTCGAAGTCCCCTTGGCGAGATCGAACAAGCGCTGCACGCCGGGCCGGGCCCGCTCGTCCACCTGCACCACCTTGGCGAAGGCCTCGACCTCGGCCGGCGTCACCACGCCGTCGGACTTCGCCATCTTGGCGGCGAGCGCCACCAGGCCCGTGGTGAACACCACGTCGCGGGGCGTGGTGCCGAACAGCGCGCCCTCGCGGTCGACCAGGAAGTGCCCGGCGACCCCGCCGACGAGGCCGCCGAGGGGGCCGCCGATGGCGAGGCCGATTCCGGTGCCGCCGAGCTTGCCCCAGATCCCAAGGCTCATCGAATGGCCTCGCGGGGGCTGGGATGGATGCTGGAACGGGCAAGCGGCATGAGGGGGATCGACAAGGGCAGAATCGATATCGGCGCGAAACGAAGCGCGTCCTTACACCGGACGGCTTCGGTTCGGCGATAGGCGAGAGGCGCCTCAGCGTCGGGCGCAGAGGCCGACGAGACCCTGGCTCTCGCTGGGGCAGGCGGCACTCAAGGTTCCGTCAGCGCCCGCCGTCACGATGGCGCTGCCGCCCTTCAGGCAGAGCGCCGAAGCCAGGATCTCGGTGCCCTCGCAGGTGATCGCGCAGCCCGTCGCCGGGCAGGTGTCCTGGCGCACGACCCGGAACGGGGAAGCGGGTGCGGCGGCCGCGAGGGCGGCCTGACCGGCTTCGCCCTTCGGACCCGCCGGGCCGCGCTCGCCAGCCGATCCCTTCTGGCCCGGTTCGCCCTTCGCGCCCGGATCACCCTTCGCGCCCGCCTCTCCCTTAAGGCCGGCCTCGCCCTTGGGTCCCGTCTCGCCCTTGGGTCCCGCCTCACCCTTGGGTCCCGCCTCACCCTTGGGACCGGTCTCGCCCTTCGCACCGGTCTCGCCCTTGGCGCCCGGTTCGCCCTTCGGCCCCTGGGGACCGGGCAGGCCGGCGACGCCCTGCGGTCCGGCGGGGCCGGTCTCGCCCTTGTCGCCCGTGTCACCCTTCTGCCCCGTCTCGCCCTTCGGGCCGGGCTGGCCGGCCGGGCCGCAATTGGCGATCACCGCCTCGCGCTCGTCCTCGCCCGCCTTCAGGGTAGCGATGCAGTTGGTGGGCACGTAGGGCAGGCGGAACACGAACCGGCCCCGGCTGTCGGCGATGATCGAGATGTCTTCGTCGAGCACCACCACGGTGCCCGGCTTGCGCACGCTGCCGGAGATGCGCAGGTCCCCGTTCTCGAAACGGGCATCGTAGACCTGGATCGGCTGCGACACGGCCTGGGGCCGGCGCGTTCTGGCCGCCTCGCTCCTGGGCTGGGCCGCCGTCTGCGCGGCAGCGGGCAGGCCGCCCGCGACGGTGATCAGGCCCGACAGGATCACGAGGGCACGAGCGAGACGCATGGAGTTCTCCCGGCTGATCCGCGTCTTCTGCGCGGCAGGTGAGGAGTGCTGCCCTGCCCTCGCCACAGGGTCAAGCGTGGCGGATCGGCCGGCCCGGAGACCGCCATCCACAGGCATCCACAGCCGTCCACAGGCCAAGTCCCTGAGCACGAGCGAAATTCTGAATCCCCCCGGAAACCGATTGAGTGTGTTCCTGTTTTGTTCTTAGCGTAGCGGGATGGAACGGAGCCGATGAGACAGAGCCCTGAAGACACTCCCGACGCGGAGACCGAGACGTCATCGGCGAATGCGCCAGATTCGGACGCCTCGAGCCCGGATGCTTCGGGTCCGGATGCTTCGGGTCCGGATGTTTTGAGTTCGAGTGTACCCCTGGATCTGGCGCCCCTGGATCTGGCCGCCCTGCGCGCCCTCGTGGCCGATCGCGGGGGTACGTCCGTCCTCCGGGGGGCCTTGCCCCTCGGCATCCACGACGTCGATACACGCCTCGCCCAGGGCGGCCTCGCCCTTGGGCAGTTGCACGAGATCGCCCCGGCGCAGGCGGGCGACGAACCGGCGGCGCTGGGCTTCGCCCTCGCGCTGGTGGCGCGCCACCTCGCCCGGGTGCGCGGCGAGGCCCTGCTGGTGGTGGGCCGGGGGCACCCCCTTCCCTACGGGCATGGGCTGGCCGGGCTCGGCCTCGATCCCGGGCGCCTGCTGCTGTTCGACGTGGCGAGCGACGGCGACGCCTACCGGGCGCTCGAGGAATCCCTGCGCGCGCAGGGGTTGGCGGCGGTGGCGGGCCTCATCGATGCCGCCTTGCCTCTCGCCCAGAGCCGCCGGCTCCATCTCGCGGCGGCCCACACCGACCTGCTGCTCCTCGTGCTGAGGCCACCGGAGGCGGACAGCCCCAACGTGGCGGCGACGCGCTGGCGGGTCGCCGCCGGCAAGGCCCTGCGCGACCGCTTCGGCTGCATCGAGCGGCCGTGCTGGCAGGTGACGCTCGACCGGAGCCGCAACGGACGGACCGGACATTGGCTTCTGGAGTGGGATCATGCCGCGCATCGTTTCGGTCTGGCTGGAGCATTGGCCGATCACGCGGCTGAGGCGGGCCCAGGCGGCATCCTCGGCGAACGACGCGCCCAGCGCTCGGGCTGATGGCGGCCCAAATGAAGGCGGCCCTGGCGAAGGCGGCACCGGCGAAGGCGGCCCGATGGTCGTGGCCGCCATGGAGGCCAACGGCTTGCGCCTGGTGGCGGTGGACGCGGCCGCCCGCGCGCTCGGCCTCGCGCCCGGCGAAACCCTGGCCCGGGCCCGCGCCCGGATCGGGACGCCGGTCGCCGTCCATCCGGCCGATCCGGAGGCCGATGCCGCCGCGCTGCACCGCCTGTGCCTCTGGGCCAAGCGCTACACGCCCGTCGTCGCCCCCTACGGCCCGGCGGAGGGCGGCGACGGGTTCTTCCTCGACATCGCGGGGGCGAGCCACCTGTTCGGCGGCGAAGCCGCGCTGATGGACGACCTCGCCCGGCGTTTGTCGACGCGCGACATCGCGGCCCGCATCGCGCTCGCCGATACGCCGGCCTGCGCCTTCGCCCTGGCGCGCCATGGCGGAGGCGGATTCGTGGCTCCGGGCTGCAACGCGGAGGCCCTGCACGCCCTGCCCGTCTTGGCCCTGCGCCTCGATGCGGCCATGGCGCAGGCGTTGGCCCGCCTCGGCCTGCGCCGGATCGGCGACCTCGCCACGGCGCCCCGGGCACCGCTGGCCCGACGCTTCGGCGAAACCCTGCTGCTGCGCCTCGATCAGGCCCTCGGACACCGCCCCGACCCCCTGGTCACCGCCGAGGACCCCCGGGAATTCCAGGCGGTGCGCGGCTTCCTCGAACCGATCGGGCAGCCGGAGACCATCGTGGCCACCGCCATGGGTCTGATGGAGCGCATCGGGCCCCGGCTGGAGGCGGCCGGCCTCGGTGCCCGGGCCGTGCGCCTGACCCTGACCCGCGTCGATGGAATCCTGCGCACCCTCGATCTCGGCTTGAGCCTGCCGACCCGCTGCCCGAGCCAGATCGGACGCCTGCTCGCCCTGCGCCTCGACCGCCTCGGCCCGGCCCTCGATGCCGGGTTCGGCTTCGAGACCGTCAGTCTCGACGTCACCGCCACGGGCACGATCACGGCACGCCAGGCGACGCTGATGGAGGCCTCCGGCGGGTGTGAAGGCGCCGAGCATCTGGGCGATGCCCTGCGCCAGCGCCTCGGCCGGCGGATGATGCGGCTCGGGTTTCGCCAGACCCATCTGCCCGAGCAGGCCGAGGCCGCGGAGCCGTGGCGCGCCAGCCTCCCCACGCAGGCGGACCGGCCCGATCCGGGAGCCCGCGCGCGCCTGCCGCCGCGCCCGCTGGTGCTGCTCAGCCGGGGCGAGGCGGCCGAGGACGTCATCGCGCTGGCTCCCGACGGGCCGCCGCACCGCTTCCGCTGGCGCCGCCGGGTCCATCGCATCGCCCATGCGGACGGCCCGGAGCGCATCGCCGACGAGTGGTGGCATGCCCCCGGCCCGACGCGCGATTACTACGTGGTGGAGGACGAGGCCGGCCGCCGCCTCTGGGTCTATCGCGAAGAAGTTCCGGCGATACCGGCGCCGGCGCGCTGGTTCGTGCACGGGCTGTTCGCCTGAGATGACAGATGGCGGAGAAGCCCAGTGATGCAATTACAGACTGCATGACGGGCGCGGGCGATCATTCTTCCGACGATCGGAATCGGGAGCCGCTGGAATGACCCTCACCACCTTGGGGCGAATCGGAACCCGCTGCATCGCTTACGCGATGCTGATGGCCGCCTCCGGTCCGCCCTCCGACGCGGCTCCAGCCGATCGCGACCGGGCAGCCTTCATCAAAGCCCGTCGCTGCGCCGTCATCGAGCGGGTGCGCAGTATCCACCGGCTTGGCCCGCGCTCAACCTCTCGGGATCGGTTCCTCGTCGTCAGCGATGCCCGAGTGGACCAGAGCTACGTGCAATGCATGTTCTTCAATGCATGTTCTTCGATGAGGACACGAAGATGTTCTGCGAAGCGTCGTCCGGTGCTTATGGCCCTCGATCAGCGACACTGCGCTTCGAGCTCTCGCACGCTTCGGACGCGGCTCTGCGGCAGTTGGGATTTACCCAAACCGATCAGACGAAAAACCACACCCGGGAGATCACGCTCGGGACACCACCGGACTATGACATCGCAGCCAAGCTCATGCTCGGTGCGCTTTACGATGCCTACGGCGTAGGGATCGAGACCCAGCTCGCGTTCAAGGCACCGATGGCGATCCTTCCTCTTCGAGCCTGCCCCGGACCCGTCAGACGCCCCTGACCGATCCGGGGAGGAAGGGACTACTCCGCCGCGTCGACGTAGAGCTTGCCGCCCTCGGCCTGGAACTCGGCCGACTTCGCCGCCATGCCGGCCTCGCGCTCGGCCTGGCTCATGGCCGTCGCCTCGCCCAGAACCTGGCCGGCCGCCTCCATCGCCAGCACCTCGGCGCGCAGGTCCTGCGTGATCTTCATCGAGCAGAACTTCGGACCGCACATCGAGCAGAAATGCGCGACCTTGTGGGCGTCCTTCGGCAGGGTCTCGTCGTGATAGGCGCGGGCGGTGTCGGGATCGAGGGAGAGGTTGAACTGGTCCTCCCAGCGGAAGTCGAACCGGGCGCGCGAGAGAGCGTCGTCGCGCAGCTGCGCCGCCGGGTGGCCCTTGGCGAGGTCTGCCGCATGGGCCGCGATCTTGTAGGTGATCACGCCTTCCTTGACGTCGTCGCGGTTGGGCAGGCCGAGATGCTCCTTCGGGGTGACGTAGCAGAGCATGGCGCAGCCGAACCAGCCGATCATGGCGGCGCCGATGCCCGACGTGATGTGGTCGTAGCCGGGGGCGATGTCGGTGGTCAGCGGGCCGAGGGTGTAGAACGGCGCCTCGCCGCACTCCACCAGCTGCTTTTCCATGTTCACCTTGATCTTGTGCATCGGCACGTGGCCGGGGCCCTCGATCATGGTCTGGCAGCCCTTGTCCCAGGCGATCTTGGTGAGTTCGCCCAGAGTCTCGAGTTCGGCGAACTGCGCTGCGTCGTTGGCATCCGCGATGGAGCCGGGGCGCAGGCCGTCGCCCAGCGAGAACGAGACGTCGTAGGCCCGCATGATGTCGCAGATCTCGTCGAAGCGCTCGTAGAGGAACGATTCGCGGTGCCCGGCAAGGCACCAACGCGCCATGATCGAGCCGCCGCGGCTGACAATGCCGGTGACCCGGCGCGCGGTGAGGGGCACGTGCGCGAGGCGGACGCCCGCATGGATGGTGAAGTAGTCGATGCCCTGCTCGGCCTGCTCGATGAGGGTGTCCTTGAAGACTTCCCAGTCGAGCTTCAGCGGATCGCCGCCGACCTTCTCCAGAGCCTGGTAGATCGGCACCGTGCCGATCGGAACCGGCGAGTTGCGCACGATCCACGAACGGATGTTGTGGATGTTGCGCCCGGTGGAGAGGTCCATCACCGTGTCGGCGCCCCAGCGGGTCGCCCAGACCAGCTTCTCGACCTCCTCGGCCGCAGACGAGGTCACGGCCGAATTGCCGATGTTGGCGTTGATCTTGACCAGGAAATTGCGGCCGATCGCCATCGGCTCCACCTCGGGGTGGTTGATGTTGGCCGGGATGATGGCGCGGCCGCGAGCCACCTCGTCGCGCACGAATTCGGGCGTGATGAAGGCCGGCAGGGCGGCGCCGAAGCTGTTGCCGTCGCTGAGCGCCGCCTGGGCGCCCTCCAGCATCGTCTCGCGCGCCAGGTTCTCGCGGTGCGCGACGTAGATCATCTCCTCGGTGATGATCCCGGCGCGGGCGAACTCGTACTGCGTCACCATCTGGCCCGGTGCGGCCTTGCGGATCTCGCGGGTGGCCGGACACGGGGCCACGAGCTTGTCCTCGGGCACGAAGCCGTTGTCCTCGGGCTTGACCGCGCGCGGGGTCACGGTGGCGTAGCCACGCCGAGCGATCCAGGGCTCGCGCACCAGCGGCAGGCCGGCGCTGAGGTCGATCCCCGCATCGGTCTCCGTGTAGGGGCCCGACGGGTCGTAGACCCGCACCGGCGCTTCCTTCGGATCGCTCAGGGTGATCTCGCGGAACGGCACCCGGATGTCGTCATGCCCGGCCACCGCCGCATAGACCTTGCGCGAGCCCATGATCGGGCCGGTGGTCACCGCGGGCGCCTGGCCCTGCGGCAGATCTTTCGGGAGAACGGGTGCATTCATCGGGGTCGCTCCTGGCGTGGGAGACGATCCGGACTCGCGAACGGCGGTTTGGATGGGACGACGCCTGAACCCGCGCGCCGCTTCTGATAATTCCCGTCCCTCCGCCGGTACGAACCGGATCAGGTTCAAGGGTCAGGGCGACGCGCCCAATCTCAGCCCCCGCACTCGGGGCCCCCCTCGGAATGGTTCCAGATTCAAGGTCGGCGTCGCGTTTGTCAATCGTTGCCCTGACAAACCGACGCGGAATGTCGTCCAAGACGAACTTCGTCGCTCAGTCCCGCGTTTACTGATCAGACGTCCGGTCTCTACGATCGGCATGCCACCATAGGATTTCTCCCATGAAGCGCATTCTTCTGGCCTCGGCCGCCCTGGTCGGTGCCCTCTCGATGATTCCCGTGACCGCCGACGCGCGTCCGGGCGGCGGCGGGTTCCGGGGTGGCGGCGGCGGCTTCCACGGCGGCGGAATCGGTGGCGGCGGATTCGGCGGTCGCGGCGGATTCGCGGGCGGCGGCTTCCGCGGTGGCAACTTCGGTGGCGGCGGCTTCCGCGGCGGCTTGGCCCAGGGTGGCTTCAACCGCGGCGGCTTCAACCGGGGTGGTGTGATCGGTGCGGGGGCGGGTCTCGGCGCCGGAGCGGGTTTCGCGGCCAATAACGGCTTCCGGGGCGGCTTCAATCGCGCAGGCTTCGCCGGACACCGAGGCGGCTTCGCGGGACACCGGGGCGGCTTCGATCGGGGCCACTTCGCTGGCCACGGGTATCGTCGCGGCTACGGCGGAATCGGCCTCGGGCTCGGCCTGGGTCTCGCCGGCGCAGGCATCGGCTACGGCCTCGGCAGCGCCTATGGCGGCTATTACGGCGACGATTACTACGCGGGCGGCTACGCACCGGCCTATTACGGCGGTGGCTATGCGCCCTACGGCGGCGCCTACGCCCCGGCCGGCTACGCGGAAACCACGGAAGTCGCGCCTGCCGGCAACGATGTCGCCTACTGCGTCCAGCGCTTCCGCTCCTACGATCGCCGGAGCGGGACCTATCTGGGCAATGACGGCCAGCGCCACGCCTGCCCGTAAGGTCCGAGCCAAGCACGAATCCCCCGATACCCGCGAGGGCCCTGCCGAAAGGCGGGGCCCTCGTGCGTCGAGGAACCCGGGATCCGACTCTGGTCTGCCCTCAGCCGCCCTGCAGGCTCTCGGCGAAATCGTCCGGGATTTCGCCGAAGCTGCCCAGGATGGTGGCGCTTTCCAGTTCGCCCGTCTCGTCGTCGGCCACGACCTTGATCGCCGCCGTGCCGGGGAAGCGGCCGGCCATCGCCTCGGCCTTCTTCAGGGCGCCGCTCTCCGTCACGGCCACCTCCCGGTCGCCCGGCGAGAGCCGCTTGCGCTTGATCACGAAGGTCTGGACCAGGAACGTCGTCTTGAGGGCCATCATGGGTCTCCACCGGCTCCGCGGCGGAGCGAGCCGGGTCCGGGTGCGGAGCGCACCTAGCACGAAAGCCGCGCGATCCTCACGCGCCACGGACGCACCCCCGACCGATCGCCGCCCGCGATCACCAGAGGCGTACGAGCCTGTAGCCGGTGATGACGTCGGCAAGATCGATGCCGAGGCCGGCGGTCAGCCGCAGGCTCGCGCGAAAGAGCGGGCGAGTGAAGACGCCGGAGACCAGGAAGATGCCGAGCAGCACGAGGCTCGAATGCCGGACCATCCGATCCGCCCAGGTCCATATGCCGGACGGGCGTGATGCAGCGGTCCCGGCCCGGGCCGTTGCAGGGCCTGAGATCCAGGGGCGGACGATGTCGTAACCGTCGAGGCCCGGCACGGGCATCAGGCCGAGGATCAGGGCAGTGCCCTGGAACAGCACCGAGACGGCCAGGGCGGCCCGCAGGGTCTCCGCCGCGGGACTGGCCAGGGCATACAGGACCACGAGCGCGACCAGGAAGGCGAGGCTCATCGCCGGGCCGGCCGCGGCGATCATCGACCGGCGCGCCGGACTCGAAACGCCCTCGGGGGACGCGCCGACCCCGCCCGGAAAGCCGAGCCCGCCCAGGATCGTGAACACGGTCGGCAACAGCATCGTCGCCAGCGGATTCGGCGCGCGCAGCGGATCGAGGCTGAGGCTCCCGGCCGCGGGCAGGCCGCAGAGGCGGGCGGCCTCGGCATGGCCGAATTCGTGCAGGCAGAGCCCCAGCACCCACCCGGCCATCAGGAACACGAAGGCGGCGCCCGAGCCTTCCATCAGGTCGGCTCCGATCCCGAAGCCCAACCCGCTGAAGATCAGTCCGACCAGCAGCACGTTCGTGCTCAGGCCGATCCTCCCCTGTCCCCGCACGCGCCCTGCCATGCCCATCAATCCGCGCGGCACTCGACCCTGACCGCCGATGCGGATCGCGGGCGGGCCGCACCGCGATGAGCGCGCAGGACCATGCGGGAGGTGGGGGACGGATCGGGGGCTTTCACGCGACGCAACATCGCTGGTGACACGCCAAAGTCCAGTCCCTACCTGCGTGGAAGCTTGGGATTTTCCGGCCCCGCCGCCGGGACACTGCCGATCGTCGGCACCAGGACCTTGTTCCCACCAAGACCTCGTCGGCACCAAGACCTCGTCGGCACCAACACCTCGTCGAGTCCAATCCCCCGACGGGTCTGATCAGGAGAACACCGTGGGACGACGCGCCCGGCTCTGGCGAGAGGACGACCCGACCACGCACGGCTCCCAGGCGAAGCCGGCGGTCATCTGCCCGCTTTGCGAGCGCGCAATCCCGCCGCACGCCAAGTCGAGCCTGCACCATCTCACCCCGAAGCTGAAGGGCGGCGCGCGAGCCGGCACGGTACGGCTGCACCAAATCTGCCACTCGGCGATCCATGCCCGCTTCAGCGAGGCCGAGATCGCCCGCCGCCTCGCCGACGTCGACGCCTTGCGGGCCGCCCCCGAGATGGCGGAGTTCCTGGCCTGGGTCCGCACCAAGCCCGACGATTTCCACGCCGCGACGCGGATGACCCGCGGGCGCCGGAGCGCCAAGCGCGACCCGCACTGACCGGGACAATCGCCACCGGCTCCTTAACCCCACATTCGGCATGATCCCGGCGCGTTCGGCCGCGTATCCGCCTCCTTAAGGGTCTGCGCCGAAACTGCCCCCCCGGTGGGCAGGGGCGGGATCATGACGGTGGTCGGAGCGGAGCGGCATGCGGGGGTGTCCGCGAAGGAGAGCCACCGGCTCGCCTGGGTGGATGTCGCCAAGGGCCTCTGCATCATCCTCGTGGTGATGATGCATTCGACCCTCGGCACCGGCATCGCGATGGAGGGCGAGGGTTTCCTCCACATTGTGGTGGCCTTCGCGCGCCCGTTCCGAATCCCGGATTTCTTCCTGCTGTCGGGCCTGTTTCTCGGTCGGGTCATCGACCGTGACTGGCGCCTCTTCCTCGACCGGCGCCTCGTGCACTTCGTCTATTTCTACCTCCTCTGGGTGCTGATCCAGTCGGCGGTGAAGTACGGCCAGATCGTCGACGGGGCCGGCCCGGGCGCCTTCGTCGCCCATCTCGCCCAGTCCCTGATCGAGCCCTATTCCACCCTGTGGTTCATCTACCTGCTGGCATTGTTCTCAGTGCTGACCAAGGCCCTTCGGCAGGTGCCCCTGCCGTGGCTCCTCGGCGGCGCGGCCCTGTTGCAGGTGCTGCCGATCCACACCGGGGCGGAGCTCGTCGATGAATTCTGCGACCGCTACGTCTGGTTCCTGGTGGGCTACCTCTTCGCCGAGCGCATCTTCACCTTCGCCGATCTGGTGCAGCGCCACGCCCGCACCGCCCTGATCGGGCTGGCCCTGTGGGCCGTGGTCAACGCCGCCCTGGTCTTCGTCCCGACCGGGTTCCGGGCGGTTCCGGTCCTGGCCGCCCTGCCGGGGCTCGCCCTGATCCTCAGCGGCGCGGGCGCCCTCGCCGTCGTCGCCATCGGCGCCCTGCTGTCCCGCACGGGCGGACCGGTGACAGCGGCCCTGCGGGCCTGCGGCCAGCGTTCGATCGTGATCTACCTGGCGTTCTTCCTGCCGATGGCGTTGACCCGAACGCTGATCGTGAAATCCGGGGTGATCGCCGATATCGGGCTCGCGAGCCTCGTCGTCACCGTGGTGGCGATCCTGGTCCCGCTGGCCTTCGAGCGGCTCGTCCGCCACACGCGCCTGTCGTTCCTGTTCGTGCGGCCCCGGGCGTTCCACATCGTCGGCGAACGGACGCGGCCGGAGGTGGCATCGCTCCGGGCAGTCTGATCCGTCGCGTCGGTAAGGCGCCTGCCAGGCCCCTGGGGCAAGCCGGTCGCGGAACGATCCGGACTCCGCCTCGTTCCCGTCACGGCAGCCGCGGCGGAGAACCGAGGCCGCACCGATCAAGGATAGACGACCGGAGGCCCGGATGGCGACGCGACGTCCTGCACCGCCGACGCCCGGCAAGCCGCCGAGACAGGCGTTCGCCGTCCTGTCGCGGCGACGGCCGCTGGCCGTCCTTTCCCTCGCGGGCCTGATCTCCGGGCTCGCACTCCCGACACCTGCGGCGGCGCAGTACATGGCCCTGACGGCTCCCGCCCCGACACCATCTCAACTCCCGGTACCGCAACCTGTGAGACCGGTCCCGCCGGTGGCCCGCGCGGCCGAGCACGCCTTCAACGGAAGCCTGCCGAACCAGCGCACCGGCCCAAGCCGCCAGCGCGTGGTGCGCGACATCTGCATCGGCTGCGACCGCTGACCGGCCAAGCCGGCAGGCTACAGGCCAAGCTGTCAGGACGGGTCCGACATCTCACGCGCGCTCCGGGTGATGGCCTCGACCATCCCCTGCGACAGGCGCACGAACTGCCCGGTGCCGTGTCCGCGGGTGTCGAGCAGTTCGGCGAAGACCGGCTGGGCCGGCTCATAGGCGAGGGCTGCGCGCGGGCGCGCCTTCCGGCGCTTCTCCCGCAGGCGGTCGGCAAGGGCGGCAGGTACGAACGGATCGCGCAAGCCTGGCAAACTCCTGATGCGACGGCCCGCGGGATCGGCTCGGGCGAGACGAGCGGGGCTTAGAACCGGGGCGGTTGCCGAGAGCTTAAGAGACCGGCATCGACGCGTCCCCGCGGAACCACCTTCGCGCGGCCGAAGTTTGGTCTGCCAAATAAGGAGAAAACTGAATGTCTGACAGCGTGTTGGCCTCCGTGACGGTTCCGTCCCTCCGGGCCGCCCGTGCAGCGCGGGACCGCCTGTCCCGGGCCGGATTCGCTCGCAACAGCGTCGAGATCGACCGCATCGACGACGAGGCCTTCGCCGTCTCGATCGCGATCCGCCCGGAGAACCAGGCCCGCGCCGAGCGCATCCTGAACGGCTCGCCCCTCGGCAACGACCTGCGCGACGCGGGCCAGGCGGCCATGGGCCGGCTCCAGGACAATCGCGGGCTGGCCCTCGGCTTGGCGGCCCTGGCGGGATTCGCCCTGTACGGCCTGATGCGGCGGGACTGACGCCCGGGCAACACCCGCCCGCCACCATTCCCTCGAAACACCTTGGCTCCGCCGGCGCATCGCCTGCGGGGCAACCCGGAGTCGGACGTGGCGAGCCGTTACGGACTGGAGATCCGGGCGGCGACCGGCGCCGACGCATTGGGCCTGTCCGAACTCCTGCGCGCCGCCGGTCAACGCCTCGACCCCGATCGCCTGTCGCAACGGATCGAAGCTTTCCGGCATGGAACAGGGTCGGCCCTCCTGGCCCTGGAATGGGGTCCCCCCAGCGGTCTCATCGTCTGGCACGCCTACCGATCACTCGACGCGGACCTGCCGACGGCCCTAATCACCACCCTGCTGGTCGGACCGGACGAGCGCCGGCGCGGCATCGGCCGCCTCCTGCTCAAGGCGGCCTCCCAGGCCGCTCGCGCCTCCGGATGCGGCACCATCCAGTTGCTGATCGGCCCGGAGCAGCCAGAACTGGCGGCCTTCGGTGCGGCCACCGGCTTCTCCGACATCGGATCGCTCTGGGTCAGGCCGCTGCGCAAGAAAACCTGACGAGAAAGCCTGACGACGAAGCCTGCAGATTCCGAAATTTCCCTGATTTCTCAAAGCGTTGAAAATTCCCCCGGTTAACACCCCTTAAACCCGCCGCAATTACCGTGCGCAAGCAGGGTCGCTCGGATCACGAACGAACCTTGGGGCAGACGGGACGAATGGCGAAGGGACGCGCAGGCGGAGGCAGGGGGGAGCCGAATTTCGACGTGCCCGAGGGGCGCGCCGGAGATCCGGCCGATCTCGACCTGCGCCTCTCGCGGGCCGATCGCCCGGGAGGCGGCGTGGCGCGAGGCGAGTCAGGTTCACGGGGCGGACGGGTTGCGTCGGCCGGGAAGCCCGCGCCCTCCCGCGGGCGCAGCCCCCGCAAGGGGTCGCGCCGGGCGCGCCGCTCGATCCTCGGACGGCTCACCTACGTCACGGTGGTCGTGGGACTCTGGGGCGTGATCGGCATCGCCGGCCTCGTGGCCTATCACGCCTCGCAACTGCCGCCGATCGATCAGCTCGCGGTGCCCAAGCGCCCACCCAACATCGCCATCCTGGCCAGCGACGGCTCGCTGCTGGCCAATCGCGGCGAGACCGGCGGCCGGGTCGTGAGCATCAAGGAATTGCCGCCCTACCTGCCGCGCGCCTTCGTGGCGATCGAGGACCGGCGCTTCTACAGCCATTTCGGGGTCGATCCCGTCGGCATCGCCCGCGCGGTCGCCCAGAACATCACCCGGCGCGGGGTGTCGCAGGGTGGCTCGACCCTGACGCAGCAGCTCGCCAAGAACCTGTTCCTCACCCCGGAACGCTCGGCCTCGCGCAAGATCCAGGAGGCGATCCTGGCCCTGTGGCTGGAGCACAAGTACAGCAAGGACGAGATCCTCGAACTCTACCTGAACCGGGTCTATTTCGGCGCCGGCGCTTACGGCGTCGAGGCGGCGGCCCAGCGCTATTTCGGCAAGCCGGCCAAGGCCGTGACGCTGGCGGAGGCGGCCATGCTCGGCGGCCTCGTGCAGGCACCGTCGCGCCTCGCGCCGAACCGCAACCTTCCCGCCGCCCAGGCCCGCGCCGCCCAGGTGCTCGCCGCCATGGAGGAGCTGGGCTTCGCCAAGCCCGCCGACGTCAAGCTGGCGCTCGCGACCCCGGCCCGACCGGCCGGCATCCGCGGCGGCGGCTCGGCCAATTACGTCGCCGACCTCGTGATGGACGTGCTCGACGACTTCGTGCCGAAGTTCGAGAGCGACATCGTGATTTCCACCACCGTCGAGACCGGCCTGCAGGCGGCCGGCGAGAAGGCGCTGGTGGACGAATTGAACCAGAAGGGGGGCCGCTACAACGTCGGCCAGGGCGCCCTCGTGTCGATGAAGCCGGACGGAGCCATCCGCGCCCTGGTGGGCGGGCGCGATTACGCCCAGAGCCAGTTCAACCGTGCCACCACGGCCAAGCGCCAGCCGGGTTCCTCGTTCAAGCCCTTCGTCTACCTGGCGGCGGTGGAGCTCGGCCTGACCCCCGACACGGTGCGGGAGGATGCGCCGATCAGCATCAAGGGCTGGAGCCCGGAGAATTACTCGCGCGACTATCGCGGGGCCGTGACCCTGCGCGACGCGCTGGCGCTCTCCCTCAACACGGTGGCGGTCCGCCTCGGCCAGGAGGTCGGCCCCAAGGCTGTGGTGCAGACCGCGCAGCGGCTCGGCATCTCCTCTCCGCTCCAGGCCAACGGCTCGATCGCGCTGGGCACCTCGGAGGTGACGCCGCTCGAGATGGTCGGCGCCTACGCGGCCTTCGCCAACGGGGGCACCGGCGTGATCCCCTACATCATCGCCAGCGTGAAGAGCGCCGACGGCAAGGTGCTCTACAAGCGCAAGGACGGCGGCCTCGGCCGGGTCATGGACGCCAACGCCGACGCGATGATGAACGCGATGATGCACGAGACCTTCGTCTCCGGCACCGCTCGGAAGGCCGAGATCCCGGGTTGGGATCTCGCGGGCAAGACCGGCACCAGCCAGGATTTTCGCGATGCCTGGTTCATCGGCTACTCGGCCACCCTGGTGACCGGCGTCTGGCTCGGCAACGACGATGGCGAGCCGACCAAGAAGGTCTCGGGCGGCAACCTGCCGGGCGAGATCTGGAAAGCCTACATGACGGTGGCGCTCAAGGGCCAGACCCCCGTGATGCTCCCCGGCGCCAGGAACTGGCGCAATCGGGCTCCCTCCGAGCCGGCCGTAACCAACAGCACGCCCGGCGGCCTGATCGGCGCCCTCCTGGGCGAGCCGCAGGCGGCCGCCCCTTCGCGCCCGACCGCACGCCACGCCGATGCCGGCCGCGGCCCGAGCCGCGACGACCGCAACTTCCTGGAGAAGCTGTTCGGCGTCGGCGAGTAGCGCCCGGGCACCGCTTGCCGCACCCTGGCCCTGCGCTTCACCAGTAGAGCTGGAACCGGCCGATGAAGGTGTCCGCGTCGAGGGTGCGACCGCCCTGGACGGCGGAGGGGCTGGTATGGGAGCGGACGTAATCCGCCACGATCCGGATGTTGCGGTCGGGATACCAGTTCAGCCCCACCGTGACGTCGCGCTCGATGCCGCCGCGGATTCCGGCATCGTCGAGGTCGATGGCGCTGAAGCGGGTGCCGAGTTCGAATACCCCGATCCCGCCCCGCGAGACCCGGTCGGCTTCCGGCACCTGCACCCCTGAGAAGATCGCATAGGTGGTGCCGTAATCGGGGGCGAGCTTGTAGGCCCGGCCCTTGCCGTTGAGAACGACGCTGGCCTGGATGTAGCCGCCCTGGAAGCCGGCCGACGGCGCCCCGCCGAAGCGGTCGACATCCGTGCGGATGTACTCGGCCTGGACCAGGAACGGCCCGTCGCGATAGGCCGCCTCCAGCCCGATCCGGCGCACCCCCGACGCATCGCGGATGTCACCGGTATCGACGAAGGTGCGCTGGAACAGGAAGGCTTCGGAGCGGCTCGACAGGGCCAGCCCGGACCCGTCGCGGGGCAGGTCGCGCACGCTGCCGGCGAGGCCGAGATGCAGCACGCGGTTCTCCTCGTGGATGACCGCATAAGTGGCGCGTGCCGTGGCGGCGACGCCCTCGCGAGTGACGCCCGTGTTGGCGTTACCGCCGAAGACGCTGGCGACCACCGTCCAGTCCTCGCCGTGCCGGCCGACGGCGAAGCCGAAGTTGCGGGCGGGCGCGAAGGCATCGGCCAGCGAGCGCTCGGTGAACAGGGTGTTGTTGTCGCTGGTGAGCTGATCGAGGCTGAAGGGCTCCTTCATGTTGCCGACGGTCAGCAGGGTGTTCTCGAAGCCCGTATAGGCGGCGGCCGCATCGTTGATCGGCCGCATCGGGTCGGCGAAATCGTATTGGAAGGCGAGTTCCAGGCTCTTGCCGAGGGTCAGATAGCTCTCGATCCACGAGCGCCGCACGGCGAAGTTCTCTGGGAACGGCTCGGGAAACCCGGCTTGGCGGATTCCCGCGACCCCGAAATCGAGCTGCAGCTTGCCGCCGATGCGCAGCTTGGCGACATCGTCCGGGAAGGTCAGGGTGATGCCCTTCTCGTCGATCGTCAGGGTCTCGCCGTTGGGCTGGTACGCATTGCGCGTCTGCACTCGGGCCTCCTCGGCCGCAGCGGGCGCACCGGCTAGGCAGCACAGCCCAAGCCCGAACAATCCAAGATTGTACGGCCCAAGACCGGTCGGACCCAGCCAACGCGCCATCGCTCGCACTCCCTGCATCGACCGGCGCCGCCCTCCAGCGCGGACGGTCCGCCCGTTTTAACCTTGGCCATAGGCCATGGGTTCACCCGACGGATTACAGCATCGGCAGGCTACGCGGACGCGGGCCACGCGGAAAAGCCGCGTCCAGCGCCGCGAGATCCTCCGGCGACAGGGTGATCGCCCCGGCCGCCGCGTTCTCCCGCGCCCGCTCCGGCCGCGCCGTCTTCGGAATGGTGAAACTGCCCTCGGCCCGTGTGAGGAACGCGACCGCGACCGCGCGCGAGGTGGTGCCGTGCGCCTCGGCGATGCGGGCGAGCACGCGGCCGCCGGGACTGCGAGGGTCCGGAAAGTCGCCGCTGCCGAAGGGCGAGTAGCCCACCAGCGCGACTCCGTTGCGCTGGCACCAGGGCAGGACCGCGTGCTCGATGGCGCGCTCCTGCAGGTGATAGAGCACCTGGTTGCAGGCGATCTGCCCCGGCCCGGCGATGGCCAGGGCGGCGTCGAGATCGGCGACATCGAAGTTGCTCACGCCCCAGGACAGGATCTTGCCGGCTTGGCGCAGGGCGTCGAAGCCCGCGATGGTCTCCGCCAGCGGGTGCCGGCCCGGCCAGTGCAGCAGGTAGGCGTCGAGGCGGTCGGTGCCGAGACGCTTCAGCGAGCGCTCGCAGGCGGCGACCACGCCCGCGCGGCTGGCATTGCCCGGCACCACCTTGGAGACGAGGAACACCGCGTCGCGCCGGCCCGCGATCGCCGCGCCCACCAGGGGCTCGGCCTCGCCGTACATCTCGGCGGTGTCGATGTGGGTCATGCCGGCCTTGAGCCCGGCCCGCAGGGTGGCGATGGCGGCGGCGGGATCGGCCTGGTCGAGGTGCCACGTGCCCTGCCCGACCACCGGGACCGCGCGTGCCGTTCCGCCGAAGGTTCTGCTGCGCATGCCCGTCCACTCCCGTCCTGTTGGGTCCCCCTACCAACGCGCGGAGGCCACACCGGTCCCCGTTCCGACGGGGTGCGCCACCTTGGCCTTACTCGCGCCATCATGCGACGGTGATCAGAACGCGGTTCGAAGCTCGGCGCGCCAAGGGGCTGCGCCGCCGGCGGACCCATCCCCGAAGGGGTACATCCGTTGCGCAGCGCTGCTCCCTCCCCCATTCCCGCCGGATCGCCGCCGCCGGACCGTGCCGGGGCGCCGCACGGGGGACGCCGCTGATGCTGCCGCAGCACCGCTGGTTCTGGCTCCTCATCCTCATCGCCTGCGGCGGGGCCGGCCTCCTCTACAACGTGCTCTTCGCCGGCGGCGCCACGCCGCTCGCCGGCATGATCTACGGTCTGGCGGTCGGCGGCACGACCCTGGCCTTCGACCGGGGCATGATTCTCGGCGGGCTCCAAGCGCGAATGCGCCGGATGCCGGCCAAGCTCTACGTTCCGGCGGCCGAACTCGCCTACGTGCTGATGATCGCCGCCGGCATGGCCCTGGGCGGACTTCTGGTCTGGGCTCTCGGGCTGACCGACGACGACCTCAGCCACGCGGTGCGGATCACCCCGCGGGTGCTGGCCTACTGCCTCGCGGTCTCGGCGATGCTGGTCTTCGTCATCCGCATGCGCGACCTCATCGGCGGCGAGGTGTTCGTGAACTTCCTCGTCGGGCGCTATCACCAGCCGGTGCGCGAGGAGCGGATATTCCTGTTCCTCGACGTCGTCGGGTCGACGGCCTTCGCCGAGACCCATGGCGACCTGAAGGCCCAGGCCTATCTGGGCGCGGTCTTCGCCGCGCTCGCGGAACCGGTGCGGCGCAATTCGGGCTCCATCGACGATTATATCGGCGACATGGCGATGATCACCTGGCCCATGGCCCGTGGCCTGAAGGACGCGCGCTGCGTCGCCTGCGTGTTCGACGTGATGGATCGCCTCGAAGCCGAATCCGAGGCCTGGATGGCGCGGTTCGGCACCGTGCCGCGCCTGCGCGCGGCCCTGCACGGCGGCTCGATCGTCACGGCGGAAGTCGGGGTCGACCGACACAAGATCGCGTATTTCGGCGACGCCGTGAACGTGACCGCGCGGATCGAATCCCTGTGTCGCCCCCTCGCCACCGAGATCCTCGTCTCCGACGACCTTCTGGCCCGGATCACCCGCCTGCCCGAGGGCATCCGCGCCCGGTCCCTCGGGGCCCATGCCCTGCGCGGGCGTGGACAACCGCTCAGCGTCTCGACCCTGGAGCGGGTGCCGGCAGCGGTCGCGATGTTGGACGAAACGCCCTTCGCCCAGAGCGTCGCCGCCCAATGACCGACGCCGCCCCGCCCAACCCGATCGTGGTCTACATCGATGCGGATGCCTGCCCGGTGAAGGACGAGACCTATCGGGTCGCCGGCCGCTACGGGCTCCACGTGTTCGTGGTGGCCAACAGCTTCATGGCCCTGCCGCGGGAACCCTGGATCGAGCGGGTGGTGGTCAGCGACGGCTTCGATGCCGCCGACGATTGGATCGCCGAGCGGGCGCGGCCGGGGGCCATCGTGATCACCGCGGACGTCCCGCTGGCCAGCCGCTGCGTGAAGGCGGGGGCGGAGGTGATCGGCCCCAACGGCAAGCCGTTCAGCGAGAGCGGAATCGGCATGGCGCTGGCCACCCGCAACCTGATGCAGGACCTGCGCGAGGCCGGGGCGATCACCGGCGGCCCGAAGCCGTTCTCGGCCCGTGACCGCTCCGCATTCCTCGGCGTCCTCGACCGCACGGTGATGCGGCTCAAGCGGGGCGGGTTCGGCTGAGCCGGCTTGGCGTCGGCTACAGGCCGGCGGCGCTCTTCAGGGCCGCGTTGATCCGATCCTGCCAGCCCGGGCCGTCCTTTTGGAAATGCTCCAGCACCGCCCGATCGAGGCGCAGGCTCACCATCTCGCGGGCACCCGGCACAGCAGCGCTCGCGACGCCGGCGACGGGCGCCACGGCGGCCGGCTTGGCGACCTCGGGTGGCTTGGTGGTCGCGGCCTTGAAGGCCGCCTCCGCGGCCTGTCGCGGGTCGCTCGGGCGACGAGAGCGATCGAATGCCATGGCTTCTTCTCCGCCGGATCGTGTCAGGAGCGCTTGCGCTTGGGGGCGGCCGGCGGAGCCGCGGCCTTCGCCTCGGCCTCGGCCGCTTCCTTGGCGAGACGCAGGGCACGCAGCTTCACCGTCCGCTCGTCCACGGCCTTCACCGAAGCGATGTGCTCGGCCATGGCCTGGGCGCCTTCCTTGGCCATCCGCTCGGCACGCTCGGCACGCTCCTCGGATCGGGTCCGGGCGTCGGTCTCGTCGCTCATTGCATTCCTATCCTTGAACCCTCCCGCACGCGCGCAGCGCAGCGTCCTGACTGTCGGACGGCGCGGCCGCGTGGGCGGCTCGACGCGCCGAGGTCCGGTGACCGATGGGGTCGTGACGCGCGCCGGATGACGCCGGAAACGGCGATCGGGCGGCACGAGAGGCAGTCCACACACCCTTGACGCGGATCGGCTCCGGGCGGGATCGTCGAAGCTTTAGCACGGCGGGGGCCGAAAAGGCCAACGTTACCCGGTGGGTGCAACCGTTTGTCCTCAAGCTTCGCGCTTGGGAATACGCAGGCGGGCCTCAGAACACAGAGATGAGGACGATGCCCGCAACCATGAGGGCGGCGCCGCCGAGGCGAGCCGGGCCAGCCTTGACTTGCTTCATGCCGACCCAGCCGAAATGGTCGAGGGCCACCGAGGTCAGCAGGTTGGCGGTGATCAGCAGCCCGTTGAAGGCGCCGGCCCCGACCTTGTCGACGAACAGCAGGCCGCCGAACACCGCCACGGCACCGGTGATGCCGGCGAGCGGCATCCACCAGCGCACGCCCGCGACGTCCGTCTTCGTGGGCAGGGGCGTCGGGCGCAGGAGGAACACCAGCACGAACACGAACACGACCGGCAGGAACGAGACGGTGGCGGCCAGCCAGGGGTTCACGAGGGCGCCGCGCAGCTGCGCGTTCCACACCACGCCGACGGCCTGGAGGATGCCCGCAACCACGATGAACGGGTAGAGCAGCTTCGGATTGAGGCCATGGCCTTCGCCCTTCGCGCCGCCCTTGTCGGCGGTGGTGCGGGCGATGAAGAACACCCCGATGGCCATCAGCAGCCCGCCGAGCCAGGGCATCGGCTTGAAGCCGCCGCCCTGGAGCCCGAACAGGCCGAACGCATCCATCGCCAGCGAGGCCAGGATGTTGGCGGTCAGCGTCAACCCGTTGAAGGGCCCGGCCCCGACCTTGTCGATGAAGGCGAGGCCGCCGAACACCGCCACCGCACCGGCGACACCCCCGAGCGGCGCATACCAGGGCATCCTGCCCAAGCTCTCCAGGGTGGGGAGCGGCGTCGGCATCACCAGGAACAGGGTGGCGAACACGAAGACGATGGGCAGGAACGAGACCGAGGCGGCGAGCCAGGGGTTCACGAGCCGGCCGCGCAGCTGCGCGTTCATCGAATTGCCGAGCGCCTGCAGGATGCCGGCGACGAGAATGAAGGGATAGAGCAGGGCGGCGTTCACGGGGAGCCTTGGGCTGGATAGCGCGGGTCGGACGAGGATGGATCGGACGACAGGGAGTCAGACGAGGAGCAGCCCGGCGAGCGCCAGCAGCAGGGCCGGCGGCATCACCAGCAGGCCGAGCTTGAAAAAGCGCCAGAAGCCGACATCCTGGCCCTCGCGGCGGATCGCGGTCAGCCACAGGATGGTGGCGAGCGAGCCGGTCACCGACAGGTTCGGGCCAATATCGACGCCGATCAGCACCGCGCCCGCCACCGTGTCGGGCACGTGGGCGGTCTGCACCGCGGCACCGGCGATCAGGCCAGCGGGCAGGTTGTTGACGAGGTTGCACAGCACCGCGATCAGGGTGCCGGCGCCCCAGGCGGTCTCGGTGGGCGCGGCCGAGGCGGCCTGCTTCAGCGCATCGGCGATCATCTTCAGGACGCCGGTGGTCTCGAGCGCCTCGACCAGCACGAACAGGCCGGCCACCAGGGGCAGCACGCTCCAGGACACGTCCCTGGCGACCTCCACGAGACCGCCGCGCTTCATCAGCAGCACCGCCGCGGTGGTCAGGCCGCCGGCCACGAAGGTCGGCAGGCCGAGGTCGAGCCCGAGGGCGGAGGCGCCGATGAGCACGCCGCCGGTCGCCACGATGCCGAGGCCGGCGACGAGGCCGGTCCGCGACAGGGGCACGGCCGCGACATCCGTCGCGACCTGCTGGGTGCGTAGGGCGGCGTTCTGGGTCAGCCGAAGGGTCACGTAGGTGGCGACGATGGCCAGCGCCGAGGGCAGCGCGAACATCGCCAGCCACTGCGTCAGCGGCGGCATGTGCTCGGCGAAGACCACCAGGTTGGCGGGGTTCGAGATGGGCAGAACGAAGCTCGCCGCATTGGCGATGAAGGCGCAGATCAGCAGGTAGGGCAGCGGGTTCTCGACCTTGGCGGCCTTGGTGGCGGCGTAGACCGCCGGGGTCAGCACCACCGCGCAGGCATCGTTCGAGAGGAACACCGTCACGACCGTGCCGACGATGTAGATCAGGGTGAACAGCCGGGTGGCCGAGCCCTTGGCCGCCCGCACCGCGATGCCGGCGAGCCAGTCGAACAGCCCCTCCTTCCGGGCCACCTCCGACATCAGCATCATGCCGACGAGGAAGAGGTAGACGTCGGTGCCCTTGAGGACGCCCTCCCAGGCGGTCCCGGCGGGCATCAGGCCGAACAGCACCAGGGCGGCCGCCCCGAGGACGGCCCAGACCGCCTCCGGCCAGGAGAACGGCCGGGTGATCACCCCGAGGGTGGCCAGGCCGGCGATGGCCCAGGTGGCAAGGTTCGGGGTCAGCGTCAGCGCACCCATCGGGATTCGACGTCCTTGAGAGAGAAGCGTTCAAGCGCGCCGGGCGCGCGTCACCAGTGGCGCCCGTTGCGGTTCGGGCCGAGCTGGGTTCCGAGAATTCCCCGGTCGGGCCAAGCGCCGACGGAATCGGCGTCGCTGCCGAGCCCTTTCGAGCGGACCAGGGCGGCGGCATCGCCCGCCGGCTCGATGCGGTCCTCGCCGACGCCGCCCTCGGCATCCTGGGCGCGGACGGTCAGGCGGCTTCCGCCGGCGGGCCAATCGACGGTCGCGCGGAAGCGGCGCTCGCCGTCGCCGCGCTTCATCGGACGCCAGGGGCCGCCGTCGAGGCTGAACTCGCAGACCGCGACCCGGTTCGCGCCGAGCACCAGGGCGCGGATCTCGGTCGGTCCCGCGACGATGTGGTCCTCGGCATGGGCGAGGCGCCGGTCGGCCGGCGCAGTGATCACCACGAAGGGCCAACCTGCGGCGAGTTCCTTGAAGCGCCAGCACACCACGCCCCGGTCGATCGCCGCGATCGTATAGCCGACCGGTCCCTCTTCGATCTGTCCCGTCGAGCGGGTGGCCGCGTAGATGGTGCGGCCGTCATTGGCGAGCTCGTTGTAGTGGGTGTGGCCCATCTCCACGAGGCGGATGCGCGAGGCGTGAACCAATTCGGCCACCGCCTTGGCTTCCCCCTCATCGGTCAGGTCGGCCGGATAGCTGTGCATGAACAGGGCGCAATCCCGGCCCTCCGCCTCGGCGGCGGCGACGGCCCGCCGGAGCCAGGCCAGCTGATCCGGCCCGAGGCGAAAGTCGGGGCCGCCCGTCCCGGGTCCGCACATGTCGAGGAACAGGCAGCGGGTTCCCGAGACCGTGACGCCATAGGGCAGGCGCGGGGTGCCGAGCCCGGCATAGAAGGCCTCGAGGCTGCCGCCCTCGCGGTCGTGATCGCCGGTGATCACGTGGACCGGCCTGCGCAGCCGGTCGAGCTGGGTCCGCACCAGGGCGTATTGCTCGGGCGTGCCGTTGTCGGCGTTGTCGCCGGGCAGGTAGACGAAATCGAGCCCCTCGACGGCATTGAGCTGGTCGACGATGGCGGCGAAGTCCCGGGCATTGTCCGCCTCCGCACCGGTGAGGTGCAGGTCGCCGATATGGGCGAAGGCGAGGATGTCGTCGGAGGCGGACACGGGTCAGGCCGCCGGGGACGGGATCGGCGACGGACCGCCGCCGGTGCGCGCGGCGCCGGGTTCGTAGCCGTAGGTCTCCGGCATCGCGAAGAGGTAGAGGGCGAACCCCGCCGCCGCGATGGCCGCCAGGGCCAGGAAGGCGGTGGAATAGCCGGCCGAGACGATGATCAGGCCGGCGAGCGTGGCGCTCAGTGCCGCGCCGAGGCTCTGGGCGGTGGCGACCGCCCCCTGCGAGACGTTGAACCGGCCCGTACCGCGGGTCAGGTCGGCGACGATGACGGGGAAGAGCGCGCCGTAGATGCCCGCGCCGATGCCGTCGAGAAGCTGGACGCCGACGAGATAGAACGGATTGTCCGACAGGGTGTAGAGCACGCCCCGCACCGCCAGGACGCCGAAGGCCGCGAGGAAGATCGGCTTGCGCCCGATCGCGTCGGCCTTGGCCCCGACGAACACCGCCACGGGCACCATCACCAGCTGCGCGGCCACGATGCAGATGGCGATCAGGGAGGTGGCGTTGTCCTTGCCGGACAGCTTGGTCAGCAATTGTCCCACCGAGGTCAGCATGGCGGCGTTCGACAGGTGGAACAGGGCGGCGAGCACCGCGAAGAGCAGCAGATACCGGTTCTTCAGAAGGGCCGTGAGGCCCGAGGGCTCCTCCTGCCCGTCCGTGCGCGCCTGCGTCTCGGTCTGGTCGAGGCCCCGGGCGAGATCGTCGTCGATGGCCTTGGCCGGCACCATCAGCATGGCGCCGATGCTGCAGACGGCGAGCAGGGCCATCAGCCAGAACACCACGATCGGGCCGAAGAAATAGGCGGTGCCGCCCGCGATCGCCGCCGAGGCGGCGTTGCCCGCATGGTTGAAACCCTCGTTGCGGCCGATGCGCTTGGCAAACAGTTTCGGGCCGACGACCCCAAGGGTGATGGCGGCCAGCGCCGGCGGGAAGATCGCCCCGGCGATGCCGGCGACCGACTGCGTGGCGGCCACCACGTAGAAATTCGAGATGAAGGGCAGCGCCAGACAGCACAGCGTGACCGCGACGGCCGCCGCGATGACGATGGCGCGCTTGTGATTGGTGCGGTCGATGAGGGCGCCGGCCGGCGTCTGCGCGATCAGGCCGGCGATGCCCGCGATGGTCATCACGAGGCCGGTGGTGGCCTCGTTCCAGCCCTGGTCCGGCCCCCGCACGGCGATCAGGTAGATCGCGAGGTAGGGTCCGAGCCCATCACGCACGTCGGCGAGGAAGAAATTGAGGGCATCGAGCCCGCGCAGAACCCCGGTCGAGGGCGCCCGCAAGGAGCCCCCGGGCGTGGTCGAGATGTGCGAAGACGGCGTCTCGGCCATGGAGGGGCCCTTCCGGACGTTCGAGCAGGACGAAACACGGACGGGGGAACCCGGTCCGCGACGACGCTGCCCAAAGCGCAGCTTCGAACCATTGTTCCTGGCCGACGGATTAAACTCTCCGTGATGACGTGCCGCAGAACGGCCGAGCGATTCTTGCGGACCCTCAGGGTTTCGCCCGGAAGCGCCGACGGACGCGGCCGGCGCCATCGATGAATTCGAAGGCCGGGCTGCGGTTGAGCGTGTGCAGTCCGGTGCCTGGAAAGTGCGGGCCGGGGCGCAGGATCATCTCGACGCTCTGGGCGTAGCCGTCGTCATCGAGCCGCTGGATGCGCGCGAGGCCGAGGGCCTCCCCATAGCTCGACCGGCAATCCTGCACCGGCCGGAACAGGGTTCCGTTCCGTTCGACGATGCGCCCGGCCGACCGGGCCGCCGCGATGTCGATGAGCACGGGGTTCTGGGGATGCGGCGTCCACGGCCCGCGAAAGTCCGGCGCCGACCACAGGTGCAGGCTGTCCGAATACGAACCCCAGGCGGCGAAGGGGCCATCCTGCTCGCCGTCGTCGCGCACGGTGGCGAACAGCCACCAGCGCCCGCCGTGGCACAGGAGCGTCGGGTCACTGGCGTTGAGGCCCGCGATCAGGGTCGCCTCCCGGACCCAGCCGCCCGGAAACGCGGTGGCCCGATAGAGGTCGAGGGTGCCGGTGGCGCCGCTCTCCGGCACCATCCAGTGGGCGCCGGCCGCAGCGAACACGAAGGGGTAGGACAGGTGATGGCGCGCCTCCAGCACCGGCACCGGCGTTCCGAGCGGCCCCGCTGGGCCGAAACGCACCGCCGAGATCACGCCCTTCTGCAAGGCGTGGCTGTAATCCTCGACGAACAGCACCGTGCCCGCGGCATCGGCGATCGGAAACGGATCGGCGTAGAAGCGCAAGCCGTCATCCGGCAGGGTGTGCCAGCCGGTTGCGGGATGCGCCCGCAGGTCGATCAGGTCCGGCCCCGACAGGGCGCGCCAGCCGACGCGCCAATGCGGCGCCCGGGTCACCAGCGACTGGAGCCGGCGGCCCGCGATCCGGGTGCAGGTGCGCACGGCGCGGGCGGCGAGATCGAGCGCCGTGAAGGATGCCGGCGGCGGGGCGCGGATGGGGCCTCCCTCGGGGGACAGGCACGGACCCGATCCCGCGAGGGCGGCCAGGATGAGGCTCGTGGTGCGCACGAGGGCATCCTCGAAGGCGGTGAGCATGACGCCGCGCGCCTCGGTGCCGACCCGGCCGGAAGCCACCACGCGTACGCCATCGGTCAGGCTCACCACCGGCGCCGTGCCGGCCAGGAGGGCGGCGAGAAGGGCGGCCTCGCCGCAGACGCCGTCATAGGCGAGGCGCCAGACCGGCACCCCGGCGGGCGCCTCGGCATCGCCGCACAGGTCGAGGATCAGGTCGGGCGCCCCGGTGGCCGGGCCGGCGACGGCGTCGAGGCCCGCCCGTGGGATGGGCTGGGACGGCCCGGTCCCCGGCAGGCGCCGCAGCAGGGATTCGAGGCGGAACAGCAGTACGGCGTTGGCCGGAAGGGCGCCCGGCCCCGGCGACGCATCGAGCGACACCGACAGGCCCGGACGGCGCAGGATGCGTTCGATCAGCCGGAGGTGCCAACGGCGGCACAGGCCCCCGTCGAGGCGAACGCTCAGGCGCATGGAGACCGGTGTCCTCGGACGAGGAAGGGACGCGTTGGCTCGGAATGGGGCCTCGCGCGAGGGCCGTCAATCCACGCCGGGGCCGAGCGAGGTCCGGAAGCGAGCGGCCGGACGGTCGAGGCGCGCTACGGCCGGGCCATGGCACCGTCAGGCTGCGGCGGCCGCCGGCGCGGCCAGCCGAGCAGGCGCTGCGGCGCGAAGGGCGCGACCGGGATGGCGGGTTCGCGCCCGGTGGCGAGGTCGGCCACCAGCCGACCGGTGATCGGCCCGGTGGAGAGGCCGATATGGCCATGGCCGAAGGCGAAGATCAGGCCGCGATGGCGGGGGGCTGGGCCGATCACCGGCAGGCCGTCGGGGGTCGAGGGGCGCGCGCCCATCCAGGGCCGGTTGTCGAGATTCGCGCCAAGGCGGAGCGTCCCGGCCGCCTCCCGCGCGGCGGCCTCGATCTGGACGTAGTCGGGCGGCGCCGCGCGGGCATTGAGTTCCACCCCGGAGAGCACCCGCACCCGCCCCTCCCCCATCGGGGCGATGATCGAGCCGGCGCCGGTGTCGAGCACCGGCCGGGTCAGCGCCGGGCTGTCCGGATGGAGTGCGTAATGGGTGTGGTAGCCGCGCTCCGCCGCGAAGGCGAAGCGATAGCCGAGGCCGCGGGCGATCTCGCCGGAGGCGGCTCCGGCCGCGAGCACCACCTGGCGCGCCTGCACCGCGCCCTCGGCGTGCCGCACCTGCCACCCGTCTTCGGTCGGCTGCAGGCCGGTGGTCACCATCCGCAGGCTTCGGCCGCCGAGGTCGGCATAGAGCTGTTGATAGGCCTCCATCAGGGCGCCCGGATCGCTGACGGCGCCGGTCTCCGGCAGGAGCATCCCGTGCGCGTAGGCGCGGATCAGCGCCGGCTCCGCCTCCCGGACCGCCTCGGCATCGAGCAGGTCCACCGCGACCCCGTGCCGGGCCAGGATCGCACGCTCCAGGGCGGCGCCGGTGAAGGCCTCGGGGGTACGATAGAGCTTGATCCAGCCGCAGCGGCGGATGAGGTGGCCGGCCCCGGCCCGCTCGGCCAGGCCGAGATGCTCGGGCAGGGCCGCGCTGGTCAGGGGGACCAGGGCCGCGGCGGCCCGCTCCCAGGCGGAGGTCCGGGCGGCGGCCAGGAAATGCGCCGTCCAGGGCAGCACGCGGGCGACATGAGTATGGCGCAGGCGCAGGCCCCGGTCGGCGTTGCGCAGGTAGGTCGGCAGCTTGGCCCAGAGCGCCGGGCTCGACATCGGGAAGATCGAGCCCCGGCTGACCACGCCGGCATTGCCGTAGGAGGTTCTGGCCCGCGCCTCGCCGGGGTCGCACAGCAGGACGTCGAGGCCCCGGTCGCGCAGGGCGATCGCCGAGGCGAGCCCGACCATACCGCCTCCGATGACGATGATGTCCGCCTTCGTCGTCTGCTCGACCGCCATCGAAAGGTCCCGGAAATTCCTGCCTGTCCGGGCCGGCGGCCCGATCGCCGGACCGCGTTAGCAGGCGCCGGGCCGGTGATCGAGACGGCCTCGGCGCAGGACGCCCCGCCGCCCGGCGCATCCCGGGCCGATCAGCCGCGTCGGGACGAACCCGGATCGCCCGCCTGCTCCTGCTGGCGGTCGACCTCGTCCCGGATGCCGCGCCCGGCCATCAGGATCTCGACCAGGAAGGCACAGACCGCCGCCACGGTGCAGACCAGGGCGATGCCGAAACAGGCGAACAGGATCGAGGCCGTCGCGGCGTCGCGCAGCGCCCCGACATACAGGGTCAGCACGGCGATGCCGGTCATCGCCGCACCGGTCGATGCCAGCACGACGGCCGCGTCCAGGACGAAGGAGCGGCGCCGCAGGTACGACATCTGGCGGGTCAGCCGGACGGTCTCGCGCGCATCCGCGTCCCGCAGGCCGGCGGCGGCGGCATCGACCTTGTCGGCGACGCGCCCGAGTCGGGTCGAGAAGACGTTCAGCAGGGTGGCCAGCGCCGTCAGCAGGAAGGCCGGCGCGAGGGCGATCTGGATGACGTGGGCGATGTCGTCGGGAGCAACGGGAACGGCGGACATGGACGCCTGATAGGCCAAAGCGGCGGGCGCCGGAATACGGGCGCCCCGGCGGAGGTGTTCACGCGCGCGGCCCCATGCTCCGCTGCTTACGCTGCTCCTCGGGCCGCACTTCGTGCAGCTCCGCGACCGGCCTCCCGGAAGACGGGCTGCCCGGAGCGGGATATCTTCGCCTGTCTCATGCTTAGCCAGATCGCTCGACTCGCGGCCGGCTCATGGCAACCTCTCGCTGCATCGAGGTATTGGGAGGCTGACGTGTCGTCGGGCGGATGACGCGTTCAAGGTCCCGGAGGCGATCATGGAGCCAGCCGGAGAGGCATAGTCCGGCACTCCGGTCGGCTTCATCCAGGGGCCTGGCGTCACGCACGTCACCGGCGTCCCATTCCGACGGCGTCGCAGCGATCCTCAACGATCCTCAACGATCCTCAACGATCCTCAACGAACCGGGATCGAGCCCTGGAGCCATCCCTGCATGATGGCGAACTGGACGATCTGGGCGCGGCTGTTGATGCCCAGCCGGCCGCATGCCCGAGCCTTTTGGGTTTCGACGGTCTTCGGCGTGGAACCGAGGTGGCTGGCGATCTCCTTGCTGGTGAAGCCGAATGCCACGAAGCGGAGGATTTCCCTCTCGCGGTCGGCCAGCGAAGCCTGCATGTCGTCGTGGCTCTGACACGCCATCGGCGCCTTGTGGCCGGCAGCGCGCGACGGCAATGCGGCATCCACGTAGGTGCCGCCCGCAACCACCGCTCGGACGGCCTGGACGATGTTGAGGAAGGCCGAGCGCTTCAGGACGTATCCCCCCGCGCCGGCCTCGAACGCCTGGTCGACATAGACCCGACTCTCGTAGGCGCTGAGGATGATCGACCGGGTCTGGCATTGCCGTTCGACCAGCTTGCGGATCACCGCGACCCCGTTCATGTCCGGCATCGCGAAGTCCAGGATGGCGATGTCCGGCGACAAGCTGGATATCGCCTGCACCGCGTCGAGGCCGGTATCCACGGACGCGACGATCTCGATCCCGCCGGTGTTCGCCAGAAGGTCGGCGACGCCGTGCCGGAACACGGGATGGTCGTCCGCGAGCGCGATCCGGATGGGGCGTTGGTCATTCATGGCCCGAGGCATCCTTTCCGAGCCGCACCCGTGCGACGACCGACGCCCCCTGGCCAGGGGAGGACTCGATCTCCAGGCCGCCCCCGATGAGGGCCATGCGTTCACGCATCCCGATCAATCCGAGCTTGCCCTGGGTCACCAGGACATTGACCGAGGCGGCATCGGCCTCGAATCCCAGGCCGTCATCGTCGACCGTGAGGGTCAGCCGCCCCGCGCCGAACAGGAGCACGATGGAAACGTAGCTCGGCAGGCCCGCATGCTTGGCGACGTTGTTGAGCGCCTCTTGCGTGATGCGATACAGCGT
Organism: Methylobacterium sp. 37f; assembly: GCF_023093475.1. NCBI lineage: Bacteria > Pseudomonadati > Pseudomonadota > Alphaproteobacteria > Hyphomicrobiales > Methylobacteriaceae > Methylobacterium > Methylobacterium sp. 37f. The sequence continues at coordinate 37,531 of NZ_JAGHKN010000003.1, forward strand.
GATGGCGTGCTCGGCAGGCAGGGGGATTTCCGCCCCGCTGACCTGCAGCTCCGTCGGAACCGACGTGGTGCGGCTCCACTCCTCCACGAGGTAGCGCAGGGCGGTGACGAAACCGAACTCGTCGAGGGCCGCCGGTCGCAGTTCGAGGGTGACGCGACGCAGCGCCTGTCCCACCTCCTGGGCCTGATCGAGGAGGCGGTTGAGTTCGCAGCGTCCATCCTCACCCGAGAGGTAGGGCAGGAGGCGTCGAAGACCGAAGTTCAGGGCGACCAGATGCTGGCCGGCATGGTCATGGAGGTCGCGCGCGAGCCGGCGCCGTTCGTCCTGTCCGGCGCGGTACAGCCGGGTCAGCACCTCGTCGCGTTCCCGTTCGGCCGCCAGGCGTGCGGCGGCATCGGCCTCCAGGCGGACGAGCAGATCCTCGCGTTCCCGAAGGAGCGCCTGCATCTCGCGCGTGCGCCGCCGCCGCTCCAGCATGACGCGGCGGGCATCGTGGAGCTTCGAGGCGAGAATCCCGAACCGACGGCCGAGTCCCACCCCGTCGAGGTGCAGGATGACGAGCGGACGACCCGGGAAGCCGCCCAGCCGGGCACGCGCCCCGTGGCAGGCATGCCGCTCGAGGTTTCCATCGTCGTCCTGGAGGAACAGGGTGCCCGGCAACGTGGCCGCACAGGACGCGCAGCGTTCGAGATAACGGCGCAACTCCGGCTCGGCGGCTTGCTGGACGGGCAGGACGTCACCGAGCCGGAGACCGTCCAACACATCGCGCGCGGAGGCGTTGGCGGCTTCGAGTTCCCCGCTCGGCCGCACGATGAGCATCGGCGCGGGGACGAACTCGAACAGGACTTCGAAATCCGACCTAGGCGGCATCCTGTCCGAAATAGTCCGGTCCGAAGTAGTCCTGTCCTCCCTCGTCGGGGGCATCGGGGTCGAGGTCGATGACGATCCGGCAGCCGGCGCCGCCGCGGGCGATGGTGTCACCAAGCGTAATTCGACCATAGCCTTGGCTCTCCGCAACCATGTGACCGAAGACGTTCGAGGTCACCATGCACATCGAGGGGGACTTCTTCACCAACTCGCCGAACGGGCAGCGCCTGTTGCCGAGCACGATGCGCCGGGGTGTCGCCTCGATGACATAGAAGTCTCCCCCCAAGCGCCGCTTGAGATCGATCATGGCGTCGACGGTGGCGGCGAGATCCAGCCGAGGCGTTCCCAACGCGCGAAGGTATCGCGCCTTGATTTCCTCCGACACGGCCATGCTCACTAGGGCGATGAAGCCGCTCGCCTCCGACCTTCCGACGGCATCGTCCAGGGCGTCCGTGAAGGCACCGAACACCATGCCGAGGAAATCCTCCCGGTCGATGGCGATCGATGCTAGTGCGACGTCCGCTACGCCAACGGCTTCTGGGCCCATCGGCCGCGCTCCCTCCTTGACCTTATCGTCATGAGAGTAGCACAAGAAACCACTGAAATCACTAATTCGGAATAAGTAGAAATACCGATTCCTGATATCATTCCCGCCATGCCAGTCATCGACTGCATATCGGGCGACAAGATGGAATGATTTACGTCATTTCCTGCACTCACCTCTCCCGAAAGCTGCGCGTGAATTGATCCTGAATCGGCTTCATCAGATAGGAAAGCGCCGTGCGTTCCTCGGTTGCGACGTGCACCTCCACCGGCATGCCGGGAACCAGGTGAGATCTCTCGCCGAGACGGTTCATCTCCCCCTCGTTGAGTTCGACGTACCCCACGTAGAACGCCTCATCCTTGCCTCCCTTGGTGGTCGACGGCGAGACGTATGTCAGCGTCCCCTTCAGTTCGGGGGTCGTGCGCTGGTTGAAGGCGGTGAACCGGAGCTTGGCCGGGCGTCCGATGCCGATCTGGTCGATGCTTGCCGGAGAGATGCGGACCTCGATCCGCAGCGCGGCGTCCGCGGGCACGACGGTCGCGAGCACGTCGGCCGGCGTGACGACGCCGCCGACCGTGAAGGTCTTCAGCTCGTGCAGGACGCCCGTGGCGGGGGCGCGGATCTCGGTTCGGGTGAGCCGATCCTCCAGGGCGACGCGTCGGTTGCCCAGTTCAGCGAGCTTGGCATCGACGACGCTGAGCTCCTTCTGGGCCTCGGTGCGCGCGGTCTCCGTGATGGCGAGAAGCTGGACCCGAATTTCGCTGGTGCGGACCTTGGCCCTGGCAATGGAGGCTTCCAGCGAGCCTTGCTCACCGGTCAGGCGGTGCCGGTCGCGGCTGATGGGCAGAAACTTCGAACTCTCGAACAGGTGCTTGTCGACGAGGCCCTGCAGCTTGCCGTGTTCGCTCGTGAGGATCGCGAGTTCGTCGCGCTTGGCCTCCTTCTGCTTGACCAGGCCGGCGATCTCCTCGGCCACCTGACCGATCTGCAGCTCCAGCTGCTGGCGTTGGCTGTCACGGCTGGCGAGATTGCCGCGGAACAGACGGCTCTCGCCGTCGAGGATGGCCCGCATCTCCGCATCACCGTCCGACAGGCTCACCGGGATGGCGATCTCGCGCAGCCCGTCGCGCTCCGCCAACAGGCGGGCCTTCTTGGCCGACAACTCCCCCAACTGTCCCCTGACGATCGCGAGTTCGGCGCGTGTCTGGGCATCGTCGATGCGAATGAGAACCTGACCGGCGGTCACGGCCTGCCCGTCCCGCACCAGGATCGCGCCGACGACGCCGCCGTCCCGGTGCTGGACCGCCTTGGCATTCTGATCGACGGTGACCGCTCCCGATGCCAGGATGGCGCCGTTGAGATCGGTCGTCGCCGCCCACCCGCCGACCCCGACCAGGAGGCTGACGCCCAGCGCGAATCCGAGAGCGATGCGAGGGAAGACGGAGAAGGAAGTCTCCGTGCCAAGGTCGATCCCGTCCAAGGGCTTGGGACGATGGACACCGATGGTGCGCGTACGCATGGTCCGCTCCTTCGAAGGCTGCATCAATGGATGGGCGCCGACGGCTGGGTCGCCGCGGCCGTCTTCTCGACGAACAGCAGGGTGTGGTGCCCGTCGAGGACGAGGGTCGTCTCGAAGGAATCATCGCCGTCGAGGTCGGCCGAGATGACGGTCGCGTCGCCCTCGTCGAAGAGCGCGGCCCGGTAGCGAATGCCCGAGACCGTGCCATCGTCGCGGTCCATCGCTTCGGACAGCGAGTGACCGGTGGCACTCGCCCCTTTTTCGAAGAGGGACCATTTCAGGAGGTCGACGTAATCCCCGACCGAGAAGTCGGTGATCTGCACGGATCGGGTTGTCTCCTGCATTCCGGTACGGGCAAGGAACACGTAGCCGTCCGTCCCGCCGCCGCCCGTGAGCACGACGTCGTCCTCCCCGACGACGAAGCGGTCGTCGCCCGATCCGGAAACGATCCGCTCGATGGACTCCACCTTGTCGTGCCCGAGTTCGGTGCCTGACACGACATGGTTGACGAGGTCGACGAGCAGATCTCCGGTCGCACTGCTCAGGTCGAGCGTATCCGAGCCCGCGCCACCGTCGACAAGATCGGCGTCGCCATCCAGCGCGAGGACGATACGGTCGTCGCCCGCACCAGCGTGCAGGGTATCGCGCCCGGCTCCGTCGAGGAGCGTATCGCACCCTGCACCGCCCTCCAGGACATCGTCGCCCCCTCGTCCGGCGATGAGGTCGTGCCCCTCCCCACCGGTCAAGCGGTTGCTCCCGTCACTGCCGGACAGGGTATCGTCGCCGGATCCACCGATCAGCGCCTCAAGCCCGTTGAGGTGGCCCCGCCCGGTCTCGGCGCCCGTCGCGATGCCGATGAGCAGGTCGGCGGCGATGCCCGTCCGCGTCCCGGACAGGTCGAGCGTATCCGTGCCGGCGCCGCCGTCGAAGATGTCGGCTTCCCCATCGAGGGCGACCCTGACGAGGTCGTCGCCTGCACCCCCGAGGACCGTGTCCGATCCGGCACCGTCCGCGAGGGTATCGTCGCCCGACCCGCCGTCGACGAGATCGTCGCCGGCGCCGCCCGACACCGTGTCCCGTCCCGCTCCTCCCATGAGGGTATCGCCCTGCGAGCTTCCGATGAGGACGTCGTTCCCGACACCGGCTTGCACAACTTCGATGGATGCGACCGTGTCCCGTCCGATCTCCTGGCCGACAGCCGTGCCGGCGGCCAAGTCGACCACGACATCGGTTGCCACCCCCGCCAGGTCGAGCGTATCCGTCCCGGCGCCGCCCTCGAACAGGTCGGCCTCGCCGTCCAGGGCTGCCACGAGGACGTCGTCCCCGTCCTGCCCCGAGACCACGTCCCGACCCCGACCGTCCGAGAGAACGTCGGCGTCATCGCCGCCTTCCAAACGGTCGTCCCCGAGGCCGCCCAGAATCACGTCGCGCCCGGCGCCGCCGAACGCGACGTCGGCTCCCTCCGACCCGTCGAGGCGATCATCGCCCCTGTCGCCGAGGAGCAGGTCGTTTCCCGTCCCCCCCACGAGGATGTCGCTGCCTTCCCCGCCGTCGAGCAGGTCGTCACCGGCGTCGCCGAAAAGGATGTCGTCGCCCTCCTCGCCGAAGATGCGGTCGTTGCCGTTGCCTCCCGAAACCCGATCCGCCCCCACTCCCGCAAACACGACGTCGTTCCCGTCGCCCCCCAGGATCACGTCATCCCCGGCGCCACCGAGGATGTGGTCGTCTCCGGCGCCCCCATCGATGATGTCGGCCGCGGCACGGGCATCGATGATGTCGTTGCCCCCCCTGCCGTCGATCTCGTCGGCGCAAAGCGTTCCGAGCAAGAGGTCGTCGCCGTCCGTGCCCACCATCGGCTCGTGTTCGACGACGTTGAAGACCGCCGTCTGGGTGACGGAGAGCTCGCCGTCCGTGACCTCGTACGTGACGGTGACCGGACCGAGATCATCGGCGTCGTACACCCAGCCGTCGCCGTCTCGGGTCAGCGCTCCCGAAGAGACCGTGACGTTGCGGACTGAAAGGCTGTCGCCGTCTGGATCTTCGGCGTTCCTGAGAAGGTCCGCCAGCGCGATGGGCAGCAGCGCACAGGCGGCCATATCGGCGAGCTGGACCGTGCCGCTGGTGGTCGGCGCGCGATTGCGCCGGCCCGTCGAGCCGTCCCCATCATCGTTTGACACGGGACGGGGCGTGACGGCGCCGGAGCCATCTCCGGTATCCTTAGCCCCCCCGGAGGGGTCGCCAGGCCCGACGCCCCTATCTCCGTCGATCCCGGTCGACTTGCCGGGGCCGGAGGTATCCTGTCCCGAGGGACGCTCCTCGGCCGGAGGCTTGTCCTTGACGCCGGGCAGGTCCTCGCCGCCGCCGGGCAGGTCTTCGCCGCCCAGCCCGCCGGGCGGTCGGGCCGCGGGATTATCGGCGCTGTCGGAACCCGTTCCCTCGTCGCCGTGGCCCTTGTCCCGGCCTCCACCGCCGCCGCCCCGGACGCCGGGTCCCTGATCGGCATTGTCGTTGATGGGGCGTGGGATGATCGGTGACGCCTTGAAGTCGCTGAGGTTCGGTTGGGGGTCGTGCCTGGCGAAGTGGAGCGTATGCGCGGGGAAGTGGGTGGCATCATACTCTGGCGCTGGCGTCTCGGCCTGGGGGACGATCCCGGATGATCCCACCAGCCGATGCTCGGCGGGGGGCTCGTCCGAATCCACGTCCGACGAGGCTATGACGATCAGCTTGGGCGCGGCCTTCGTCTCGTGTCCGGCGACGCTGGGCTCGACCTCGGCCTGCACCGAGGTGTGGAACAGGGACTTCAGGTACCCGGCCAAGGCCGCGACCGCGAGGGCCAGGTAGTAGGGCGTCGGCGACGACTTGGCAGCTACCTTCGGCGCGTATGTCTGCGCTCCGGTCTGGGCGGCGTCGCCGGTCTTGGTTCCCTTCGTCTCGATGATCATGCCGGCACCCGCTCCAGAACGGAGCGCTCCCTTGCGATCTTTGCGGGATCGGTTCCCACCGATGCGTCGCGCACGGCCTTGCCGAGGATCGCATCCTTGGGCCCGAAGGCGGTCAGCTTGCCGTCCTGGATCACCGCGATGGTGTCGACGGCGGCCAGCACGCTCGGTCGGTGCGCGATCACGACCGCGATCCCTCCGCGGGCGCGCACGCCCTGGATGGCGGCGGCCAGCGCCGCCTCTCCTTCGCCGTCGAGGTTGGAATTCGGCTCGTCGAGCACCAGCAGGAAGGGGTTGCCGTACAGCGCCCGCGCGAGGGCGATGCGCTGGCGCTGGCCGCCGGAGAGCGCGGTCCCGAACGGGCCGAGCTCGGTGCGGTAGCCGTCGGGCAGGCGCAGGATCATCTCGTGGACACCGGCGGCGCGGGCGGCGGCGACCACCAGGGCCGGGTCGGCATCCTGGGCGAGGCGGGAGATGTTCTCCTCGACCGTCGCGTCCATCAGGCAGACCTCCTGGGGCAGGTACCCGATGATGCGACCGAGGCTGTCCTCGTCCCACTGCGACAGGTCGGCCCCGTCGAGGCGGATGCCGCCGCGCAGGATGGGCCAGATGCCCGTCAGCGCCCGGCTGAGCGTGGTCTTGCCGCCGCCGCTGGGGCCGATGACGCCGAGGGCTTGGCCCGCCTTCAACTCGAACGCGACGTCCGACAGCAGCACCCGCCCGGAGCCGGGCGTCGCAACCGTGATCGACCCGACGCGGAGGGACGATTGCGGCATCGGCAGCGGCATCGGCCGCTCGACGCCCGAGAGCGCGACAAGGGTTTCCGTCAGCCGCCCGAAGGCCTTGCGGGCCACGGCGATGCCTTTCCAGTTGCCCACGGTCTGGTCGATGGGGGCCAGTGCTCGGGCCGAAGTGATGGAGGCCGCGATGATGGAGCCGGCCGAGAGCTCGCCGCCGATGACGAGGTAGGCCCCGAGCCCCAGCACTGCCGATTGCAGGATCATGCGTAGGACGCGGGAGATGGCCGCGAAGGTCCCGGTGATGTCCGTCGTCCGGGTCTGCAGTTCCAGGTGCTCGTTGTTGGCGAGGCGATACCGGTCGACGGCCCGCTCGGCGAACCCCATCGCCTTCAGGACGTCGGCGTTGCGGGCGTTCGAGTCCGCGATGGCGTTGCGGGCCACCACCGCCTGCTGGGTCGCCCCGGTCCAGCGCCGGGTCAGCAGTTCGGTGAGAATGGTGATCAGGGTGAGGAGGACGGCGCCCGCGACGGTCAGCGCGCCGAGCCAGGGATGGAGCATGTAGACGAAGACGAGGAAGACGGGCGTCCAGGGCAGGTCGAAGAGCGCCACGAGCCCGGGGCTCCCCAGGAAGCCGCGGACGGTGTCGACGTCCCGGCTGCGTTCCATCGCCTCTGCGGTGGAGAAGCCGAAGCGCGGCATATCGATGGAGACACGCTGCGCCAGAGGGGCGATCCGGCGGTCGAGCTGCGCCCCGATCCGAACGAGTATCTGCTGGCGCAGAACGTCGAACATGCCCTGAAAGACGTAGAGGCCGATGGCGAGCGTCGAGAGCCCAACCAGAGTGGGCAGGCTGCCGCTCGGCAGCGCCCGGTCGTAGACCTGGAGCATGTAGAACGATCCGGTCAGGGCCAGGATGTTGATGATGCCCGACATCGCGACGAGAAAGACGAACGGCATCCCGAAATGCCGGGTCAGCGCCTCGGTGCTTCTCTTCTTGGCGAGGTGTTTCTGATCCCTGGAGCGCATGTCTCTATCCCCCATGAGCGCGGCGGAACCGGAGGGGGCCTGGCGCGGCCCCCTCCGGCGTCAGAGGGCGAAGTCCGCGGCCGTCGCGGCCGGGGCTCCCTTGATGCTGAACTTGAACTCGGGGGCTGCGTCGCCGCCGGTGTTGCCCGCCACGACGGTGTAGTCCCCGTCCCCCCGGTGTTCCTGGGTGACCAGCAACTCGCCGACCCCGGTGAAGGCCGCCCCGGTCGCGAGCGTGAACGCCTGGTTGCCGGCCACGCCCTGGTTCGCGTCGATGCCGCTGAGGTCGACCTTGTCGCCGGGCTGGAAGCTCGCGATGGTGTCGCCGTTCGCCGCCGCCGCCGAGAGGAAGCGGTAGACGTCGGCACCGAGGCCGCCATCCATCACGTTCACGGCGTCGCTGGCCGTGATGGTGTCATCGCCCGAGCCGGCCACGATGCTCTCGACGCCCCAGAGGGTATCGGAACCGGATTGGCTGCTCGTGACGCTGCCTCGTCCGGCAAGACCGGTGCCAAGGTCGGCCATGATGGTGGCCGTGATGGCCGACATGTCGAGCGTGTCGATGCCGATGCCGCCCCCGACCTCGTCGCCCCAGTAGCTGTCGCTGCCATCCCCGACCTCGGCCACGAACAGGTCGTTGCCGTCGCCGCCGATCACCGAGTCGTTGCCGGCCCCCGCCGTCACGAGGTCGTTGCCGGCCCCCGCCAGGATGCGATCCGCACCACCATCGCCGTAGACCATGTCGTCTTCGCCGCCGGCGAGGATGTCGTCGTCGCCGGCCCCGCCGAAGACCACGTCGCGGCCACCGCCGGCATCGACGAAGTCGTTCCCGTCGCCGCCACGGACCACGTCGGCCCCCTCGCCGGCGAGGATGTTGTCGTCGCCGGACAAGCCGAGGATCGTGTCGGCGCCCGCAGTCCCGGGCAGGACATCGTCGCCGGCGGTACCGGCCACCAGGCTTGCCGGAAGGTCGGCCGGAGGCGTGGTTGTCCCGCCGCCGGTGGTGCCTCCGGTCGAACCTCCGGTCGTCGCGCCCCCGCCCGTCCCGGGCGCGGTATCGCCGTCATCGTCGCAACCGCCACCACCCGGGGTGTCGCCGTCCCCGTCATCGGAGTCGCCGCCGCCCGCGGTATCATCGTCCCCGTCATCGGGGTTGCCACCGCCCGGGGTGTCGCCGTCCTCATCGTCGTCGTCGTCCGTGCCCCCGCCGACCGTTCCGTCCCCTCCGTCGCCGGGTTCGTCCTCGTCGCCGACGGCGAAGATGTCTTCCTGGAGGCCGGTCAGGCCGGTGTTGCGCGCGACGATGTCGGAAAAGTTCTGACCGTCGACGATATTCTGGTAGAAGTCGAAATTGTCGAACCGGTCGGTGTAGTAGAACCGGTCCCCTTCCTGCAGGCGGTCGAACTGCTCGTGCAGCACGACCCAGAAGGTCTGGCCCACGACGCCGCCGTTGATGTGCTGCTCGGCCAGGCCGCCGACCCAGAGGTCGACCCGGTCGATGCCGCTCACGTATGGGGTGCCGTCCGCCCGCTGGTGAATCGCGATGTCGGGATTGGCCGCCACGAAGGCCGCCTGCTGCTCGGCCGTCGTTAGGGTGAGGTCCGGGTAGGCGGCCTTGAACTGCGCGATAACGGTGTCGCTCAATCCGTTCCGGGCCTGGAAGTCTTCCCAGGAGGCATAGGGCGTCAGGTTGCCCGCATACTCCAATGCCTCCCGAATGTAGGGGTCCGCGGACGCCATGAGGTCGGAGCGGACCTGGTTCAAGGAGCCGAGGCCGACGTCGCGGCCGCGAGCGACATTGAAGGCGAACAGGTCGGCGTTGATCCGCACCAGATCGTTGCGCACCGCATCGACGATGTTGAAGTCGACCTCTTCGGCGGGCTGCGTCGCGACGCCGGCCAGGATGGCGTTGGCCCCGAGCTGGGCGTAACCCGGCTGCGGCACGTAGCCGGGCGGCAGGGGTGCCGTGAAGACGTCCGGGGCGTTCGAGGGGTTCAGGAAGGCATCGAAGAGGGCGACCTGCCGAGGCGCTCCGTCGGAACCGATGACCGTCAGCGTCTCGCCGATCAGCGAGTGCCCGACGCGGTACACCGCCGAGGCGAACTCGTGGGAGATCCGGGCATCGACGTCGGGGTTGTAGCCGCCGTGACCGTGCGTGCCATTGCCCTTCATGCCGCCGATGAGCTGATCCGCGAACTCGTCGAAGACCACGCGCTGGTACTCCGCCTCGTTGATCGTCTTGGCGGCCTGAAACACCTCTTCCGGCGTCCCCTGGAAACCGGCCTCCACGAGGTTCTCCACGTGGAAGTTGTGGTTGCGCGCCCAGATCGTGTGCATGGCGGTGAGCGACACGTTCTCGTTCGCGCGCCCGTCGCCGGCCACGTAGTGGTCGAGCAGACTGACGAAGGGGTTCGTGTCGAGGAGCAGCGCGTTGCCGCTTCCCATGAAGTTCGAGGCGAAGGCGCTCACCGCCTCCGGGTCGAACGCCCCGGCCGCATTGAACAAAGAGGCGGTCCTGGTCTCGGAGAGGGGGAAATTCGAGACGTAGCTTCGGAAGCTGACGGCTCCACCCGGGAGCGAGGCATCGTGGAAGATCGTGTCCGCATCCCAATGATGTTGGATGAGCTCCCGCAGAGTGGGCAGCAGATTGAAGGCGGGATTGGACGGGTCCGGAACACCCGCGAGGAGGCGCGCACCGACGCCCTGGTTGCCGTCGCTCTCCCGCAGGAACTGGCCGACGAGTTCGTGCGAGCCGTAGGCCTGGTTCTGGTCGACGAAGGGGGAGGTCTTGTTGAGGTGCTGGGGCACGCCGTCGACGATGGACGAGACCTCGCCCCGGGTCAGATCGGCCGGATTGTTGGTTCCGGGCGCGCGCCCGGAGCCGGGCAGGTCGATCTGAACAATGCCGTTGGATGCACTCTTCGGCAGGAAGTCGAGGCCATGGTCGAAATACTGGCCGAACGCCATGAAGAAGATGTTCGAACCGTTGGCCTGGTGCGGCAGGTCGGCCTCCTGCGTGCCCAGCACGTTGCTGATGGCGCGGGGATCGAGGCCGGCGTAGAGCGGATTGAGGGCGTTGTTGTTCGTCGCCGGGTCGAAGGCGCCGTAATGGGCGTCGGTGAGCCGGATGAACGGCTGGTCGGCCGCTCCGAACTCGGGATGATCGAGGTTGTTGCCGGCACCCGAGAGGTGGCGCACGCCGGCGGCCCCGCTGGCGTCGTCGTCGCCTCCGGCGACGGGCTGCCCAGTGACGAGGGCCTTGATCCCGGCAAGGTCCGCTGCGGTGAGCGCGAAGCCGCCGCCTCCACCGTTCCCGACGCCGCCACCATTCCCGACACCCCCGTCCGGCGGATTTCCGCCGGTGGCCGGCACGGTCCCGAAGGTGGGGGTCCCCGAGCTTGCGAAGGTGATGCTGTGGGAGCCGTTCGTCAGGGTTGTGATCCCGTTCGCCTGCGTCTCCGTGTAGTTCGCGCGGGTCGTGCCCGGCGCCAGTTCGATGACGTCCTGGGGCCGCAGCGTTCCCACGATGGTGTCGGTACCGCCACTGGAGCGGAATACGATCCGGTGGGCCGAGGTCAGGCCCGAGATGTCGACGGTATCGTTCCCCTCGGTTCCGTCGATGGTGACGGTGTTGAGGTTCAGGCTGGTCGTCGAGAAGTTGCCGATCAGGAAGACGCTGTCGCCTGCCCCCGCGTTGGTCGGCGGGTTCGGCACCGAGACCGCGGCGGTCCCGATCCGGATCTCCTCGATCTCCTGCAATTCGGCGATGACGGTGGTGACGGCGCCGATGCCAGCCCCCGTGGTACGGGTGATGACGATCTCGGTGCCGGGGCTCAGGGTGGCGACATTGTTGCCGGCGACCTGCCCCCAGGCGGCGACCGTGTAGACCCGGAAGGTCTCGGCGAGACCGAGGGTGCCGTTGACCACGAGGGTGTCTCCCACGGGTCCCTCGGTGCCGCCCCTCACCACGTCGCGTCCATCGGTGGGGACGAGGGCGACCGGCCCAAGCGCAGCTCCACCGTTCCAGGTCACCCCATCGTCGCCGGCGCCGGCATCGATGGTGTCGTTGCCGGTGCCGCCCTGGATGGTGTCGTTGCCCGCCGCGCCGTTGATGGTGTCTGCGCCGGCCCCGCCGTCGACGACGTCGTCACCGGCCCCGGCGTTCACCGTGTCGTTGCCGCCGTTGGCGAGGATCCGGTCGGCGCCTGCCGTGCCGTTGATACTGTTGCCCAGGCCGTTGTCGACGATGTTGTCGCCGACCACGTCGGTCGGCGCGGAGACGACGCGCTCGGCATAGCCTCCCTGGTCGGTGAAGCTCACCGCGACACGGATCGGAAGCCCGACCTGGGCCTGCTGCGGCGTGAAGGTCTGGCCGGTCGCCCCGACGATGTCGGTCCAGGCTCCGGTGGCTGACTGGGCTTGCCATTGGAAGGCGAAGGTCGTGGGCAGGCCGTTCAGATCGGCGATTCCGGCCACGTTGGCCCTGATCGTCGCCAGTTCGGTGGGGGTCGTGTCGTTGACGGTCGGCGCCCCCGTCGCGGGCACGTTGGTGAGGAACACGGCCCCGTCCGAGAACTGCGCCCGCTCAATGTTGTGCAACGTATCGATGCCGTCCGAGAACCTCAGGGTCGGGCTCACGGCGAAACCGGTGTGGTCGACCCGGAAGCTGCCGTCGCCGAGGTTGGTGAGGGTGTAATTGGCCCGCACGTCGGAGAAGACCGCCGTGTCGACGTCGGTTCCTTGTCCGGCGTCGAGGATCTCACGCACGATGTTGAGCTGGCCCGGATTCACCGCCCGCGACATCAGCGCGGCCTGCAGGGTCATTCCGCCGAGGTAGAGCGGTCCGGTGCCGCTCGCGAGCCCGGCCGGCGTCGTGAACATCTGGCCCGCGAGGCTGTCGGCGGTCGCCACCTCGGTGCCGCCAGCGTCACGGATGCTGATCCTGACGTTGAGCCAGCGGTCGCCATCGATGATGTCGTTGCCGGCCTTACCGGTGATGGTGTCGCTGCCGGCGCCGCCGAGCAGGATATCGCCACCGTTCTGGGGGTCGAATACGGTCGTGTCCGGAGCGAGGCTCGCAAAGGACGCGGCGTCGCTGCCGACGGTCTGACCGCGGATCGCCCCCGGGGTCAGCTTGAGCAATGCCTCAAAGCCGTCGATCAGGGCGACGTTCTGGGACAGCAGCATACTGTCGGTCGCCGGTCCGCCGACGATGCCGCCGGCGGGGTCGCCGACCGCACCGGTCGGCCGTTCGGTGCCGATCAGGGTATCGTTATGCTTCCAGCCCGAAGCGCCCTCCACGGAGTCGTTGCGGTCGCGAAGGGTCAGGGCCTGCTGGTTGACGAAGCGGGAGATGCCGAGGTCGATGGTCCCGTCGTTGGGGTCGCCCTTCTGGATCGACCAATCGAACCCGAGCATGCCGTTGTTGCGCTGGATGCCGGCGCCCTGGACCATGATGTCGTCGCCGGACTCGCCGTCGTAGTCGGTGTCGTTGCCCTGTCCGTTGAGGACGTCGTGGCCGATGATGATGCTGTTGAAGAACAGCTGGGAGTTCTCGCCCGAGAGGCTGTCGAAGCCCTCGCCGCCCTCGATCCAGTCGTCGCCCTCGTTACCCATCAGGCCGTCGGCGGCGCTGCCGCCCAGGACGAAGTCGTCGCCGCGCCCGGCAAAGACCTCGACCGTATCGGTCGAATGCGTGATGAAATCCTTGCCCCCGCCGCCGAACAGGATGTCGAGGCCTGGACCGCCCGAGATGGCGTCGTTGCCCTCGCCGCCCCGGATGAACTCGTCGCCGAAGGGGTCCTCGATGACGTCGTCGCCGTCACCACCGTAGATCTGGTCGGATTCCATCCCGCCGTTGAGGTAATCGTCCCCGCCGTCGCCCCAGAGGGTGTCGATGCCCTTATCGCCGATGAGGGTGTCGTTGCCCTCGGTGCCGCCGAGGACGACGTGCTCGCCGCCGCTGAACTTCAGCATCCCGCCATCGGCGCGCCCGTCTCCGTCGATATCGGCGCCCGGGGCCACGCGGACCACCTTCGGGTCCAGGATCTGCAGCAGCAGGTCGTCCTGGGTCGGGTCGTCCCCGACCTGGTTGACCGGATTGAGTTCGAGGATGTGGTCGGCCCGCCCGAACAGCGATCCGTTGAGATGCGAGGAGCCCTCGTCGCCGAGATCGGTGTTGCGCTGCACCAGGGCCGAGAAGGTGTTGGCCTCCAGCTCGTTGAGCAGGTTCATGCCCTGCGTGCGGCTGAGATAGTAGAAGCGGTCGCCGTTCTGCAGGTTCTCCATCTGCGTCTCGAAGACGAAGTTGAAGGTGTTGCCCAGCATCCCGCCGAATTCCATCTTCTCCTCGGCCAGGCCGCCGATCCAGAAGTCGACGTCGTTCAGACCGGAATTCGCGGCATTCCAAGCGCCGGTGCCGGTGAGGAAATCGAGCCGATCCGCGGGCGGCGCGATGGTGTGCGCGTCGTTCACCGGGGTCGACGGATCGTCCGGCACATCGACCGAGATATCGAAGACCAGGGCGGTCGCCGCGGCGCGCTTGCCGGCGAGCGTGCTTTCCTGCGTGATGAGCGCGTGGTCGCCGTAGGCCGCGATGAAGTTGATCACCGAGGCCGGGTTCTTGATGTTCTGGGCGAAGTCGACCCAGCTCGTGTAAGGCTTGAGCTTGGCGTCGGCGGTCATCGCGTAGAACTCGGCGCGGGCCTCATTCAGGGTCGGGACGCCCTGTTCCCGTGAGCGCGCGATGTTGAGCGTCGCCAGGTCGAGCGGGAGCCCGAGCAGGTTGTTGCGCAGGGCATCGACCACGAATTCGTCGATCTCGTTGCCGATCTGGCGGGTCATGCCCCGGATGATGGCGCCGGCGGCCGCTTCCGTGTCGACGCCGCTCGCCGTGAAGGCCAGCGGGTTGAGGAACGCCTCGATGAGGCCGAGTTCCTGGGTGCCCGCGACGGTCACGTCGCCATCGATGGGCTGCATATCGAAGCCGATGCGGTCGATGGTGTCCGTCAGCATCGAATGCCCGAAGCGGTAGACGACGTGCGCGAACTCGGCCGTGATGGCCGGGTTGAGGTCGGCGCTGTTCGTGAACACGAACGGGTCGACGTTGGGCTGGACCGTTCGCGCGAACTCCTCGAACACGAGGTGCTGGTACTGCATCTCGGTCACGAACTTGGCGCCCTGGAACAGGCGCTCGCCGTCCCATTGCAGCGCGGCGACCTGGTCCGATGTGGTCGGCAGGGAGGTCAGGTCGACCCTCAGCCATTCGTTGATGAAGGCGAGGTCGCCCGAGGCCAGGATGGTCTGCTTGTTGGCCTCGACGAGCCGGTTGTGCTCCGAGTGGAAGATGGTGTGGACCGCGGTGAGGCCGATGTTCTCGTTCCCGCGCCCATCGCCCGTGATGAAGTGCCGGTCGAGAAGCTCGTTGTCGTAGGCGAGGTTCGCCCCGGTCAGGGGATCGATCCCGACCGCGTTGCCGGTGAGCGTATCCGTGTCGGCGGCCACGGCCTGCCCCTGGACGATGGGGTTGGCGGAATGGGCAATGTCGTCGAGGAAGGCGTGACCGGTCTTGACCGCACCGACCGTGCGGATGCCCTCCGCCGTTCCCTCCTGGAACCACGTGGTGGCGTGGGTCGCGTCGGGCTGCATGAGCATCTGCGCGTAGCCGTTGGGCCCCGGAATGAAGCGGCCGTAGGGGTCGGTCATCAGCACGGGCACGTTGTGGATGTCCGTGTCCACGAGTTCGATGCCCAGCATCATCTTGGCCTGGGCCTTGACCTCGGCCCAGTTCGCGATGGCCTTGCCGTCCGCGCCGCCGTTGAGAAGGTTTCCGGTCGCGAAGGTGACCGGATTGGCGACGCCGTCGCCCGGGGTCACGTCGACCCGGACGTACTCGCGCAGGAAGACCTGGTGCGAGGGATGGGAGGTGTAGGTCTGGTTCTGGTCGATCCAGGGCGTCGTGGTGTTGACCGCGGTGCGGATGTCGTCCGCCGTGCCGAGCACGCCGTCGGCGCCCGGCCCCGCGACGGGGGTCGCCCGGGTCAGGACCATGAAGCGTTGCGCCTCCGGCAGGTCGTCGACGGTGCCGAACACCCCGTCGCCGCCCGCGATCAGCGGATCGTCGGGCATCAGCGGAACGATCACCGAGCCGTTGTTCCCCTTGGTGATGAGGTCGAGCCCATGGTCGAAGAACTGCCCGAACAGGGTCATCCAGCCGTTGAAGGGCGGCGACAGGCCAATGTCGGGCGACTGGTTCGGGATGAAGGCGATCTCGGTCGCGGTGGGGACGTAGTCCGCGGGGGGCGTCTCGCCGTTGTGAGCCGCCGCATAGGCGGCCTGGGCGATGGGGTTGGCGAACCAGGCCGCGACCGCGGCCGGGTTGTGCGGGCTCATGTCCACGATGAGATTGCTGACCGTCCGAATGCTGGTGTCGATGACCGTGCCGGGAGCGCTGTAAGCGTTGTTGGTGACAACGCCGCCGGGGGCCGGCCCGTTGACGTCGAACTGGCCCGCGCCGGTCGTGTACTGGGTCGACAGGAGGCGTGGCATGGGCTGGTCCGCCGCCCCGAGAAGGCTCTGCCCCGGCAGGAGATTGTTGTTGCTCCCGTCGACGGCGCGCAGGCCGTAGGGAAGCAGGGCCGCGTCCGGTCCGATGATCTCCTGCAGGGTCCGCGTGTTGCCGGGAGCTGCGAACTCTTCGGCGATGCGGATCTGCGTCAGGATGTGGCGGAGGTCGTTGGTGTCGACGGTGAACGTGACGGACATGGCGGTATCCTCGGCTCATGGGTCAGCGATGGGACGCGCGTCGGACGCCGCCCCGGAGTTCGAATGGGAAGGAGGTGCGGCGGCGCGCGCCGGCACGGATGCCGTCGAATCGGACGGGTCGAGTCAGTGTGCGTGGGGCTCGGCGACCTGGGTCGCGCCCGTGGCCGTCAGGCGCGCGTGATGCACGTCCATGACGACGGGCGCATTCGATGATCCTGCCGAGCGGTCTTCGGCCCTGATTTGGCGCACATGGAACGTTCCCCGCGAAGTTGATGAGGGTAACGGTTGCCGTCGTTCGGAGCTGCGATTGCCCTTGCGCCGAACCTCGCACAGATTCGGAAAATAGCGATGGTAAAAAAACCCTTAACCCCAAAGGAAAAACCCAACGGTGAAGGTTTTTTCCTCGTCCCCTTTCGCGAATGCTGATATCGGCCAGGGTTATTCAATTGGCAGGCCGGCCGAAAAGAAGACGTGGAAACTACGTACTTCCCGAAATGGACAATCCACGCTTTCGGGCGAAGCCTCGGTCTTTCGCGCCCGAACCGGATTTTACCGGGACAGCATCCACGAAACCGCTTTCCCATTGGTTCGGAGTCTGCCCACGCTCTTTGCCGCGAGCCGGTCCACGCGGACATCGACTTTGCGCATCTGCCGGCGCGCAAGGCGAACCTCGCCGACCGCGACAGCGTCAGCGCCAATGCACCGGGGCAGCACTCGGCAATCCCGCTTTCGCGATGCGCTGGCGGGGCGGTCAACGTGTCATCGGATGGGGCCGACCGACCTGTCCGGCGTCATCCCCCCTTGCGCGAGCCTGATCGCGCAAAGCCTGGGTCTCGGCCCCGCCGAATGCCGTCCGACGGGCTGGCGCCATGCGAAGAGCGGCCCCGGGGCCGCCGCACCGCCAATCCGAGCGTCTTTCGTTTGTCTGGGTGGGATCACCGGTTTCCACTTGATCCCTGACAAACTCCAGGGATGCGGGTCGCTGTCCCGGCCTAAGAGAAGGGGATCGATTCCGGATCGGCTTCGAAGCCGCCTTTCGCTTCCCTGAATGCCAACCGTCGCGGCGCCGACGCCGAATTCGGTCTCCATGGCACCCAGGACGGAACCAACCCGCGAAAAGCCGATTGACTGCTACATTGGATCTGTTCTAATTCGTAACTGCGAGCGGCGTCCGAGCCGCACAGGATGGAGATCTCCGACATGGCCCACGCCAAGTGTGAAAGCTGCAAGTTCTTCGACGAGCACAAGGTCAATGGCGCCGCCGCAGCGGCCGACGAGGGCCTGTGCCGCTTCAACCCGCCGGTGAGCCAGCCCGGCCCGCAGGATCACGGCCTGTGGCCGGTCGTCGGCGCCGCTGATTGGTGCGGCCACTTCGCGCCCGAGATGACCGCAGCCGAGTAGGCGCGTCACCACGGAGACGACCGACGATCCGAAGGCCAGCCGCGAGGCTGGCCTTCTGCGTTCCGGCGACCCTCGCTCAGTTCAGGACGCCGGATCGCGATCCGGCTCTAAAGGGTCGACCTCGGACACGTCGTCGGGGAAGGCGAGCACCTCCAGCGGGTCGCCGACCCCGCGTAGGGGAAAGGTGCCGAGGCGGGTCAGGCGGTGCCCGTCGGCCGAGCGCGCCGCGACGGCGCCGGAGAACAGCACCCGCCGGTCGAGCACCTTGGTCAGGCTCTCGAGGCGTGCCGCGACGTTGACGGCGGGGCCGATGATGGTGAAGTCCAGACGCGAGCGGGAGCCGATATTGCCGTACATGACGGCGCCCACGTTCACGCCGATGCCGTAGCCCAGGCGCTGGAATCCCCTCGCCGACCGCGCCGCGTTCAAGGCCCGCATGGCGACGTGCGCCTCCCAGGCGGCGGATTGCGCGGCGGTGCAGGCAACCGGTGTGTCGAGGTGGAAGATCGCCAGCAGGCCGTCCCCCATGAACTTCAGGATCTCGCCGCCGTGGCGCTCGATCGGCAGCGAGATCGCATCGAAATAGTCGTTCAGCAGCGCGATCACGTCGTCGCGCGGCCACAGCTCCGAGATCTCGGTGAAACCGCGCAGGTCGATGACCATGATGGCCGCCTCGACGGTGACGCCGCTGCCGCGCCGCGTCGCTCCGTTGAGGATCATCTCGCTGGCATGCGGCCCCACATAGGTGTCGAGCAGCAGGCGGGTCAGGCGGTTCTTGTGCCGGACCTCGGTCACCACCGACAGGGCCGGGAGCAGCGCGGACAGGAGATCGAGATCCTCGGGCGCGAAGCCGCCGGGGCGGTCGGCCGAGAAGGTCACCACGTGGCGCTTGCCCAGGGTGTAGTGCAGCGGCCAGGCGACGTAATCGGTCAGCCCCTCGGCGCGCAGGTCGCGATAGATCGAATAGTCGGTCTCGGGCCGCTCCGGCTCCTCCAGGCGTTTGCGCACCTGCTCGGCACCGTTGTGGATGTCCGCCGCGGGGCTGCGCTTGAAGCTGTCGGTATCGACGATGCCGTACTCGTAATTCGTCAGTTCGGCCGCCTCGGCCCCGATGCGCCAGAGGATGCGGGTTCCAAGCCAGAGCGGGTGATGCGTCCGCAGGTGGATGGTGGCGCGCGCCACCGGCACGCCCGCCGCGCGCAGGCGGCCGCAGAAGGCGACGAAGATGTCGTCGAGGTAGCGTTCGCCGCGCGTTCCGGCGAGAAGCCAGTCGAGCATCTCCGCGCGCAGGGGCGCCTGCGCGAAACGGCGGATCTCCTCGGGATGCGAGGGACTGTTCATGTCGGCGCCTCGTGGCCTCTCATGGTTCGAGCCGGCGTTTCACGGCCGGCGAGTCTCGGTCTGGAAGTCTCGGCCAGGGAGTCTCGGCCGGCTTCAGTCGGCCGGGACCCGGCGCGAGCCGGTCGTCCCGCCACGATGCGCCCGGATGGACGCTCACGCCAGGGCACCGGCGCAGCGTTCGACACCGGCCTCGGGCTCGACCATCCGGCGCCAGCGCCCCGGGCTCATGCGCTCCTCGCGGGCGAACACCCGGGTGAAGTGGCTCTGGTCCGCGAAGCCGCAGGCCAGGGCGATCTCCGCCAGCGACGGGCCGCGCGTCCGCATCAGGGTCTTGGCGCGGGCGATGCGCTGGCGGACCAGCCAGGCATGCGGGGAGGCTCCGACCGACTGGCGGAAGGCGCGGGCGAAGTGGCTGACGGAGAGGCCGCACTCGGCCGCGATCTCCTGAAGGCGGGGGGCGTCGCCGAGTTCGGCGCGGATGCGCTCCTGCGCGCGCCGCAATTGCCAGGGCGCCAGACCGCCGCGAACCGGGTCCGCCACCGCCGATTCGACGGGCAGTCCGAGGAGATGCGCCGCGAGCGCCCGCGCGATCTGGTCCCGGAAGACGAGGGCGCCGCGATCCGGCCGGTCGAGGGTCGCGACCGCGCTCGCCACGAGATCGTGGATCGTGGCATCGATCAGGACGCGGCCGTGGATGGGCCGCAGGGCCTCGATCGGGTCGGCGAGGCCCATGCTCGCGCCGACCTCGTCGAGAAGTCTGCGCGACAGCCAGACCTGCACGGCGGCGCCGTGGTTCGAGGCCAGCGACCGGACCCGGTTGTCGAGAAGGATCACCGTGCTGGCGCAGAGGCCTTCGGGCGCCCCTCGCGGGCCTGCCCCCGGCAATCCGGCGCCGAGTTGGGCCTGGATCACCAGACCGTCGCGATAAGCGCCGAGGCGGGGCGCACCGGAGATGCCTGCCCCGGCCCGGAACTCCGAGGGGGCGATGCCGTCGCTCGGCATCGCCATCCGGTGCGCGGGCCGGGTCCCGCCCCCTTGCGGCGAACCCCTCTCCGCCGGTCGCATCTCGCAGCCTCCGAGCCGTTGCATCCCCGTCTCCTCACGCCGGCCTGTCTCGGCGGCGAGGATGGGCGTCGCCGACCCGCACGGTCTTTCGCCACATTGCTCGGCCGTTGCGCGATCCTGCTCTTTACCGGGCCGGATCAGGGGGCGCGCTGGCGGTACTCCCCCGGCGTGCAGCCCGTCACCCGCTTGAAGGCGGTGCCGAACGCGGCCTGGCTCGAGAACCCGGACGACAGCGCCACGTCCACCAGCGGCAGCTTGCGCTCGGCCAGCAGCCGGCGCGCCCGTTCCAGGCGCTCGGCACTGACGAAGCCGTAGGGGGTCTGGCCGGTGACCCGCTTGAACAGGCGGGCGAAGTGGAACGGGCTGAGGCAGGCGGCGGCGGCGAGTTCGGTCACGGTCAGGTCGCGGTCGAGGTTGTCGCGGATGAAGGCGATCGCCCGCTGGATGCGCTCGGGGCAGTCGTGGTCGCCGCACAGGGGGTCGGCTCCGTCCGGCCGGTCGTGCCCGTAGGCCTGGGCCACCCGCGCCGTGAGGGCGAGGGCCGCAGCCTCGACCATCATGCGGCCGGCCGAGGTTTCCTGCATCAGCTCGCCGAGGATCGACAACCCGATCTGCCGGATCAGCGGGTCGGGCACATCGGCGAGGTAGCGCACCGTGTCGGCCCGGATGCGGGCATCGCCGTAGAGGCTCGCCAGGGCGCTGAAGCGCTCCGCCGGCAGGTAGATGTGCAGGATCTCCGTCAGGGGCGCCGAGATGTTGATGTCGTCCTCGCCGACGCCGACCGGGCAGAGCCAGATCGTGCCGGCCTCCACGGCGGTGCGCTGCCGGAGGCCGGCCCCCTTGCGGGTGACCCGGGCACCCGGGTTGCGCCGCGTCGCCAGGGTGATCTCCATCTGGGTCGGGACGATCGCCGGCAGGTCGCCGGCCGGGTGGGAGCGCAGCTCCGCCGCGACGCCCTGCCAGTGCCGTCCGCGGGAGGAGGCGAGCAGCCCGGCCTTGGGAAACTTGTGGGCGCCATGCCGGTGGAGATCCATGCGCGCACCGTGCAATCCATGCGTCGATCGCGCCATTATACAGGTGTATCGGAGACCCGTGGGCAGGGCCCCGCTACCCTGGCGAGCCCAGGTGGATGATGCGGATGCGGCAGGTATTTTCGCGGTGGCCGAGCCGGGCCACGCCATCGGCGCGGGTGGAGCGCGCCGTCGGCCGCGATTCCGACGCCCAGGGCATCGACGATGACCGCCTGCCCGCCTGGATGCTGGCCGAGCCGGACTCCCGGGCCGGGGCGTGGCTCCGGGCCTTCGGCCGCGCGGTCCCGCTGGTGCTGGTGCCCGCCGCCCTGGCCTATGTGGCGGGTGCGAACCGGGACGATGCCGACGCGCGCCTCACCGGCGCTGTCGCGGCGCTCGCGATCGTTGGAGCCACGATCCTGGCGGCGCGGCTGGCGCAGGCGCGGGCCGCCAGCGCAGCCAGCCTCGAGGCCATCTTCGAGCGGGCCGGCATCTCGATGTGGCGCGAGGATTGGAGCGCCGTCGGCGACGCCGTGGCGGCGTTGCGCCGGGCCGGCGTGGTCGATCTCGAATCCCATTTCGCCGCGCGGCCCGAGGCGCTGCGTGCCCTGCGGGCGCGGGTGATCATCCGGGACGTGAACCGGTTCACCGTGGAGGAGACCGGCGCCGCCGGCAAGGACGCCTATCTCGGCCCCCTCGACCGGCTCCTGCCCGACACCGACCAGACCTTCGTGCAGTGGTTGGTGGCGTTCGGCCGGGGCGACCGCTTCTTCCGGTCGGAGGCGCATGTGGTGCGGGCCGACGGCCGCGGGGCCGACATGCTGTTCACCGCCATGCTGCCGCGGGACCGGGCCGGTTTCGCCGACATCCTGGTCACGGCCCTCGACGTGACGGGCTTCAAGCAGGCGCAGCAGCGCTTCGCCGTCGCCGACACCGAACTGGCGCGGGCCTCGCGCATCACCACCGTCGGGGCGCTCAGCGCCTCGATTGCCCACGAGGTCAATTCCCCGCTGGCCGCCATCCTGGCCAACGCCCAGGCGGGCCTGCGCTGGCTCCGGCGCCCGCAGCCCGATCTGGCCGAGGCCACGGCGGCGCTCGACGACGTGGTCGCCGAGGCGAGCCGCGCCCGCGACGTGATCGCCCGGACCCGCTCGTATCTCGGCAATGCCCCCCGCGCCTCCGCGCCGGTCGACCTCCTGCGGGTGGCCCGCGAGGCCAACCTGCTGGTGGAGGGCGAATTGCGGCTGCACCGCGCCGCCGTCCACATCGCCGCCGAGGGCGAGATCCCGTCGATCGCGGCCGACGCGATCGGGCTGCAGCAGGTCTTCGTCAACCTGCTCCTCAACGCCGCGCAGGCGATGGCGGAGGCGGACGGCCCGCGCGACATCACGGTGACGATCCGGGCCGCCGGCAGCCAGGTGGCGGTCGACGTGATCGATACCGGCCCGGGCATCGCCCCCGAGCGGCGCGCCCGCATCTTCGAGCCGTTCCACTCGACCAAGGCGGGCGGCATGGGCATGGGCCTCGCCATCTGCCGCAACCTCGTCGACGCCCATGGCGGCGACCTGTGGGTCGATGCCGGGCCGGGCGGCGGGGCCGCCTTCCACTTCTGTCTGCCGGTCGCCGCGTGACCGAGATCGCCCGCGAATTCCCCGCCCAAACGCCCATCGTCGCCATCGTCGACGACGATCCGGCCATCCGCGCGGCCCTGGCCCGCCTGACGCGGGCACTCGGCTACGCGCCGGCCCCGTTCGCCGGGGCCGAACCGCTGCTCCGTGCCGGCCCCTTCTCGCCCGAGGCGGACGGATCGACCATCGCGGTGGTGATCACCGACGTGCAGATGCCGGGCCTCAGCGGCCTCGATCTCCTGCGCATCCTGCACACCCGCCATCCGGCGCTGCCGGTCATCGTCATGACGGCCTATCCCAGCGAGGCCAACCGGGCCCGCGCCCTCGCCTCCGGCGCCTTCGCCTATCTGGCCAAGCCGTTCGACGCCGAGCAGTTCGAGGGTTGTCTCCGCTCCGTCCTCGGTGGCGCCCCGATGTCCTGACGGTTCCGCTGCAAACGCCCAGGTTTCGCGCGACGGTGGTCCGTATCTTGTGTACGTGAGAGACTGTATTCGCGCTCTCATGCAAGATGACCGAAGCAACCGTTCATATCGTCGACGATGATCCAGCGTTGCGCGGCGCGCTCATCCGGTTGTGCCGCTCGGCCGGTCTCGCCGCGGTGGGCTACGGCGATGCGGCCGCCCTCGTGGCGGCTCCGGCCCGGAGCGGCCCCGCCTGCATCCTTCTCGATGTGCGCCTCGCCGACGAGAACGGCCTGAGCGTGCAGGAAGCTTTGCGCGCGGCGGGCAGCACCGTGCCGGTCATCTTCCTGACCGGCTACGGCACCATCCCGATGACGGTGCGGGCCATGCGCGGCGGTGCCGTCGAGTTCCTGACCAAGCCCGTGATGGCCGACGTGCTGCTCGACGCGGTCCAGCGGGCGCTGGCGGCCGACGCGGCCGCCCTCGACGCGCGCCGGACCCGGGACGCGCTGTCGGAGCGCTTCTCATCCCTCACGCCGCGCGAGCAGGCGGTGATGGGTTGCGCCATCGGCGGCCTGATGAACAAGCAGATCGCCGCCGAACTGGGGATCACCGAGATCACCGCGAAGGTCCACAAGCGGCGGGTGATGGAGAAGATGCAGGCCCGCTCGCTGGCGGACCTCGTGCGCATGGCCGATCAGATCGGCTTCGCAGCGACGCGCCAGCGCTGAGGCGGCCGTGCTGAGGCGGCCGTGCTGAGGCGACTGTCCGGCTTGCGGCGCAGAAGCAAACCACGCCGGTATTCTTCAATCGTGGCCCTTGCGACGGCCGTCACATGCCGATGATCCGTCGCCACGCGGGGATCGCCCCGCAGGAGGATGTCGAATGAGCTGGCACAGTGCAGACGATCCGATTCCGGGCGACCGCTTCACCTGCGACGCGATCAAGACCCTGATCGTGCCGCGCTCGCGGGATCTCGGCTCCTTCGCGGTGCGGCGCGCCCTGCCGTCGACCGAGTGCCGGATGGTCGGCCCGTTCATCTTCTTCGACCAGATGGGTCCGTCCGAGTTCCTGCTCGGCCAGGGCATGGACGTGCGGCCCCACCCGCATATCGGCCTCTCGACGGTGACCTACCTGTTCGAGGGCGAGATCATGCATCGGGACAGCCTCGGCACCGAATTGCCGATCCGCCCGGGCGAGCTGAACTGGATGACGGCCGGTCGCGGCATCACCCATTCGGAGCGCACCGGCGCGGACCTGCGCCGGACCGGCTCGACCCTGTTCGGCCTCCAGAGCTGGGTGGCACTGAGCGGCAGGGACGAGGAGACCGCGCCCGCCTTCGCGCATTACGAGGCCGAAGCGCTGCCGATCCTCAGCGGCGAGGGCAAGACCGTCCGGTTGATCGCCGGCGAGGCCTTCGGCGCGAAATCCCCGGTGCGGACCTCGAGCCCGATGGTCTATGCCGACGTGATGCTGGAGGCCGGCGCGGTGCTGCCCCTCGACCCAACCTACGACGAGCGCGCGATCTATACGGTCTCGGGTGCCATCGCGATCGCCGGGGACGGGTTCGGCCCGGGCCAGCTCCTGGTGTTCCGGCCGGGCGACCGGATCAGCGTACGGGCGACGGAGGCCTCCCGTTTCATGGTGCTGGGCGGCGAGCCGATGGACGGCCCGCGCCACCTCTGGTGGAACTTCGTCTCTTCGCGACCCGAACGGATCGAGCAGGCCAAGGAGGATTGGCGCCAGGCCCGCTTCGACACCGTGCCGGGCGAGTCCGAGTTCATCCCCCTGCCCGAGCAGCCGGCCCCGGTGCGCTACCCGTGAGCCGGCCTCCCGCGCCTCAGTAGCCGAGGGCGCAGCCGTCCTTGCGCGGGTCGGAGCCGGCGGCGCGGATGCCCGTCTGCGGGTCGATCCAGATGATCTGGCCGCCGCCGATGGGGACCGGGGCCGGCACCGTGACGTGACCGCGGGCCGCCAGCGCCTCGGCGAGCCCGTCCTCGAAGCCGCCCTCCAGCTCGATGCCGCCGCCATAGGCGAAGCTGCGTGGCGCATCGAGGGCTTCCTGCACGTCGAGGCCCCGGTCGATGATGCCGGTGAGCAGCTCGACATGACCCATGGCCTGGTAGTGCCCGCCCATCACGCCGAAGGGCGCCACCACGGCGCCGTCGCGCATCAGCATGCCGGGGATGATGGTGTGCATCGGGCGCTTGCGCGGCGCGATGGTGTTGGGGTGTCCGGGCTCGACCCGGAACGAGAAGCCGCGATTGTGCAGCAGCACGCCGCTCTCCGGCGCGGTGATGCCGCTGCCGAAGCCCTGGAAGATCGAATTGATCAGCGAGATCGCGTTGCCGTCGCGGTCGACCACGCAGAGATAGACCGTGTCGGTGTGCCGGATCTCCGGCCACAGCACCGGCTCCTGCGCCCGGGTCATGTCGATGGCGCCATGCGCCCGCGCCTGCCAGGCCTGGGACAGCAGGTGCTCCACCGGCACGGCGTTGACCACGGGATCGGCGAAGAGCGCGTCGCGGTGGTGGTAGGCCTGCTTGCAGGCCTCGGCGAAGAGATGGACCCGGTCGACCTCGGACAGCGCGCCGACGTCGTATTGCAACAGCACGTTCAGCATCATCAGGGCGGCCAACCCCTGGCCGCTCGGAGGACATTCGTAGACGTCGTAGCCGCGGTAGCGGGTTGCGATCGGCGTCACGTATTCGGGCGCGGCTCCAGCGAAATCCTCGAGCGTGTGCAGGCCGCCGAGGGCGCGCAGACGCGCCACCATGTCCTCCGCCACCGGTCCCTCATAGAAGCCGGACGCGCCGTGCTCGGCGATGCGCCGCAGGGTGGCGGCGAGCTTGGGGTGGCGCATGGTGGTGCCGACCTTCGGCGCCTCGCCGTCGATCAGGTAGGCGGCGGCCGAGCCGGGATCGGCCCGCAGCTTGTCGCGGTTGCGGGCCCAGTCGTAGGCGACGCGCGGCTGGACCGCGTAGCCCTCCTCGGCGTAGCGGATCGCCGGCTGCAACAGTTCGCTCAAGCTGCGGGTGCCGTGGTCGGCGAGCAGCCGCGCCCAGGCCGCGACAGCGCCCGGCACGGTGACGGCGTGCGGCGAGGTCGCCGTGATGGCGACCTCGTTCGCCACGTACCAGGCATCGTGCGCGGCGGCCGGGCTGCGGCCGGAGCCGTTCAGCGTGATCGGGACGGCCGTCCCCTTCGGGGCGTAGAGCGCGAAGCAATCGCCGCCGATGCCCGTCATGGCCGGCTCGACCACGCCCTGCACCGCCACCGCCGCTATGGCGGCGTCGACGGCGTTGCCGCCGGCCTTCAGGATCTCGATGGCGGCCAGCGAAGCGAGCGGGTGCGAGGTCGCGACCGCGGCCTCCTGGGCATAGACGGGCGAGCGCCCCGGCTTCGAGAAGTCTCTCACGGCGATCGATCCTTGAAGGGTCAGGAATAGCGGGTGTCGGCGACCCAGTGGCCGGGCACGACCTCGACCAGGCCGCCCGTGGCGTTCGGGTCGGCAGGCGGCAGGAGGGAGGCGGCGCGCAGGCGGGCGCGCTCCTCCACCGGGTTCGGCACCGGCACCGCGCTGAGCAGGCGCCGGGTATAGGGGTGGCGCGGGTCCTCGTAGAGGGCGTCGGCCTCGGCCATCTCGACGATGCGGCCGTGCCACAGCACGGCGACGCGCTGGCACAGGTAGCGCACCATGCGCAGGTCGTGGGAGATGAACAGGTACGAGATGCCGAGCTCGTCCTGGAGGTCCTGCAGCAGGTTGACGACCTGGGCCTGGATCGAGACGTCGAGGGCGGCGATCGGCTCGTCGGCGACGATGAAGCTGGGTTTCAGCGCGATAGCGCGGGCGATGCAGATGCGCTGGCGCTGCCCGCCGGAGAACTGGTGCGGGTAGCGCCGGGCGAAGCGCGGATCGAGCCCGACCCGGGCAAGCAGGCCCTCGACCTCGTCGCGGCGCTCGGCCCGTGCCATGGCCGGACGGTGGAGCTTGAACGGCTCGGCCACGTAGTCGCCGATGCTCATGCGCGGGTTGAGCGCGGCGTAAGGGTCCTGGAACACCATCTGGATGCGGGCGCGCATCCGGCGCATCTCGCCGGCGGAGAGCTTGGCCAGATCCGTACCCTCGAAGGCGACGGTGCCGGCGCTCGGCGGATTCAGCATGGTGACGGCGCGGCCGATGGTGGATTTGCCCGAGCCGGATTCGCCGACCAGCCCCAGGGTCTCGCCGGGCCGGATGTCGAAGCTGACATTCTCCACCGCCCGGAACACCGAGCCCTTGCCGCCCCACCAGCTGCGGAGCGGGTAATGCTTGCTGAGATTCCGCACCGAGAGCAGCGGATAGCGATCGACCGGTTCGGGCGTCATCGGGCGGAGCCCTCGGCGGCGAGTAGCGCCGGCAGGTCGTACCAGGCGGCGACGAGGTGGCCGGGCGCGGCCCCCGGCGCCTGGGCGAGCGGGGGCGCCTCGTGCAGACAGCGCGGGGTGGCGTAGGCGTTGCGGGCCGCGAAGGGATCGCCCGCCGGCGGATGGCGCATGTCGGGGGGCGCACCCTCGATCTGGTGCAGGCGCCGGCGTCCGGCCCGGCCGCGCGTGAGGTCCGGCAGCGAGCGCAGGAGTCCCAGCGTATAGGCGCTGCGCGGATCGCGAAACATGTCGTCCACGGGGCCGCGCTCGAGGATGCGGCCGGCATACATCACCTGAACGGTGTCGGCGATGCCCGCCACCACGCCGAGATCGTGGGTGATCCAGATGATCGCCATGCCGATCTCACGCTTCAGCTCCTGCACCAGGGCGATGATCTCGGCCTGTACGGTGACGTCGAGGGCGGTCGTCGCCTCGTCGGCGATGAGGAGCTTCGGGCGGCACGACAAACCGATGGCGATCATCACCCGCTGGCGCTGGCCGCCGGAGAATTCGTGCGGGTACTGGTCGAGGCGCGCGCCGGCATTCGGGATGCGCACGAGGTCGAGGAGGTCCCGGGCGCGGGCGCGGGCCGCCCGCCCGTCGAGCCCGAGATGGATGCGCAGGGGCTCGATGATCTGCGCCGCCACGGTCATGCCCGGGTTGAGCGAACTCATCGGGTCCTGGAACACGAAGCCGATCTGGCCGCCCCGGATCTTTCGCAGGGCCTTCTCCGGAAGACTGAGCAGGTCGCGGCCCTCGAACAGCACCTGCCCGCCGGTGATCCGGCCGGGCGGGCGCGGGATCAGCCCGAGCATGGCCAGCACGTGGACGCTCTTGCCGGACCCGGATTCGCCGACGATGCCGAGGGTCTCGCCCTCCTTGAGCGCGTAGGACACGCCGTTGACCGCGTGGACCGCGCCGCCCTCGCTGTCGAAGGCGACGCCGAGGTCACGCACGTCCAGCAGGGTCTTCGGGCTGTCTTGAACCATCGCCTGCGCCATCGTCAGGTCCTCTGCCTTGGGTCGAGGGCATCGCGCAGGCCGTCGCCCAGGAGGTTGAAGGCCAGCACCGCGAGGAAGATCGAGGCCCCGGGCCAGATCGCCATCCAGGGCGCCTGCTCGAGGAAGTTCTTGGCGACGTTGAGCATCGAGCCCCAGGACGGCTCGGGCGGCTGCTGGCCGAGGCCCAGGAACGACAGGCTGGCCTCGGCGATGATCGCCGCCGCGATGGTCAGGGTCGCCTGGACCAGGATCGCCGGCACGATGTTGGGCACGATGTGGCGGAGCGCGATGCGCCAGGGCGGGTTGCCGACGGCACGGGCCGCCTCCACGAACTCCTCCGCCGCCACGGCCTGCACCTGCGCCCGGGTCAGGCGCACGAAGGTCGAGGTCGCCGACAGGCCGATCGCCACCATGGCGTTGGTCAGGCTCGGGCCGAGGAAGGCCGCGAGCGCGATGGCGAGGATCAGGAACGGGATCGCCAGGAGCGCGTCGGTCAGGCGCATGATCAGCATGTCGACCACGCCGCCGGCATAGCCCGCGATCAACCCGAACGGCAGGCCCAGAGCCACCGCGAGCGCCACCGAGGTCAGGCCCGCCCCGAGCGAGGCGCGTGCCCCAAAGACGATGCGCGACAGCACGTCGTGCCCGACCTCGTCGGTGCCGAACGGATGCGCCCAGCTCGGCGCCGAGCGGATCGCGCCCCAGTCGGTGGCGATGGGATCGTAGGGCGCGACCCAATCGGCGAAGATCGCCATCAGGATCAGCGCCACCACGATGACGAGGCCCACCATGGCGGTGCGACGCGCGGCGAGGCGCGCCCAGAATTCACGGACCGGGCCGGGTTCGGCGCGGAGCACCGGCGCGGATGCCGGCAGGGCGACGCCGGTGGGAGCGAGGGCGGCTTTGGTCATGGGGCCTCCCTGTGGACGCGGTTCCACCGGCCCCCTTTCCGCGATGGCATCGCGAACGCAGATGCCGCGACGCTGTCATTCCGCGGCGCCGCAAGCGAGCCCGGACCCGAAGGGGCGCGCCAGCGGCGTGCAATCCAGAGCCGCCGACGGCGTGAAATTCTGCACCACCTGCGTTTCTGGATCCCGGGCTCCGCTCCGCGGCCCCGGGATGACGCGGCGCTCCATGGGGGCTTCTCGTACGACACCGCATGGATGAGCCTACCCTGCCAGGATAGGAAGGCGCCCGCGCTTGCTCGTCGTTCATGCCGATGCATTGGAAAAGCCGCCATGCTCACGCGCGCCTCAGCTTCGGATTGACGAAGGCGGCTAGAAGGTCCGCCGCGAGGTTGAGCAGGACGTAGGTGGTGGCGGTGCAGATCACGACGCCCTGCACGGTGGCGTAGTCGCGGTTGAACACCGCATCGACCATCAGCTTGCCGAAGCCCGGCACCGAGAACACCTGCTCGGTGAGCACCGCGCCGGAGAGGAGCTGCCCGAATTCGAGGGCGCCCAGGGTGATGATCGGGATCGCCGCGTTGGGCAGGGCGTGGCGCAGGATCAGGCGCAGCGGCGAGACGCCCTTGGCCCGGGCGGTGCGGACGTAGTCCGATCCCAGCACGCCGAGCATCGCCGCGCGGGTGTGGCGCATCATCACCGCCGCGATGGCGTTGCCGAGCACGAAGGCCGGCATCGCCATGGCGCGCAGGTTCTCGGATAGGCTCTCGAAGGGCGAGACGTAGCCCGAGGCGGGAAGCCAGCCGAGCTGCACCGAGAACAGCAGGATCATCAGGATGCCGAGCCAGAAATTCGGCACCGACAGGCCCCAGAGGGCGATGCCGTTGGCGAGGGTGTCGGCGGCCTGCCCCCGCTTCACCGCCGACAGGATGCCCATCGGCACGCCGATCGCGAGCGCCACCAGCATGGCGAGGCAGGCGAGTTCGAGGGTGACCGGCAGCTTCTCCACGACGAGATCGAGCACCGGCTTCTGCAGGCGGATCGACTCGCCGAGATCACCCTGCAGCACGCCGCCGGCCCAGAGGGCGTAGCGCACCGGCAGGGGCTGATCGAGGTGGTACTTCTGCCGGATGAAGGCGATGACCTCGGGGTCGCGCTCTTCACCGGACAGGGCCGTCGCGGTGTCGCCCGGCAGCAATTGCTGCAGGGTGAAGATGATCATCGAGGCGATCACCAGGGTGGGGATCGCGAGCGCCAGGCGCTGGACGAGGAAGCGCAGCATCGGCCGGGCCCCCGCCTCAGTTCAGCGTGAGGCCGGTGAAGCGCACGAGGCCGTCGGGATAGGGCGTGAAGCCGGTGAGCTTGGTGCTGTAGGCCCAGAACAGCTTGCGGTGGAACAGGTAGATCAGCGGCCGGTCGGCCATCACCCGGTCGGCGAGGTGCTTCCAGGCCTCGGCGCGCTGGCCGGGATCGACCGTGGCACGCTCGGCGGCGAGGGCGGCGTCCGCTTCCGGGTTGCAGTAGCGGGCGTAGTTCAGCGGCGTCTTGCAGGCGAGGAAGCTGAAGGTGTTGCCGTCCGGATCGGGCCGGCCGCTCCACGAATAGAGGTAGGCGTCGAAATTGCCCTTGTCGGCGGCGTCCAGCGCCGTGGTGAAATCGGTGGCCTGGAGCTTCACGTCGAAGCCGGCCTCGCGGGTCATCGCCTGGATGACCTGGCCCACCTGGGGCGCCTCGTTGTTGGCGTAGACCGTCAGGGTCACGCTTGGCTTCGGCACGCCGGCCTCCGCCAGCAGGGCTTTCGCCTTGGCCACATCCCGCTTGGGGATCGGATAGGCCGGAACGTAGGCCGGGTGCTTGGGCGAAACCCACTGGTTGCCGGGCAGGAACTCGCCGCTGAATACCACCTGGTTGAGGGCGTTGCGGTCGATGGCGAGGTCGAAGGCGGCGCGCACGCGCGGGTCGGCGATGGTCGAGCCGGCCCTGTTCGGGTTGAACACGATGGACTGGAAGCCGAGCTCGATGGTCGAGCCGACCTTGAGCTTCGGGTCGCGGCTCACCTGCGGCAGGTCGGTGGGCGTCAGGCGCTCCAGCAGGTCGAGTTGGCCGGCGCGAAGGTTGGTCAGCCGCACGGTGCCGTCGGGAATCGGCCGGAACTCGATGCGCTGCAGGTGGATCTGGTCCTTGTTCCAGTAATCGGCAAAGCGCTCGACCACGATCCGGTCCTGCGGCACCCGCTCGACGAACTTGAACGGCCCGGCGCAGACCGGCGCCGTCGAGAACTTGTCGCCCAGGCGTTCGGCGGCCTTGGGCGAGACCATCATGCCGGCCCGGTCGGTGAACTGCGCCATCAGGGGCGCGAACGGCGTCTTGAGGAAGATCTTGAAGGTCAGGTCGTCCACGACCTCGACCCGGTCGATCGGCGCGATCTCGCCGCGCCGCTGCGAGCCGGCCAGCTTCATGTGCCGCTCGAGGCTGTACTTCGCCGCGGCCGCGTCGAGCTTCTCGCCGTCATGGAACAGCACCCCCGGCCGCAGGGTCATGGTGAGGGTCTTCTGGTCGTCCGACAGGCTCCAGCCGGTGGCGAGCTGCGGCACCGGCTTCAGGTCGGGGCCGATATCCACGAGCTTGTCGCACAACGCCGCGAAGACCATGCGGCCGGCGAAGGTGCGGGCCAGCGTCGGGTCGAGGGCGTCCGGGTCCTCCATCAGGCCGAAGCGCAGGGTTTGGGCCTGCGACGTCCCGACAAGACCAGGAGACAGCGTGGCAATGCCCGCAACGAGACCGGCAGCGAACAAACGCAGCATCAAGCTTCCTTCAGAACAGGGATCGGTCCGGATCGCAGAGCCGCCGCACGGGAGGGCCGATCGGCGCGAGCCGGGAAGACGTTCGAAAGTGCATACATTATCCGTGCCAGGGGAGCGCTTGGCAACGGCTGGGACGCCGGGAGGCGGCGTTCGGATGTGGGAGGCGCAAGCAATCAGGGTCGCCTGCCTGAAGCAGCCAAGGCTATTCGTAGCTGTGACGCACCGTCATTCCGAGTCGTCGGAGGCGAGCCCGGAATCCAGAGCCGCCGGACAGCGCCCAACCTCGCGATCCCGATGGATTTGGATCCTGGGCTCCGCTTCGCGGCCCCAGGATGACATTCCGGGTGATGACATTCCGGGGCTTGCCGGAAACTCAAGCGTTCTTCACGTTTCACCACACCGCCACCTGTCCGTCGCGGCGGGGATCGCTGGCGCCGACATAGCCCTCGGTGCCGGGGTCGCCCATGCGCCAGATGAACTGGCCGGCGCCGAAATCCTGGTAGCTGTCCTGGATCACGTCGACCCGGTGGCCGCGCGCCTGCAGGCCCTGCAGGGTCGCGGCCGGCATGGTCGATTCCGCGTTGATCTCCAGGCCGGCGTTGAAGCGCCAGCGCGGCGCGTCGCAGGCGGCCTGCGGGTTCTGGTGGTGGTCGATCATCCGCACCAGGGTCTGCAGGTGGCCCTGAGGCTGCATGTTGCCGCCCATCACGCCGAAGCTCATCACCGGGGCGCCGGCTTTCGTGAGGAAGCCCGGGATGATGGTGTGGAAGGGGCGCTTGCCGGGCGCCACCCCGTTCGGGCTGCGCGGGTCGAGCACGAAGCCGTAGCCGCGGTTCTGCAGCGACAGGCCCCATTCGGGCACCACCACGCCGGAGCCGAAGCCCATGAAGTTCGACTGGATGAAGCTCACCATCATGCCGGATTCATCGGCCGCGGTGAGGTAGATGGTGCCACCACGGACCGGATTGCCGGCGCCGAAATCCTGGGCCCGGCGCGGATCGATCAGCTTGGCGCGCGACGCCAGATAGGCGGGGTCGAGCATCGCCTCCGGGGTCACCTCCATGGTGCGCGCGTCGGCGACGTAGCGGTAGGTATCGGCGAAAGCGAGCTTCATCGCCTCGATCTGGAGGTGCTGCGCCTCGGGTCCGTCCACCGCGAGGCCGGCGAGGTCGAAGGATTCGAGAATGCCGAGGGCGATCTGGGCGGCGATGCCCTGCCCGTTCGGCGGGATCTCGTGCAGGGTGTAGCCGTGATAGTCCTTGGCCGTCGGCGTCACCCATTCGGGCCGGAAGGCAGCGAGATCCGCCACCGTCATGGCGCCGCCATGAGCCGCGGCGTGGCGCGCCATGGCCTCGGCGATCTCGCCCTCGTAGAAGGCGCGCCCCTTCGTCTCGGCGACGGCCCGCAGCGTCCGGGCGATGCCCGGCAGAGTGACGCGCTCGCCCACATGCGGTGCGCGGCCGTGGGGCAGGAAGGTCTCGGCGAAGCCGGGCTGGCTCACGAGATCGGCGACCTTCGCGGCGGCCGCCCATTTCTGCTGCACCACCACCGGGGCCAGATAGCCGCGCTCGGCGATCTCGATGGCGGGCTGGAGCAGGTCCCCGAAGGGCAGCTTTCCGAAGCGCTCGCTCAAGGCGACCCAGGCGGCGACGGCGCCCGGCACCGTGACGGAATCCCAGCCCCGCATCGGCGGCCGCTCGGCCGCCCCGTATTTCCGGGTGAAGTAGTCGGCGGTCCAGGCGGCGGGCGCCCCGCCCGAGGCGTTGAGTCCGTGCAGCGCCTTGCCGTCCCACAGGATGCAGAAGGCATCCGAGCCGAGACCGTTGCTGCACGGCTCGGTGATGGTCTTGGCCGCCGCCGTGGCGATGGCGGCATCGACGGCGTTGCCGCCCTGCCACAGCATGCGGATGCCGGCCTGGGCCGCCAGCGCGTGCGAGGTCGAAACCATGTTGCGGCCGAAGATCGGCATCCGCACGGTGGGATAGCCGGTGGTCCAGTCGAACGGCGTCATCGGGTCGGGGTCTCGCGCATCGGAGGGTGTCCGCTGAGTGTGGAGACAAACGCCGGGGCCGCCAAGTCGCCAAATCGGCGTGCAAGTCGAAGAATGGGCGACGGGACGGAGCAGCAAGGTGAGGGAGCCGCCCCGGTTGGTCGCCCTCAGCGTTCCGTCGCCCGTTCCGGCATCAGGCGGTTGATGACGCTGTAGTTGATCGCCGTCCAGAACTCGGACGTCTCCGGATCGGCGATCACGTTCTCCGCCGCCTCGATCACGGCATGGTCGGCCGTCACCAGGAAGTCTTCGACGTCGTTCAGCGAATCGAAGGACAGGACCGAGATGCCGTCGATCTTCGAGCCCTCAGGATCGGCCTGGGTCGCGCCGAACGGATGGAGCTGGGCGTAGCGGCGGACATACTGCGCGGTCGCGCCCTGCGCGCGGACGAGGTCGGCCTGCGCGTGCAGCCACGCCTCCTGGAACGCGGCGCGCGACAGGTGCGGGCGGCGCCGGTGGATCTTCACCAAGCTGACGGGATCGCGGTGACGCGCGCTCGGGATCAGGATGTATTCCCGCGCCACTTCGCGAGTCACCATGCGGAAGGCGGTCCGCTCGTCGGCGACGATGCGCTCGGCATATTGCTCCTGGCCGAGCACGGCCGCGATGTCGTCCTCGTCCGCGTAGGCGATGTAGGCGAAGCCGTCGAAGCTCGGGCGTCGGTAGGCCGGGACCTGCGCCGCCGGATCGGGCACCAGCTTGCCCACTCCGTCCACCATCGCCCGGTAGGGTGGCCGGAAGCCGGAGGACGGCCCCGAGGCGACGCGGTGGACCTGATCGTAGCGCACCACCCGGTCGTTCCGCGTGCCGGGCTCCGCATGGGCGAATTTCGGCCCGTGCACCTTGCGCCAGTATTCGTCCCAATGCTCGAAGGCGAGGTTGGGGTCGGGCTCCAGCGCCACCGCCTCGGGATGGCGCGCGGGCCGCATCACGGGCCGGCCGTCGCGGCCGACATTCGCGCCGTCGTCGCGCGGGCGCCGGGACGGCGAGGTGTCGTCGCTGCGCGAGACGAAGGTCGGCGTCACGATCAGCGGCTTGGTGGTGGAGCGGACCGCCTCCCCGTGGGGCGGCCGCTGCAGCATGTCCGAGCGGGCGAGGTCGGGGGTTCCGGCGGGATCGGTCATCGGGGCTCCTGGGTGCGGACGGGACGGCGTCGGGATTACGGGATCACCTGCTCCGCCCGCAGGCGCGCGAACAGGTCGAAGAAGGCCTCGTCGGTGGCCTGATAATCGAGGAAGCCGAGGCGCCGGCTCTTGCTCATGTCGGTGACGACTTCGATCGGCCGCCCGAGATCGGCGTCGGTGTGCCAAGCCGAGGCGAGGCGGCCGAGATCGGCCTCCTTGAGGCCGTGGCGGGCGGCAAGCTCGGCCCAGAGCGGGGCGGCCCCGTCCATCTGCTGCTCCAGGGGCAGGACTTCGCCGTCGAAGGGCGCCGGCGCCACGCCGAACCACTCAGCGATCCGGCCCCACATCCAGCTCCAGCGGAAGACGTCGCCGTCGACGATGTTGAAGGCTTCGTTGCGCGCCGCCGGCGTGGTCGCGGCCCAGGCGAGCTGGCGCGCCAGGATGCGGGCGTCGGTCATGTCGGTCAGCCCGTTCCACTGCGCCGCCGAGCCTGGGAAGCGGAACGGCCGCCCGGTCTCGCGGCACAGGGTGGCGTAGACGGCCAGCGTCACGCCCATGTTCATGGCGTTGCCCAGCGCATAGCCGATGATGGTGTGCGGCCGGTGCACGCTCCAGCCGAAGCCGTCCCGCTCGGCGGCGGCGAAGACCTCGTCCTCCTGCGCGTAGTAGAAGTTCTCGACGTCGAGGCGGCCCTGATCCTCGCGAAACGGCGTCGCCGGCAGGGTGCCCTTCCCGTAGGCCTCGAACGGCCCGAGATAGTGCTTGAGGCCCGTGACCAGGGCGACGTGCTCGACGCCGCCATTCGGCCGGAGGGCGTCGAGGAGGTTGCGCACCATCGCGCCGTTGACGCGGATGTTCTCCGCCTCCGTCGCCTGGCGCAGCCACGTGGTGATGAAGACGTGGGTCGGACGGACCTGCGCCAGGGCGTCCTTCAGGCTGTCCGGTTCGAGAAGGTCGGCCTGGACCGGGGTGACACCCGGCGAGTCGGTGGGCGGCTTGCGCGCGAGGCCGGCGACGGACCAGCCCTCCGCAACGAGATGATGCGCGAGATTGTTGCCGACGATGCCGCTGACACCGGCGATGAGGGCCGTCCTGCTCATGATGGGTCTCCGTTTTGCGTCGAAAGGGACCTATGGAGCGGGTCCGGCCCCGACCAGACGGCACCGTTTGGGGTCATAGGCACGAGAAGGTAACCAGCATGGAGCGGGGAAGTGCGGACGAGGCATGGCGCGAGGACTGCGCCCCGCGCCGGGTGCTCGACCTGTTCGCCACCAAATGGACCAGCATGGTGCTGCACACGCTCCAGGCCCGCCACGGCGGGGCGGCGCGCACCGGCGTGCTCCAGCGCAGCCTGCCGGGCATCTCGAAGAAGATGCTGACCCAGACCCTGCGCGACATGGAGGCGAGCGGCCTCCTCACGCGCCATGTGGCCGGCACGGTGCCGCCCGCCGTGGAGTATCGCCTGACCGCGCTCGGCCACCGCTTCGTCGAGCCGGTCGAACTCCTCTACGCCTGGGGCCGCACCAATGCCGACGCCCTCGACGCCCTCAAACCCCGGCCGACCTCCCGGCGCTGATTGCGTGCCGAACCCAATTCAACAAACCTCCTGCATACGCGGGCGTTATCGAGCGGGAACGGGTGGAGACGGACGATCATGGCGGCACGACCCAAAGTGGCCTTCCTCGGAACGGGCGGGACGATCTCGTCGCTCGGGTGGGATTCCCTCGACGTCCTCGACTACACCGCCACCGGACAGCGCCTGGACGCCGAGGCGATCCTCGCGCGGGTGCCCGAGGCCCGGACCATCGCCGACATCGTGGCCGTGCCGTTCCGTGCAGTTCCGAGTCCGGCGATCGGGTTCGCCGAGTGGCGCGCCTTGGCCAATCTCTGCGCGGAGCTGGCCGGGGCGCATCCCGACCTCGCCGGGATCGTGATCGGGCACGGTACCGCCACCCTGGAGGAGACCGCCTATGCGCTCAGCCTCACCCTCGCGGTCGATTGCCCCGTGGTGATGGTGGGCGCCCAGCGCCCGATCAGCGCCCTGTCGAGCGATGCCGGCCTCAACCTCGTGGCGGCCCTGCGTACCGCCGCCGACCCGGCCTCGCGCGGACGCGGCGTTCTGGTGGTGCTCAACGACGAGATCCAGGCGGCCCGGGAGGTGACGAAAACCTCGGTCGGCCGGCTCCAGACCTTCCGAACACCGGATTTCGGCGTGCTCGGTCAGGTCGACGGCCCGGCGGTGCGCTACTACCGACGCGCGGAGCGTCGGCACGGTCCCGGCACGCCCTTCGACATTCGCGCCCTGCCCGCCCTGCCCCGGGTCGACGTGTCTTACGCCTATGCGGATGCGGACGGCACGGCCGTGCGCGCCTTCGTGGCGGCCGGCGCGCAGGGCCTCGTCTCGGCCGGCCTCGCGCCCGGCATGACCCCGCCGGGCGAGGCCGACGCGCTCGCGGCCGCCGTCGCGGCGGGCGTGATCGTCGTCCAGTCGACCCGGGCCGGCAGCGGCGTGGTGCCCGCCACCACGCGGTTGCGGGAGCGCGGAATCCTCAGCGCCGACAACCTGACGCCCCAGAAGGCGCGCATCCTGCTGGCCCTCGCGCTGACCGTCAGCCGCGACCCGGCGGACGTCGCCGAGATGTTCGCGACCTACTGAGGAATGCGGCACCCGAAGGGTTCACCGGGACGTCTCCACGCGAATATTGCGACCTTTCCGGCTCTCGGCCGTTGATGGGACAGACCGGACCGGTCGCCTAAAGCGCGATCGGCCCCCCACGCACCATCACGAGGAACCGCTTCATGAAGTCATTCGTCATTGCCACCGCCCTCCTTCTCAGCCCCGTCGCGCTGTCGGCCACGGCCCAGGCCCAGGGCACTATCCGCGGCGCCGAACGCGGCGTCGAGGACGGTAACCGCGCGGCCGGCCCGATCGGCGGTGTGGTGGGCGGCGCCGTCGGTGCAGCCACCGGCACGGTCGGGGGCGTCCTCGGCGTCGATCCGGATCGCCGCGAGGACCGGATGGAGCGCCGCGAGGAGCGCACCACGATCACCCGCGAGCGTCGCGACCGCTAAGAAATCCACGGCCTCGGCCCCCGAGCGGGGCCGGGGCTCCGGCCTGTTCCTTGCTCGCCGCCCACTATGATGCCTGAGGCCGATTCCCACGCGCACCTGCTCGCCGTGGCGCAGGGGCTGTCGACGCCGCTGCACGCGGCCCTGGCCGGCTTGGGTCCGGTCGCGATCACGCCCCCGACTCACGCGCGGGTCGCCGATCGCCTCGCCCTCGAAGTGGTGAACCAGCAGCTCTCGACGAAGGCGGCCGCCGCGATCTGGTCCCGGGTCGAGGCCGCATCCGCCGCCCAGGGCCTCGCTCCGCGCGACCTCTTCGTTTCCGAGCACACCGAGACGCTGCGCACCTGCGGCCTCTCCGCCGCGAAGGTCCGGGCCGTCCAGGCGATCAGGCTGGCGGACGAGGCGGGCCTGTTCGGCCCCTCGCTCGCCACCCTGCCTCACCCGGAACGGTCCGCGATCCTGCGCGGCATCAAGGGCGTCGGACAATGGACCGCCGACATGATCGGCCTCTTCCACTACGGCGACCCGGACATCTGGCCGGCCGGCGATGTCGCCGCGGTGGGGTGCCTCCGGCGCCTGACCGGCTGCACCGACACCCAAGCCTTCGACACTCACGCCTTCACGCTCCCCTTCGCGCCCTACCGCTCCCATCTCGCGCTGTCGCTGTGGCGTCTCCGCGATGGGATGCCGGCCCCGACCGTCGCGGCCTGATCAGCGCCGATCCGACGCCGTCAGCGGCGGCGTGCTGGCCGGCGCCCGGCGCAGCTTCGTCGCCTGCTCGAAAGCGTGGGCGAGGCCGAGCAGCTTCGCCTCGCTCCAGGGCCGCCCGAGCAGATCCATCCCGATCGGAACGCCGTCCGGCGCCGTCGCGCTCGCGGCCGAGAACCCGGCCGGTACGTCGATGGCTGGGAAGCCCGTCAGCCCGGCGACGATGCCGTTGCGGTCGGCCTGATTCAGTTCGCCGATCGGCACCACCAGCCGCTTCTGCAGCGGATAGACCAGGGCGTCGAGGGTCTGAGCCTCGAACACCGCCGCCACATGCGCCTTGAAGGCGGCAATCCGCCCGAGCCGCGCCGCGTATTCGGGATCGGCCATTCCGTCCTGGCGGGCCTCGGCGCCGGTCAGGAACTTTTCGAGTGCGGCGCGATGGAATTGGCCCGAGGCGAGAATGCCGGCCAGATTCGTCTGCGGCGCATTCGGGATGGTGGCGAGGTAGGCGTTCATCAGAGCCTTGAACTCGTAGGTCTGGACGTCGTCGTCGCGGTTCAGCGCATCGGCCTCGAAGGCGGGATCGTCGACGGTCACCAGGGTGGCGCCGGCCGCCGCGAGGGCATCGAGCGCCTGGCGCATGACGCGATTGACCTCGGCGTGCTCGGGCTTCGTGCCGAACAGGGCGGTGACGACCCCGAGGCGCGCGCCCTTCAGGGCATCGGGCTTGAGCGCATCGGCATAGCGCTCCGGAACCCGGCCGGCCGCCGCCGCGGTGAGCGGATCGGCCGGATCGACGCCCGCCATGGCCTGCAGCAGCGCCGCCGCGTCCGCGACCGTGCGGGTGATCGGCCCGATCGCATCCTGCGTCTTCGAGACCGGCATGATGCCCGCGAGGCTGATCAGCCCTTGCGTGACGCGCAGGCCCACCAAATTGTTGGCCGAGGCCGGCGAGCGGATCGAGTTGACCGTGTCGCTGCCGAGGCCCCCGAGGGCGAAATCGGCCGCGATGCCGGCGCCGACGCCCCCGCTCGAGCCGCCGGGGGTCCGGGTCAGGTCGTAGGGGTTTCGCACTTGGCCGCCCAGCGAACTGACCGAGACGCCCCCGAGGGCGAATTCCTGCATGTTCGCCTTGGCGAGCACGATGGCGCCGGCCGCGCGCAGCCGGGCGACGGCGGTCGCGTCCCGCGCCGGTTGCGCCCCCTCCAAGGACGCCGAGCCGCCGGTCGTCGGCACCTCCGCCGTGTTGTAATTGTCCTTGAGCAGCAGGGGCACGCAGCCGAGAGGCTTGGAGGCGCCGGCAGCCCCGACAGCGCGGTCGGCGTCGTAGGCCTGCGCCTGCGCCAGGGCGTTCGGGTTCACCGCCCGGATCGCGCGCAGAGCCGGCCCGGCCTGATCGTAGGCGGCGATGCGGTCGAGATAGGCCTGGACCAGGCCCACGCAGGTGATCCGCCCGGAGGCCAGCGCCTGCCGCACCTCGGCGATGGAGGCCTCTTCGACGGCGAACGCCCCAGGCGGTCCGCCCTGCGCCG
This sequence comes from Methylobacterium sp. 37f, assembly GCF_023093475.1. Classification (NCBI taxonomy): domain Bacteria; kingdom Pseudomonadati; phylum Pseudomonadota; class Alphaproteobacteria; order Hyphomicrobiales; family Methylobacteriaceae; genus Methylobacterium; species Methylobacterium sp. 37f. Next base: position 78,375 of record NZ_JAGHKN010000003.1, read on the forward strand.
CGGCCGGCGAGACCGGCAGCGCCAGGCAGATCGCGACGGCGATCGGCAGTCTCCGAGGGGACCAGAGCCTGAAGACCGAGGAGAATCGGGAGATGGGAGAAAATCCGGAGATGGAAGAAAATCCGGAGATGGAAGAAAATCGGGAGACGGACGAAGAAATGGACATGTATCCCTGACGGTCAGATTGCGACGCGTGCCATGAGGCATGCATCATACCAGCTTCCTCGCCGCGCCAAGCCGCCCGTAAAGATGCCGCCCGTGAAGATGCCGCCCGAGAGAAGCCCCCGGCCATGACGTCTCCCCTGGTCCTCGTCACCAGCCTGCCCCCGGACGAGAACGCAGCCTGGCGCGACTGCCTCGCCCGGGCCATGCCGGCGGAGCGCATCCTCGAGCCCGAAGCGATCTCCGATGCGGGCGCGGTGGAGATCGCCATCGTGGCGAACCCGGTGCCCGGATGGGCCTGCGCCTTCCCGCATCTGCGCTGGGTCCAGAGCCTGTGGGCCGGTGTCGACCGCCTGCTCCGCGATCCCGCCCTGCCCGACGTGCCGGTCCGGCGCCTCGTCGATCCGACCCTGGCACGCGCCATGGCGGAGGCGGTGGCGGCGGCCGTGCTGTCTTGGCACCGGGATTTTCCCCGCTACGCGGCCCAGCAGCGCGCCGGACTCTGGCGCCAGCACCCGGTTCGACCGGCCAGCGCCCGGCGGGTGACGATCCTGGGCCTGGGCGAGATGGGCCGGGCCTCGGCCGAATTGCTCCGGGCGATCGGCTTCCCGGTCCAGGGCTGGAGCCGGTCGGGCCGGCCCGCCGGTGCGATCCCGGTCTCGTCCGGCCCGGAGGGATGGGCCGCGTGCCTCGCGGAGGCCGATATCCTCGTCAACCTCCTGCCCCTGACGCCCGAGACCCACGGCATCCTCGATCGGTCCGCCTTCGCGTGCCTGCCCGAGGGGGCGGCCCTGGTGAATATCGGGCGCGGCGCGCACGTGGTCGAGGACGACCTGATCACCGCGCTGGCGACGGGCCGCCTCGCGCATGCGATCCTCGACGTGTTCCCGGAGGAGCCGCTGGCCGAGACCCATCGCCTGTGGTCGCAGCCCGGCGTGACGATCCTGCCCCATGTCGCCGCGCCGACCAGCCTGGACTCCGCCGCCGCCATCGTCGCCGAAACGGTCGCCGCATTCCGCCGGACCGGACAGGTGCCGGTGGGAATCGACCGCGGGCGCGGATACTGAAACCGCGCCGTCGCAAACCTCGGGGCGGCGATCGGCGCGCCCAGACGTCTTCGTTTGTCTTGTCGGGATGATCGGTTTCCACGGATCCCCGACAAACTCTGGCGCTTCCTCTAACGCTTCTTGCCGAGTTCGGCCGCGATGTCCTTGGTCATCCGCCCGACCTTGCGGTGCGCCGCCGTGATCTGGTCCTGGGTGACGCCCCAGCGCTTCATCCAGAACTCCACGGCCTTCCGCTCGGAGAGGTCCAGGCGCTCCTTGTCGATGAAGCCGCGCTTGTCCTTGAGGCCAGCCATGATTGCTCCTGTGGGGCGGAGAATGCTCCTGTGAGATCGGACCCGTGTCGGCCCGCGAGGGCGCGCGGTCAAGCGGTCCCGAAGGCGCGCGGCGCGCCCGCCGGCCCGGCCGGCGGGGCGATGCCCTGCGGGCGAAGACTCCGCGAATCCGAACGAAGCCGCCGGGTTCGTGCCCGACGGCTTCGGGCTCGGTGCGCCCCGCCCGTCTCTCCGCCTACCAGCGGCCGTCGCCATGCGGTCGGTCGCAATCCCGGCCGAAGCCATATCCCTCGGAACGGTATCCATACCCCGCGCGGCGATAGCCGTACCCCTCGGGGCGGTCGTACCCCTCGAATCGATCGTGGTCGAAGCGCGCGCGACGCGGATACCGGTAGACCGGCGCGTCGGCGAAGTCGTCTTGCGGGACCACCCGGGCGGGGCGATAGCGGACCACCGGGGGTACGGCGTCGTCATATCCGTAGACCGGCGCGGGACGGGCATAGCCATAGCCGTCAACCGGGGCCGCCTGCGCGACGGCGGCCCCCAGGAGGGCGCCGGCGGCGAGCCCCCCGATGAGGCCGGCCGCGACGGCACCCCCACCGCCCCGGGCCTCAGCCTTCGGCGCTCCGAGAGCGCCGGCGGCAACGAGCGCCGCGGCCGTCAACGCTGCAAACCTGTTCATCGCCGAACCCCTGATGCTTCGCCCAAAGCCGCGCCGAGCCCCGCGCCAAAACCGGCCTGCGGCCCAGCCGGGGATGTCCCGGCCGTGAGGAAGACCTTGGCAGATCCACGCTGCATCGCGGCTGAAGCGCCCCGGCAGCATCCGTTCAGGTCCGGGCGGGCGGTGGCGGTGGCGCGGGGCACCGCGCAGGCGGACGGGATTCCGCCCTGGCGCGGAGGACCAGACCGAATTCGGACGCCGTCAGTGGAGCGTGCCGCCCCCTCGCTCGGGTTCGGGGACCGGCTGCTCGATGAGCGCCTCGCTCAGGGGAAATTCAAGGATGATCTCCCGCGCTTCGTCCTCCACGAACAGGACGGCGGTGAGGAGCGCGGGGTCGCTGTCGGCGCCCTGAAGCAGTTGCCGGGCGAGAATCCGGGCGGCGTCCCAAGCGGCATCGGCGCTCGCCAGCTCTCGGCCGTCCGGGTCCACCACCACGTCGTCCCCGATATGTGTGTGGAAGAAGTAGCGTTGCATGCGAAGCCCGTCCCTTGCCCGTCGCGAGACCATCCGGGTGGCCCGCCTCCGCAACCGAGATGGGGATGGGCACGGCCGAACCCCAGCCTTCGGCCCAGCCGTGCCTGTCCGGTCCGCTGAATCGTCAGCGCGTGGGGGCGCTGGTCCCCTTGCCGGCCGCGCCCGGTGACGCTCCCGAGCCTGCATCGTTGGCCCCGGTGCTGTTGGCCGTGCCCGAGCGGCTCTTGTCGCCGGTCGAAGGGCCGCTTCCCGCCGCACCGGGCGAGGCGCCGGCGCCGGCGTCGTTCGGGCCGGTGCTGTTGAGGGTGCCCGACCTGGTGGTCCCGGAGCCCCCTTCGGCGGCGATGGCCCCCGAGGACAGGACAAGCGTGGTGGCGAGCGCAAGCGCGACGGCCTTCATGGTCTCTCTCCCTGATGTTTGGCGTGAAGCACGCCCAGGGTAACGCCGGGCCCAGCTGCGATGTTCTGGCACCGCCCCCCCTGCGCCGAGGCCCCATGGCCGCGCATCACCCGGGTCGATGCCCCGGGATGCCGAGCGCGGCCCTGCCGCCACGCGGACGAGCCTCGCAAAAGAGGCCGCTCCCGGACAGGAGCGGCCCAAGTCGAAGGAGGAACACCCACGCGGGTGCCGCACGCGACGCAAAGGGGGGCGTGGGTCGCGTGCTGCGCGGCAACAGAGTTCGCCACGCCCCGTTCCACGTTCCAGGCACAAGGTTGCTTTTCGGGTGTTCGCGCGCCGTCTCCTCGAACGGGGCTGCTACGGCGCCGCGCCGTCCGCCTTCTCCTGGAGCGCCGCATCGTACCCGGCGGTCCATTGCCCATGCGCTTCGGTGCCCTCCGCATAGGGGCAATCCTCGCGGCGCAGGCCCTTGCCGGGCGCGTAGAAGCCCAGGGCGTAATGGTCGAGATTGTCGTCTGGCGGCTCGGTCATGGGAAGCAAGGTAGGGCGCCGGGTGGCCGCTCCAAGCGGCTTTCCGCTGGCTTGGGAACGCAATCGCGACAGACCGGCGTCGGCCCCTCGCGGACCGAGCGCGTGCAAGGTCCATCGCCAAGACTATCCGCGAGCGTCCTGCCGGCCGCGTTTCAGTTATCTCGGCCAGATGCGCGCCAAGAGCGATAACGAGTTCTAAATCGGAATACTTGATCGAAGCGGGTGTCGGACCGACCCCGTCTCACAGCGAGCCTGCGCTCAAACCTTATCGATCATATGTGTTGTGCGGATCAGCGGCTGAGCCAGCTGATGGTGCCCAGGAAAGGACTCGAACCTTCACCTCTTGCAAGACTGGTACCTGAAACCAGCGCGTCTACCAATTCCGCCACCTGGGCTCGTCGGGGCCGCTTGCGGCGCCGACGCGGATTTCGTTTAGGCGGGGTGGGGCCGGTCGTCAATCCGGATTGTGCGGGATTTTCGACCGGCCCTTCGATTGTGGCTCAGGCCTCGCTGCGCCACTCGCGGATGTCGACGAAGCGGCCGGCCACGGCCGCCGCCGCCGCCATGGCGGGGGAGACGAGGTGGGTGCGGCCGCGATGGCCCTGGCGGCCCTCGAAGTTGCGGTTCGAGGTCGAGGCGCAGCGCTCGTTGGGGCTTAGGCGATCGGCGTTCATGCCGAGGCACATCGAGCAGCCCGGCTCGCGCCAGTCGAACCCGGCCGCCTTGAGGATGCGGTCGAGGCCTTCGGCTTCCGCCTGTTGCTTCACGAGGCCGGACCCCGGCACCACCATGGCCGAGACGTTGGCGTGGACCTTGCGGCCCTCGACCATCTGGGCCACCGCCCGCAGGTCCTCGATCCGGCCGTTGGTGCAGGAGCCGATGAACACCCGGTCGAGGGTGATGTCGGTGATCTTCGTCCCGGGGGTCAGGCCCATATAGTCCAGCGCCTTCTCCTTCGACTGCCGCTTGTTCTCGTCGGCGATCTGGGCCGGGTCGGGCACGGCGCCCGAGATCGAGACCACGTCCTCGGGGCTGGTCCCCCAGCTGACGATGGGCGGCAGATTGGCGGCGTCCAGGCGCACCTCGCGGTCGAAATACGCGCCTTCGTCGGTGACCAGGCTCTCCCAATAGGCCCTGGCGCGGGCGAAGGCCTCGCCCTTGGGCGCCTTCGGCCGGCCCTCGACATAGGCGTAGGTGGTGGCGTCCGGCGCCACGAGGCCGGCGCGGGCACCGCCCTCGATCGACATGTTGCAGATCGTCATCCGGCCCTCCATCGAGAGGGCGCGGATGGCCGAGCCGGCATATTCGATGACGTAGCCGGTGCCGCCGGCCGTGCCGATCTCACCGATGATCGCCAGGATGATGTCCTTGGCCGTCACGCCGGGCGGCAGGGTGCCGTCGACGCTGACGCGCATGTTCTTCGCCTTCTTCTGCAGCAGCGTCTGGGTGGCGAGCACGTGCTCCACCTCCGAGGTGCCGATGCCGTGGGCGAGCGCCCCGAAGGCGCCGTGGGTCGAGGTGTGGCTGTCGCCGCACACGATGGTCTGGCCCGGCAGGGTGAAGCCCTGTTCCGGCCCGATCACGTGGACGATGCCCTGGCGGCGATCCAGCGCGTCGTAGAACTCGATGCCGAAGTCGCGCACGTTCTCGGCCAGGGCTTCGAGCTGGATGCGGCTTTCCGGGTCCTCGATGCCGAAGCGGCGATCGGAGGTCTGCACATTGTGGTCGACCACCGCGAGGGTCTTCTCGGGATGGCGCACCCGGCGCCCGGCCACGCGCAGACCCTCGAAGGCCTGGGGGCTGGTGACTTCGTGGACGAGGTGGCGGTCGATGTAGAGGAGCGTGGAGCCATCGGGCTCGACATCGACGACGTGGTCGTCCCAGATCTTGTCGTACAGGGTGCGCGGCGCGGTCATGGCGTGGCTATTCTGGTTGTTCGTCAAAAACGGATCGGCGTGTTCCTTTAGTAGTGTTCCAAGGCGCGCAGCGAAAGGTGCCTCGCGCGAAACCGCGGCGTTGCTTGCATCGGGCGGATGGCAGCCCGGAGGCGGCCGCATGAAGCCCGCGCAGCGTGAAAAGAGCCCGCGCAGCGCGCGATGATCCCGCCCGGTGCTGTTCGGGCAGGTCACTGGACCGGTCCGGACCGCGCGCCTAAAGCTGTCGCCAACGTCCCCGGTCCGGGGGCCGCGCCCTCACAAGACACCGTCGCCGAGATCCGCCGCATGCAGCCCGTCGACATCCTGATGCTGAAAGCGATGCATCCCGACGTCATGGACGCCGTCGCGCAGCGCTTCACCCTGCACCGCCTCGACACCGCCCCCGACCCGGATAGGTTCCTGGCCGAGATCGGCCCGCGCATCCGCGGCCTCGCAACGGGCGCGCAGGCGCCGGTCGACCGGGCCCTGCTGGCGCGCCTGCCCGGCCTCGCGATCGTGGCGAGCTTCGGGGTCGGCTACGACACCATCGACACGGCGGCGGCGGCCGAACGCGGCATCGTGGTGACCAACACCCCGGACGTGCTCACCGACGAGGTGGCCGACCTCGCCGTCGGTCTGCTGCTGGCGACCGTCCGTCAGATCCCCCAGGCCGACCGGCACCTGCGCGCCGGGCACTGGCCGAGCCGGACCTACCCGCTCACCCCGACCCTGCGCGGGCGCACCGTCGGCATCCTCGGTCTCGGGCGGATCGGGCGCGCCATCGCGCGCCGCCTCGAAGGCTTCGGCGTCGCCCTCGCCTATCACGGCCGCCGGCCGCAAGCCGACATGCCCTACGCCTACCACCCCACCCTCCTGGGTCTGGCCGAGGCCTCCGACGTGCTCCTGGTGGTGGCGCCCGGCGGCCCGGACACCCACGGGATCGTCGACGCGGCGGTGCTGGCGGCGCTCGGGCCGCAGGGCCTGCTCATCAACGTCGCCCGCGGCAGCCTCGTCGACGAACCGGCGCTGATCCGGGCGCTGCAGGCGGGCACGATCCTGGGCGCCGGCCTCGACGTCTTCGCGCGCGAGCCGCACGTGCCGCCGGACCTCGTGGCCATGGATCAGGTGGTGCTGCTGCCGCATGTGGGCTCGGCCTCCGTCGAGACCCGGGCCGCCATGGGCCGGCTCGTGGTCGACAACCTGACGGCGTTCTTCGACGGCCGGGGGCCGCTGACCCCCGTGCCCGAGACCCCCGTGCCCAAGCCCCCCGTACCCGAGACCTCCTGGACCGTGGGGACCCGCGCATGAGCCGCGCCGTCGTGGTCAGCCGCGCTCTGCGCCTCGCCGGCTTGAGCGCCACGCTCCTCGTCCCGGCCCTGCCCGCCGCGAGCCAGGAGACGGCGCCCGGACTGGCCGAGCCGGCGACGCCGGCAGAACAGGCGAGTTCCGCCGCCGGCACGCCCTTCGTCGAGAGCCTGCCGCGCGACATCGCCGGGGTGCCGGGGACCTGGGACCTGTCGCGCGACGGCAGCACCCGGCGCTGCGTCCTGACCCTGTCGGGCGCGAGCGGGCCGGCCGGGCGACGCCTGTCCTTCCCGGCGGGGTGCCGCCGCGCCCTGCCGATCCTCAACGGCGTCGCCGGCTGGCTGTTCGCGGACGGCAACCTCCGGCTCGTCGACAAGGATGTCCGGCCGGTGCTGCAATTCGCCGCCCGGGTCGATGCCCGCAGTCTGGTGGCGGCCGCGGGCGAGGAGCATTTCAGCCTCGTGCCGCTCCAGATCGTCGCGATGGTGCCGCCGACCGATGCGGTGCCCACCAGCCCCGGCGCCGGCAGCGCCGCCCCGGACGCCCGCAGCGCCGCGCCGGCCCAGCCCGAGCCGGCCGGCGACGCCCCGGCGCCCGGCATCTATGCCCTCGACCGCTACCGCGAGCAGGACGTCTGCCGCATCGCCCTGACGCCCGGCACCGCGCCGGCCCCGGTCCGCATCCTTGATTCCTGCCGCGACGGCGGCCTCACGGTGTTCGATCCGGTCTCCTGGCGCTTCGCCAACGGACACTTGACCCTCAACGCCCGCCGCGGCCACGCCGTGAACCTGATCGCCGCCGGCGACGGGCGCTGGCGCCGCGACCCGGAGGTCGGCACCACCTTCGTGCTGCGCCGGGTCGAGGGCGCGGCCCCGTAGGTCCTCGTCTCTGATACTTCCGCCCCGAGTTCTTCCACCCCGAGTTCTTCCACCCCGAGTTCTTCCACCCCGAGTTCTTCCGCCCCGAGTTCTTCCGCCCCGAACGCCTCCCGAAGTCCCGCGATTGCCCGACCCGATGCCCCTCACCGTCGCCGCCCTGTACAAGTTCGTCGCCCTGCCGGACGTCGCCGCGCTGCGGGCCCCGCTCCAGGCCCTGTGCGAAGGGTTCGGGATCACCGGCACCCTGCTGCTGGCGCCGGAGGGCTTGAACGGCACGGTGGCGGGCTCGGCCGAGGCGATCGCGGGCTTCCTCGCCGCGCTCCAGGCCGGACCGCCGTTCGGCGACCGCCTGCACGGCCTCGAATGCAAGCTGTCCCGGGCCGAGGCGCCGCCGTTCCGGCAGCTCAAGGTCCGGGTCAAGCGCGAGATCGTCACCTTCGACGACGGCGCCACCGATGCGGCCGCCGGCGCCGGCACCCCCGTGGCGCCGGAAGCCTGGAACGCGCTTCTCGACACGCCCGGCCTGCTGCTGATCGACACCCGCAACGCCTTCGAAGTCGCCCTCGGCAGCTTCCCCGGCGCGGTCGATCCGGGCATCACCCGGTTCAGCGCCTTTCGCGATTACGTCGCCGGCCTCGATCCGGCGGCGCATCCTCGGGTCGCCATGTTCTGCACCGGCGGCATCCGCTGCGAAAAGGCCGGCGCCTACATGCGCGCGAAGGGTTTTGCCGATGTGCGCCATCTGGCCGGCGGCATCCTGCGCTACCTCGAGACGGTGCCGGAGGCCGAGAACCGCTGGACCGGCGACTGCTTCGTCTTCGACGGCCGCATCGCCCTGGGGCCTGCCCTGGTGGAGCGGCCCGACCACGCCCCGGAAACCCTGCGATGACCGACCTCTCCGCCCGCATCGACGCCCTGGAGATGCGCCTGACCGAACAGGACGTGGTGATCGACGACCTCAACACCACGATCACCGCCCAGTGGCGCCAGATCGACGCCCTCACCCGGCAGATCGCCAAGCTCGTCGAGGAAGTGGAGCAAGCCTCCCACCGCCCCGGCTCGGGCGCACCGGAACCCCCGCCGCCGCATTATTGAGCGGTCGGGCATCCGGCGACCTCATCCGCCCGCACGGCATGGGCGCAGTCCGCGGGTCGATGTCGCGCAAAGCCGGCGCGCGCAGGCCACGGCAGCCAAGAAAGAATCGGCAGCACCCCGTCATCCCGGGGCCGCGGAGCGGAGCCCGGGATCCAGACACGCAGGTGATACACGACTTTGCACGGTCAGCGGCTCTGGATTGCGCGCCGCTGGCGCGCCCCTTCGGGTCCGGGCTCGCCTGCGGCGCCCCGGAATGACGGTGCGGTGCCCTCTGCCGCTGCGTTGCCTGTGAAAAGCGCGCCCCCAGTCGGGCGGCACCCGACCGTTCCCTCCTCCGTCGCCCCTATTGTCGCCTCATCAGCGGCCGGCCACGTCCGCTTCGGGAGGCCGAAGGCTGCGCGGGGCCCCTCTGCTTGCCGGAGAGGGGGCAAGTCGGGGCGCGCATCGATCGTCTCCCTGCCACAGAGGGGGCAGGGACGACCCGCGACTTCGCCCCCTACCCCCCGACGCTCGCCTGGCTGACGAACTTCGTCGTCAGGTAGGCCTCCAGCGCCTCCGAGCCGCCCTCGCTGCCGTAGCCGGATTCCTTGACGCCGCCGAACGGTGTCTCGGGGAAGGCGAGGCCGTGGTGATTGATGCCGACCATGCCGCTCTCGATCCGGGCGGCGGCCTCGACGGCCCGGGCCGCCGAGCGGGTATAGGCGTAGGCGGCCAAGCCATAGGGCAGCCGGTTGGCCTCGGCATAAGCGGCCGCGTCGTCGGAGAAGCGCTGGATCAGCGCCACCGGGCCGAAAGGCTCCTCGTTCATGATGCGGGCGCTCACCGGCACGTCGCACAGCACGGTCGGTGCGAAGAAGGTGCCGCGGTTGCCGATGCGCTGGCCGCCGGTGCGCAGCGTGGCACCCTGCGCCACGGCATCGGCGCAGAGCGTTTCCATGGCCTCCAGGCGGCGGGCATGGATGAGCGGCCCCATGGTGGTCTCGGGGTCGAGCCCGTCGCCGACCTTGCGGCCCTCGGCGAAGGCCACGAAGCCATCGCGAAACCGGTCGTAGACGGAGTCGTGCACCAGCATCCGGGTCGGCGCGACGCAGACCTGGCCGGCATTGCGGAACTTGTTGGCGCCGAGCACGGCCACGGCTTTGTCCACGTCGGCATCCGCGAACACGATCGCGGGCGCGTGGCCGCCAAGCTCCATCGTCGCCCGCTTCATGTGGCGCCCGGCCAAAGCGGCGAGTTCCTTGCCCACCGGAGTCGAGCCGGTGAACGACATCTTGGCGATGACCGGATGCGGGATGAGGTAGCCGGAGATCGCGGCCGGATCGCCGAACACGAGGGAGAGCACGTCGCCGGGCACCCCGGCATCGAGGAAGGCCCGGATCATCGCGGCGCAGCTCGCCGGCGTGTCCTCCGGTCCCTTCAGCACCACCGAGCAGCCGGCGCAGAGGGCGGCCGCCACCTTGCGCACCGCCTGGTTGATCGGGAAGTTCCAGGGCGTGAAGGCGGCCACCGGCCCGACCGGCTCGCGCAGCACCATCTGGACGACGCCGTCCGCCCGCGCCGGGATGATGCGGCCATAGGCCCGGCGCCCTTCCTCGGCGAACCAGTCGGTGACGTCGGCCCCGGCCAGGATCTCGACCCGCGCCTCGGCCAGCGGCTTGCCCTGTTCCAGGGTCATGATGCGGGCGATGGCCTCGACCCGCTCGCGCAGAAGATCGGCGGCGCGGCGCAGCACCTTCGCGCGCTCGAAGGCCGAGACCCTGCGCCAGAGGGCAAAGCCGCGCGCGGCGGCCGCCAGCGCCCGGTCGAGATCATCGCGGGTCGCGACCGCCAGCGTGCCCAGGGTCTCGCCGGTGGCCGGGTTCAACACCGGCAGGGTCTCGGCGCCGGACCCGTCGGTCCAGCTCCCGGCGATGTGCAGCGTCACGTTCGGATACGTCATCGGCGGCTCCCGCATGGCGATGGAGCCGGTTTGTCCGCCCATCCCGCGCCGCCCGCAACCCTTATCCCGCGATGGCTGGGGCGCCTGACGCGGGAAGCCGCGGGACGCATCACGCTGCACCGACGACTCACCCCGTCGTGGATCGCGCGGCCGAGTCTCTTCAGGCGGCGATGCGCTCGGCGGCGCTGGCGCCGGTGACGACGACGGAGCCGCCGATTCGCGCCTGCAGGGTGGCGCCCTTCGGCACCACGGTCCAGCCGTCGCGGCAGCCGTCGATCGGCTCCGACACGACGACGAGGCCGGTGTCGGTCTGGCGGTAATACAGGCTGGGCGGGCTGCTGTCGCAGGCCCAGCGGAAGGCCGTGAGGGTGTCGCCATCGGTGACGACGGCGGTGAAGCGCAGGGGCTCGGTCGCCTCGGCGGCCCGCATCAGCTCGCGCACCGTGGCCAAGGTCTTGTGCATGGCGCCGACCGGGTCCTCCGCGAGGCCGTTGGCCAGGGCCAGCAGGAAGATCGCCTCGGAATCGGTGCTGCCGCGTCGCTGGTCGTAGAGCGCGTCGGGGATCAGCGCCTCGATCCGGCGCTTGATGCGCCCATAGCCGCCGATCTGGCCATTGTGCATGAACAGATGCCGACCGTGGGCGAAGGGATGGCAGTTCGCCCGGGTGGTGGCGGTGCCGGTCGAAGCCCGCACATGGGCGAAGAACATCCGCGCCCGCACCTGCTGGCAGAGGTTGACCAGATTCTCGTCCGACCAGGCCGGGCAGACGTCGCGGTAGAGGCCGGGATCGACCCGCTCGCCGTACCAGCCGATGCCGAACCCGTCGCCGTTGGTCTCCGTCTTCGCCTCGGCCGCGTGGAGCGACTGGTGGACCAGCGAGTGCGTCGGTGCGCAGACGAGGTCGGTCAGGAAGACCGGCTCACCGGAATAGGCGAGAAAGCGGCACATGACGGACAAACACCCCCTGATCCCAATGACCCGCCGAACCGCCCGCCGCCCCTAGGGCAGCGTCCGTCTCATGCAACCACGTCCACAGGCTCGCTGGTCAGGTTCGAGCGAACAGGGTGAATGCATCGTTAACGTGAGCACCGGTCTCGACCTCCTGCGAGGCGAGCCATGCAAGAGACGCACCGCTCTCGCGCCGGGAGGGGCGAGCCGCCCCCATCCACTCCCCCCATCCTCATCACGGGAGCCCGGCGGGAATGCGGCGAAGACCGATTTTTCGACCGCGGGAACCACAGAGCCGACTCAGCGATTCGGATTCTGGTCGGTTGGACTGTGCCGATCAGCCTATCGCCGTTCAGACGCTCGCCATTGGGACTCTTGCCGATCACACCGTGGCGGCGCAGCATCACTGCGAAAGAATCAGCGCCGCGACAGGGTCGCGGCGGACAGGATCACCGCGAATTCCGTCGGCACGGGCCGCAGACAGCCGTCCGCCGACCGTGTGCTGCGTCACGTTCATCCCGGCCCATTGCCCGGCGCCCGTTCCCGCGCCCCTTTCGTTCAGAAACCCAGATGCCCGACGAGGAGACTCCATGGATCGCTCACACACGCCCTGCCCGATCGCTCTCGTGGTCGAGGACGACGCCGACGTCCGCAATCTCGCCACCGCGGTTCTGGAGGAGAGCGACCTCGACGTGATCGCCTGCGACACGGCCGAGGCCGCGATCTCGGTGCTGGAGCGCTCCGGCGGCAACGTCGCCCTGCTCTTCGCCGACGTGCGCCTCGGCGCCGGCATGGACGGCATCGCCCTCGCGAGCACCGTCGAGCGGCGCTGGCCGGACGTCCGGGTGGTGCTCACCTCGGGCGGCGATGCGCGCGGCGGCGGCAGCCTGCCGGCCCAGGCGGTCTACATGCAGAAGCCGTGGCGCGCCCTCGATGTGCTGGTCCAGGCCGAGCACGCCGCCGAGGCAGCCCGGGCCGCCTGAGACGAGTCCTCCCGGACGGTTCAACCCACGCGAAAAAGCCCGGCCGCCGAGCGGCCGGGCTTTTTGCAGATCGATGGGACACGCAAGGCGACGGCGCGGGGCGGGCGATACGTCCCGCCGTGCCGCGCTGCGGCGTCAGGCGTTGCCGGCGGGCGGCAGCACGGTCGGGGCCGTCGGGGCGAACGGCGAACCGCCCGGACGACGCGGCGCACCGGCACCGAAACGGGGCTTCGGCTTCGGCGCGGCGATCAGGCCCTCGCGGATCGCGGTCTTGCGAGCCTGCTTGCGGGCGCGGCGCACGGCCTCGGCCTTCTCACGTGCCTTGCGGACGGAGGGCTTCTCGTAAGCCTTGCGCTGCTTCATCTCGCGGAAGATGCCCTCGCGCTGCATCTTCTTCTTCAGGACGCGGAGGGCTTGGTCGACGTTGTTGTCGCGAACGAGTACCTGCAACGGTTTCAATCCTCTGAAACGGTGTTTGTTGGGCGGCGCCGACCCTTGAGACCCGAACGGAGCCCCGCGACGCGAACTGCAAAACGTCCCGGACCCAGGATTACCCCGGGCGGGACGTCCGTCAGACGGCCTCGAATCGGCGCAGAAACTGCACTTGGGGCAGGCTCATACACCAACCGCCCGCGAGTTCCAACACGCCTTGCGACAGCTCGACGGCATTGTGGCGCTCGGAGTGCGCCGCCGGTCGGCGCCGGGTCGCGCCAGGCACGGCACGGGGATGCTGAGAACAGACGCCGGACATCCTGAAGGATCGCAGTTCTCAAGCGACAGGACAGTGCTGAATCGCTGCGCAGAAGCCTTTATCGTCCGGATGAAGATTTGGATTGATCGCCCACAGCTTTCCCGCAGTGAACGTCGAGGTTCGGAACCGACCTTTGGTTGCTACATCGTCACGAAACCCGGCCCAATTTTCCAATAATTAATTTTTGTATGCAACATTCCTTGAGCAACACGGCCGATCTTCGGACGGGACGGCGCGCAGTTGCGGCATGAATCCTTCAGGGTTCTCACGTTGGGGCGACGGATGTTGGGTCTGCGGAACAAGGCGTCGGTTGAGACGGACGCGAAGCTGGCGGCCCTGGACAAGTCTCATGGCATCATCGAATTCAATCTCGACGGAACCGTCATCACCGCCAACGAGAACTTCCTGGCGGTGATCGGTTACCCGCTGGCCGAGATCCGGGGCCGGCACCACAGCCTGTTCGTCGCGCCGGGCGAGCGCGACGGCGCCGCCTACGCCGCGTTCTGGGCGAGTTTGCGCGCGGGCACCTATCAGGCCGCGCAGTACCGCCGCATCGCCAAGGGCGGGCGCGAGGTCTGGATCGAGGCGTCGTACAACCCGATCCTCGACCGCGCCGGCAAGCCCTACAAGGTCGTCAAGTTCGCCACCGACATCACCCGGCAGAAGATGCAGGACGCCGACCGCGAGGGTCAGATCGCCGCCCTGCACAAGGCCCAGGCGGTGATCTCGTTCTCCCTCGACGGGGTGGTGCTCGAGGCCAACCCGAACTTCCTGGCGGCGGTGGGCTACAGCCTGCCGGAAATCGTCGGCCAGCATCACCGCATGTTCGTGCGGCCGGAGGAGCGCGACAGCCCCGCCTATGCGGCGTTCTGGGCGAGCCTGCGCGCCGGCACGTATCAGGCCGCGCAGTACCGCCGCATCGCCAAGGGCGGCCGGGAGATCTGGATCGAGGCCTCCTACAACCCGATCCTGGACGCGGCCGGGCGCCCCTACAAGGTCGTCAAGTTCGCCACCGACATCACCGCTCAGGTCACCCTCCTCGACGACCTGAGACGGCTGATCGCCCAGAACTTCGGCGAGATCGACAGCGCCGTGCTGTTGTCCAACACCCAGACGCGGGACGCCGAGACGGCGGCCGGCACGACCGCGGACAACGTCCAGACCATGGCGGCGGCCTCCGAGGAACTCGCCGCCTCGGTCGCCGAGATCTCGCAGAGCATGACGCATTCGCGCGCCGCCACCGAGGCCGCCCAGGGCCAGGTCGCGGCGGCCGCCGCCGAGACCCGGCGGCTCACCGACGCCGCCAGCGCGATGACGGGCATCGTCGGCCTGATCCAGAGCATCGCCGGCCAGATCAACCTGCTGGCGCTCAACGCGACGATCGAATCGGCCCGGGCCGGCGAGGCGGGCCGGGGCTTCGCGGTGGTGGCGCAGGAGGTGAAGAATCTCGCCAACCAGGCGGCCCGCGCCACCGAGCAGATCGCGGCCGAGATCGACAACGTCCAGGCCGTCTCGAAGGAGGTCGGCGACGCCCTCCAGACCATCCAGGGCTCGGTGGCCCAGATCGGCGACTATGTCGTCAGCACCGCGGCGGCGGTGGAGGAGCAGAGCGTCGTCACCCAGGACATGTCGGGCAACATGCAGCACGCCGCGAGCGCAGTGGCGGCGATCTCCCAGAACATCCAGGCGATCGCCCAGTCCATCGGCGACGTCTCCCGCGCGGTCGGGACCACGAAAGACGCGGCGCGCGTCCTCGCGCGTTAGAAATGGTCAGGGATCAGGGGAAACCGGTGATCCCGACCAGACAAACGAAAACGAAAGACTCGCGAAAACGAAAGACTCGCGAAAACGAAAAACTCGCGAAAACGAAAAACTCTAGCCGGCGATCGCCCCGCCCTTCGGCCGCGCCAGGTCCGCGAGCAGGCTCGCCGCCACCGTCGCCTTGGAGACCGTGAGGCCGGAGGCGGTCACCGCCTCCAGGGTGGCGCGGGCCTGGTCGAGGGCGGCGCCCCGGCTCCGGCTCCAGGCCTCCACCGCGTCCGCGCCGGCCCCCACGGTGCCGACGATCTCGGCGGTGAGTTGCCGGTGCGCGGTGGCGATGGTGGCGATGGCGCGTTCCAGGGCGATGCGGTCGTAGGTGTCGCCGGTGGCGACCGCCCGGGCCGCGCCGGTGAGGTCCGAGAGCTGGAGCGCCCGGTCGAGGGCGAAGTGGGTCGCGGCGATCTCGGGCATGGCCCCGCCGCCGGTCTCGGCGATGCGTACGATGTCGGGGGCCGAGGTCAGGGTGGTCAGGGCCGCCAGACGCCGGGCCGGCGCCTCCGCCATCCCGAGCCCGACGAGTTCGGCTTCGCGGGCGGCGAGCTGCCGGTTCACCGCCTCGCCCATCACCGCCGGCAGGGCCGCCTGCAGGGCGCTGATGCCCTCGCGGTAGCGGGCGACGATCGGGGCGACGCTGCCCGAGAGGTCGAGGTTGCGCAGGAACCAGACGATGCGGCCGACGAGGAGGTCCTGAACCTCGGCGTAGAGGGCGATCTGCGCCTGTCCGCCGATGGCGCCGGCGAGCCCGTCGATGGCGAGATTCAGCTCCATCAGCCCGTAGGCGTCGCGGGTGATGGCGTAGGCCTTGGCGATGGCGCTCGCATCCGCCCCCGTCTCCTCGACGAGGCGGGTGACCAGCGAGGGGCCGCCGCGATTGACGATGATGTTGGAGAGCGCGGTGCTGATGATCTCGCGCCGCAGGCGGTGGCCGTTGACCGCGTCGGGGAAGCGCTGGCGCAGGGCGGCGGGGAAGTAGCGCTGCAGCTCGCGGTCGAAATAGGGGTCGTTCGGGGCGGTGCTCGCCAGCAGCGCGTCGTAGAGCGCGAGCTTGGCGTAGGCGAGAAGCACCGCGTATTCCGGCCGGGTCAGCCCCTCGCCCTTGCGCATGCGTTCGGTGATCGCCGCATCGTCCGGCAGCAATTCGACAGTGCGGTCGAGGCGCCCGTCCGCCTCCAGCGCCTGCATGGTCCGCATGGCGAAGCCCGTCTCGGACAGGCCGCGATGCTGGGCCAGCGACAGGGCCAGCGTCTGGAGCTGGTTGTTGCGCAGCACCAGGGCGGCGACCTCGTCGGTCATCGCCACCAGGAGGGCGTTGCGGTCTTGCCCGTCGAGGCGGCCGTCCCGCTCCGGGCTCATCAGGGCGATCTTGATGTTCACCTCGACGTCGGAGGTGTTGACCCCGGCCGAATTGTCGATGGCGTCGGTGTTGAGGCGGATGCCGTGGCGGGCCGCCTCGATGCGCCCGCGCTGGGTCGCCCCGAGATTGGCGCCCTCCCCGATCACCTTCGCGCGCAGCATGGCCCCGGTGATGCGCACCGCGTCGTTGGCCCGGTCGCCGGCCTCCTCGTCGGATTCGGTGGTGGCGCGAATATACGTGCCGATGCCGCCGAACCAGAGCAGGTCGACCGGCGCCGTCAGGATCGCCTGCATCAGGTCGGCCGGCGTCGCCTCGGCGTCCGCGATCCCGAGCACGTCCCGGATCTCGGGCGAAAGCGGAATGGTCTTCAGGCTGCGGGCGAAGACCCCGCCGCCGGGCGAGATCAGGCCGGCATCGTAGTCGCGCCAGGACGAGCGCCCGAGATTGAACAGGCGTTGGCGCTCGGCGAAGCTCGCGGCCGCGTCGGGGTTGGGGTCGAGGAAGATGTCGCGGTGGTCGAAGGCGGCCACGAGGCGCAGGGTGCGCGACAGCAGCATGCCGTTGCCGAACACGTCGCCGGACATGTCGCCGACGCCCGCCACCGTGATCGGGTCGCTCTGGGTGTCGATGTCCATCTCCAGGAAGTGGCGCTTCACCGCCTCCCAGGCGCCACGCGCGGTGATGCCCATGCCCTTGTGGTCGTAGCCCTGGCTGCCGCCCGACGCGAAGGCGTCGCCGAGCCAGTGGCCGCGCTCCGCCGAGAGGGCGTTGGCGATGTCCGAGAAGGTGGCGGTGCCCTTGTCGGCCGCCACCACCAGGTAGGCGTCGTCGGAATCGTGCCGCACCGTGTCGGCCGGCGGCGCGATGGCGTCACCCACGATGTTGTCGGTGAGTTCGAGCAGCGTGCGGATGAAGATCCGGTAGCTCGCGGTGCCCTCCTCCATCCAGGCCTGACGGTCGGAGGCCGGCGGCAGGCGCTTGGGGAAGAAGCCGCCCTTGGCGCCCACCGGCACGATCACGGCGTTCTTCACCTGCTGGGCCTTCACCAGCCCGAGCACTTCGGTGCGGAAATCCTCCGGCCGGTCGGACCAGCGCAGGCCGCCGCGCGCCACGTAGCCGAAGCGCAGGTGCACGCCCTCGACGCGGGGCGCATAGACGAAGATCTCGAAGAGCGGCCGCGGCAACGGCATGCCGCTGACCCGGGCGCAGGCGAACTTGAAGGCCAGGGCCTCGCGGCGTCCGCCCCCCGGCGCGACCTGGAAGAAGTTGGTGCGCAGGGTCGCCTCGATCAGGTTGACGAAGCGGCGCAGGATGCGGTCCTCGTCGAGGCTGGTGACGGCGGCGAGCGCCGTCTCGATCCCGGCCCGGATCTCCGCCTGCCGGGCCTCCCGATCGCCCGCCAGCGCCGGATCGAACCGAGCCTCGAACAGGGCGACGAGGGACCGGGCGACGTCCGGATGCGCGCCGAGGGTGGCGGCGAGGTAGTCCTGGCCGTAGCGGATGCGGAGCTGGCGCAGGTAGCGGCCATAGGCCCGCAGCACCGACACCGCGCGCCAGGGCAGCTCCGCCTCCAGCACGAGGCGGTTGTAGCCGTCGGATTCGGCCGATCCGGTGCCCAGCGCCAGCAGGGCGTCCTCGAGCAGAGTCTCGAGGCGGCCGAGATCGATGGCGGCGCCGGTGGCGCGCTCGAGCAGCATGTCGTGCAGCCAGACCCGGGAGCCTTCGTCGGTCCCGGGGGGCAGGATGCGATAGGTCCGCTCGTTGATGACGCGGAAGCCGAGATTCTCCAGCACCGGCACCCGCTCGGAGAGCGACAGCGACGCCCCGCGCGAAAACACCTTGAGGCGGATCTGCGCATCCGGGTCGGAGGCGCGCCGGCCGATATCGGCGGCGCGCGGGCGCTCGGGGCTCAGGCGCTCCAGGGTCATGATGTCGGCGATGGCGACGCGCGGAGCGAAGCTCTCGCGATAGGCCGCCGAGAAGGCCTCGCCGTAGCGGGCCGCCAGGGCGCGGGCCTCCGGCCCGTCGAGGGTTTCGGCGAGCGCGACCCGCAACGCGTCGCCCCAGGTGCGCACCAGGGCCGCGATGCCGGCCTCCAGGGCGGCGGGATCGCGCTCGGGCGCGCCGGATTCGGGCAGGCCGATGATGAAGTGGGTGCGCGCCAGCGGCCCGTCCGGGAAGTACGGATAGGCCGCCGAGAGCCGGCCGCCATACTCGGCGGCGAGGTAGGCGCCGATCCGCGCCCGGACGGTGGAATCGTAGCGGTCCTTCGGCACGTAGACCAGGAGCGAGACGAAGCGGCCGAAGCGGTCGGGCCGCGACAGCACCCGCAGGCGCGGCCGGTCGGCGAGATGCGCGATGGCGAGGCTGAAGCGATAGAGCCGGTCGGCATCGATCTGGAACAGGTCGTCGCGCGGATAGGTCTCCAGCACGTCGAGGAGGCCGCGCCCCGCATGGCTCATCGGGTCGAGGCCGGCGCGGGCCGCCACCTGCGCCACCTTCTCGCGCAGATAAGGAATTTCGCGGGTGGGCAGCGTGTAGGCGCTGGCGTTGAACAGGCCGACGATACCGACCTCGCCGGTGAGCCGGCCATCGGGACTGAACAGCTTGCAGGCGACGTAGTCGAGATGGGCCGCGCGGTGGACGCGCGACTTCACGCTGGCCTTGGTGATGATGAGCGCCTGCGGGCCTTCGAGGAAGGCGCGGATCTCCGGCGTCATGTCCACGAGGGCGCCGCCGCGCCGCAGCACCGCCACGGCGGGATCGCGCAGCAGCCCGAGGCCGGAGCCCTCGACCAGCGCGTGCTCGTCGCCGGCCAGGCCGTGCTCGCGCAGGCCGAGCAGGGTGAAGTGGCCCTCGCCGAGCCAGGCCAGGAAGGCGCGGGCCTCCGCCACCTCCCTCTCGGACAGGGGCGGCGGGGCGCCGGCATAGGATGCCGCCAGGGCGGCGAGGCGGGCCGCCATGGCGGCGTGATCGTCGGTGGCCAGCGCCACATCGCGAAACACCCGGGTCAGGCCGTCGACGAGGCGGGTGCGGGCCGCGTCGTCGTCGAGCCGGTCGAGGTGGATGTGGATGAAGCTCTCGCGGGCGAACCCGGCCTGAGTGTCGGCGGTGGTCTCGCCGACCACCCGGATCAGGACGCCGGTCGCATCGCGCTCGACACCGAGGATCGGGTGGGCGACGAGGTGCGGGGCAAGCCCCTGCTCGGTCAGCTCGGCCAGGGCCGAATCGAGCAGGAACGGGCGGTTGTCGTTGACGATCTCCACGATCGTGAGATCACGGGCACGGCCCTCGCGCACGACGACCCGGTCGCTGACGGACAGGTTCGCCGGCGCGCCGGGATGGCGGCCTCGCGCCAGATTCGCGCGCGCCGCCAGGGCGAGGTCGGCGAGATCCTGCGCCGGATAGGGCGAGAGATCCTCGGGCGGCACCCGTCCGAACAGGTCGGTGACGAAGCCGCCGGGGCCGCCCTGCGCGGCGACCCGCTCGGCGGCGGCCCCGAGGAGATCGGTGCGGGCGCCCCGGGCCTGGGGGCTGGAGAGCGCGGCATTCCGTTCCAGAGCCATGGTGTTCCGTGTCCTTGCGTCGGTGCGGCCGGCCCGCGTCGAGACGAAGAAGCCCGACCCGGCCGTCGCGGCCCGTCGAATCCGGACGCACTTGAGCATCGGTGCCGATGGGTGGCCAGAGCGCGCCCCCCGTTCCATCCCCTGCAAACCGCGCCGGAGGCTACGACCCATGATCGATGTCAGGCTTTCCGGTCACGCCGCCGCATCGACCCACAATAATGCAAAGCTGGGTTGCATAATATGCATGTCGATCGCAAGAGGCGAGCAGGGTGCCGCGCCGGAGCCTGTCCTGACGGGTGGCGGAGCGTGACAATCAGCTTAGTCGTCGGAATCACACGAAGATCAATGAGTCTGCCGACTCGGTATCGCCGATTGAAAGTTGCGATCTCGATCCAATACCCCCGACAGGTGGTAGGTCGTTATGAGATTAAGCAGCTAAAAATACGAATAATCACTTTTTTTTGAAAACAACCACCGGTTATTATGCTCACAAAACGGCACGAATTCTCGTCCTTGGAACTCCTAGTCACATGCCGTAACTCAGTCATACAACGTCGCATTCAAAATTTGCTAAATGTTAGTTGGCGGCTGAGTTGGCGGGAGAGGCCCCTGCGAAGGAATCGCAGGATGTTCTCAGATTAGAATTGCGGCGCCGAGCAGTCCTGACGTCATTTGGTCGACCGGTCGCGTGTTGAGAGGCTGGTGCTGGCAAAGGAGGCAGATCAAACCCTGCTAGCGACCCGCGTGGGGCGTGGGTACGACCATGCGCACGACTCTGGGCGGTCCGGCGCGGTGAGAAACATCTGCGTTCATAGCCCGCAATCAATGCAGAAACCTATGCTGATCATGCGTTGATCTGAACAAGACTGCGAAGATGGACTGATCGATCCACACCGAGCGTCTTCACGGAAAAATACCTATTCCCGGTGTACGTTATTGGTCGACCCGAAGAGCGATATGGACCTCCCTCAGAATTTCGCTCATAAAACCGCGCGGTACGGTCATGTCGTACCGATCCCGAAGCTATCGTGAGAGATGATCACGTGTTCGCCGCGAGCATGACTCGTCTAGAATCGCATCTTTTAACAGGTCAGCAGCGCCGGCCCTTTCCCGCTGCACCCGGACGCATGCTCCAGTTGGCCGAGGATCTGACGCAGATCGGGCTCTGGTCTGTCGATCTGCGATCGAGTGAACTGGCCTTCTCGGATGGATTCGCGCGCCTGACCGGGTTGTCGCAGCTGAACGGCAAGCTGGATACGCTGGGCGACCTGTTCCATCCGGACGACCGGCACATTTTCGAAGAGATCTCCGCCGCCTTGCGAACCGGAATTCCGGTCGATCGCGGGTTCCGGGTTGTGCGGTCCGACCGCTCGGTGCGCTGGGTCGAGCTCAAGGGGCAAGTGATCCTCGGACACGACGCCTATCCGATCCGGGCCGATGGGATCCTGCTCGACGTCACCTGCCGGCACGAGGCGACCCAGTCGGTCCTGCGCAACCAGGCCCGGTACGAGGGACTGGTCGAGGCCGTCGCCTCCGTGGTGTGGGAGATGACGGCCGACGGTCATTACCTCCCCTCGACGAGCTGGTGCGCGCTGACGGGCCAGACCCCGCAGGAATGGCAGGCCGGTGGCTGGTCCGCCGCGATCCATCCCGACGACCGCGCCCAGGCCGCCGCCGCCTGGGCCAATGCCGTCCGGCGCGTCGAATCCTACGAGGCCAATTACCGGCTGCGCTGCGCCGACGGGCTGTTCCGCTGGGTCAGCGCCCGGGCGGTGCCGATCCTCAACCCGGACCACTCGGTCCGGGAGTGGATCGGTCTCGTCATCGACATGACAAGCTCGGCCAGCGTGATGAGCCAGCCCAACGGCATCCCGTTGGAGGAGATCTCGGGCCCGCTGATCCGCAGCGCCCGGGCGATGCTGAACTGGTCGATCCCGGATCTCGCCGCGGCGGCCGAAGTCTCGGGATCCAGCATCAAGCGATTCGAGGAAAGCGACGGCGGTGCCCTGCGGCCGCGAACCCGGACCGCCATCCGGCTGGCCCTTGAGGCGGCCGGGATCACGTTCGTGTCGCGCCAGCCCGGCGAGGTCGGGCTGGTATACCGTCCGGTCTCGAACGCCTGAGACGGACCGAAGATCGCGTGACCTCCACGCGACCCTCGTGAATACGCGTCGGTCGGAAACCCGCCTCAGCGGGCGCCGAGCAGCTCCACGTCGAAGATCAGGGTGGCGTTGGGCGGGATCACGCCGCCGGCGCCGCGCGGGCCGTAACCCTGGTCCGGCGGGATGATCAGCGTGCGCTTGCCGCCGACCTTCATCGTGGCGACGCCCGTATCCCAGCCGGCGATGACCTGTCCGGCCCCGAGGGTGAAGCTGAACGGGGTGCCGCGATCCCGAGAGGAATCGAACTTCTTGCCGGGCTTGCCGCCCTCATCGAGCCAGCCGGTGTAGTGGACGCTGACCTTCTGGCCGGCCTTCGGCTCGGGGCCGGTGCCCACGACCTCGTCACGGTACTGAAGGCCCGAAGGGGTGGTGACGGTCTCGGCGGAAGCGGATGCAGTCATGGCGAGGATCAAGGCTCCGGTGAGGGCGTAGAGGGGACGGCGCATGGATAGTCCTGTCTGGCATGCCGAGGCGGCGCAGTAGCACGGACTCGGGATGCCGGTACAATCCCCGGCGCGAAAACCCTCAGCGCCTCAGCAGGCGCCGCACCTCGTGACGCGCCTCGCCCTCGAAGCGGGCCAGGCGGAGGCGCCGCTCCAGCGAGATCAGGCCGCGCCCCGCATCCGGCACGGCGATGATCTCCGCGACCGCGTCGCGCTCCCGGTAGAGGCTCTCCAGGGCGGAACCGGCCAGGGTCGCCGAATCGAGCCGGTCGGCAAAGGCGTCCACGTGCAGGGCCCGCACGATCTCGGCCTCCAGCACGAGACCCGGCGCGTAGGCGCGGGCGGTCTCGTCGTAGGCGGTCTTCAAGAGGTAGGCGGTCCCCCCCGAGACCAGGGCGAGGCTGACGGCCAGCGGCGTTCCAGCCTGACGCAGGGTGTCGGCCCGGATGCCGACCGGACCTTCGCCCGCTCCGAACACGGCGCGGGCGAAGGTCGCGTGGGCGGCCTGGCACGCCATGGCGCTCCCGGCGGCGCCCTTCCACCCGGCGGCTTCCACGGTCAGGAACACCTCCACAGCCCGCGCGAGCCCCGGACCGCGGGTCTCGGTCTCGAGGCTCACGGCCCCTCCCTCGGCGATGCGCCGCTGGCGGCGGCGTAAGTCCTTCAGCCGGGACGGATGCGGATGCCCGGCCAGGAACGCCGCATGATCGGGGCGCCGCTGCAGGACGGGGCGCCAGAACCGCGCCACCTCTCCGACATCCCAGCCGGCAAGCCCCATCGCAGTTAGCAGATCGCGACCGAGGCTGGTCTCGACCGAGAGCAGCGGCCAGCGCCACGGGCGTCCAGCGGATGCGGCCGCCAGACCCGCGACCAGGGTCGCCAGGATGGCGGGTCGCTCCGGCCCATCGGCGACCAGGGGCGCCGTGGCGGTGATGAAGGGCGAGAGGTAGGGCAGCGACACGCAGCGCCCAAGGCCGCAGATGTCGTAGGATCGGCGAAACGGCAGCACGGCCTCCAGCCGATCGCCAAATCGCACGACGACCACCCGGAGATCCGGTGCGGCGAGGCCGCTCGCCCGATGGGCCAGCATCACGTGGCGACTGTAGAACGGATGGGTATCCCCCGACCGGGACGAGAGATCGTCCCAGGCCGCGGCGTCCTGCCCGAGGGCGTCCAGGGTGGTGACGGCGCAGGAATAGGCCTGACAGGGATAGGCCGACGCTGCAGGCGGGCGCGCGAGAGCGGCGGTCATTGGGCGAGCCTTCCGAAGCGAGCGAGCCGGACCGGCGTGAACAGCCCATGCACGGCATAGGCGACCCGGGCCATCGCGACGGCTCGCACCACGGTGGCAATCGCCATCGCGAACGCCGCCCCCGTGACACCGAGCACCGGGACCAGCGCGAGGCAGAGGCCGCCGGCCAGGATCAGCATTGCCAGGGCGATGCCGGCGGCGAGGCGCTCGCCACCGAGCATGTTGAGCAGATCCTCGCCCGGACCGAAGGCACTGGCGGCGACGCTGCCGGCGACCAGAATCGCCAGGATCGGCAGGCTATCCCGAAACTCGGGTCCGAACAGTCCGAGCAGCACGGGCGCGGCCGCCACGACGGCGATGCCGATCAGCGCGGTGGCCGCCAGGGTCAGCCGCGCCTGCAACGACACCAGGGTGGAGAGTTGCTCCCGATCACCGGCGGCATGCGCTGCCGTGAAGCGCTGTGCCGTGGCGGCAGTAGCGGCGAAATGCACGAAGACGACGAATTGCTGGATGCGGGTCGCCGCGAAGTACAATCCGACCGTAGCCGGCGGCACGAGCAGGCTCAACACCACCACGTCGATGAAGCTGGAGGCTGCGCTGGCGAGATCGCTCGCGGCGATCGGCAGACAGGCGCGGAACCAGTTTCGCCAGGCGTAGCGGCGTGGCCCCGGAGGCAGGATTGCCCGCAGGCGCAGCAGCAGCAGACCGGCCTGGATCGACACGGCGACGCCCGTCGCCACCAGGGTGCACACAACGGCAATGCGGGCTTCCGCCGGGGCTCCGAGCGCCACCGTCGCGAGCATCGCGGCCATGATCAGGCCCTGGCGCAGCAGGTAGGGCGGTGCGATGGCCAGCACCGCCCAGTTCTGGCCACGAGCGACACCCTCGCAGTAATCCTGGAGGGCGAAGAGCGGCAGAACGAGAGCGGCGACCAGAAGCGGCGCGGCGTAGGGACCGTCGAGCAGCGATCCCTCCAGCCAGACCAGGGCGAGTCCGCCGATCGCCACAGCGATGGCGCTGGCCAGGGTGACCATCGCGCCGCCGAGGAGATAGGCCCGGACCGCCGCGAGATCGCCGCGCGCCTGGTCGCCCGGGATGAAGCGGCAAGCGCCCTGCGACAGCCCGAGGGTGGCCGAGTGCCCCAGGATCGCGATCCAGACCCAGATCGCCGCAAAGATCCCGTACTCCGTCCCGCCCATCAGGCGGGCCATCAGGACCTGTCCGATATAGGCGAAGCCGGCCGCCCCGATGCGGATCGCGAAGACTTGGATCGCCGCACCGCCTGCGCCGGTTCGCAGGCGCGTGAGGGTGCTCCACAGGCTGGCGGCTCCGATCCTGTCCGTCGCTATGCTCACCGAATGCCCCCCGCCCGATGCGTTCGGGTCTAGGCCATCCGGCCTTGCGGCGCGGTTAAGCCGGGCGGTTAAAGCATTGCGTTCAGGGGCCGGCGGACGGGGTCGGCTTGGCACCAACCGCGTCGTTCGGAGGCGCCAGGGTCAGGGCCGGGCGCCCGGCGGTGCCGGTGGAGACGGGGTCCGGCTGAAGCAGCGAGAGCGTGATGGCGCGGGTGACGTGCTCGGCCATGCAGCGCAAACCCAGTTCGTTGAGGCGAAACTGGGTGCCGAGCAGGTGCCCCTCTCCTTTGTCGTTGCTGCGGGCGAGGTAGCGCATGGCCTCGTAGCGCTGAACCAGCGGCACGCCCTCCCGCTGGGCCACCTCCTGCACCTTGCGCACGAGGCTTGTATAGTAATCGTCCTTCGCGAGGCTGGCGGTGTAGACCGGACTGACCAGCACGACATCGATCGCGTGGCCCTTGATCCACTGGACGGTCTCATCGAGAGCGCTGCCGAAGGCCTCCAGATCCACCCGCGCGAGGGCATCGTGCGATCCGACCTGCCAGATCACGAGGTCGGGCTCCACCTCGGCCACCATGCTGCGCAGGCGCTCGCCGGCTCCGGAGGCGATCTCGCCCTGCAGGCCCCGGCTCTCCACCACCACGTCGACATTCGTCAGGGAGCGCTCCAGCGCCGTCTCCAGCTTGACCGGGTACGTGGCGGAGGCTCCGAGTCCCATCGTCGAGGCCCCGATGGCGAGCACCCGCACCGGACGATTCTCCTTCAGTGCGTCTTTGACCGCGCCGAGCCGGGCCAGGGTGTAGAGCTTGGAGCCCGGCACCCGGCATTCCGGCGAAAGCGCCACGTCGACGGCTTCCGCATCCGCGCCCTGACCGGCCACCACGACGCTCGGCGGCGAAACGACGGTGGGCGCAGGCGGCACCGCCTTGAGCACGGGATCCTGCTTGACCACGGGGTCCTGATGGGCCGCCGGCTCCTGCGCGTAGGCGCTCTCTCCGCTCCCGTACCAGAGGAGCGAGAGGCTCAGGGCGAGGAGAGCCGCGGTTTGCGGGAGCGCCATTCGACGAACCATGCGGTGAAACCTAGTGCGAACAGGCCGGACCCTACGACGAAAACGTCAACGACGACACCGCCTCCGGTCCAGAACCTGACAAGTTGCGCGGCCAGACTCAGCAGCGAGCCGATGGAGAAGACCGCGAGGGAGTTGCGTCCAAGGCTCGCAAGGAAGTTCGTGACCCAGCCGAGCCGGGGCGCCAGGACGGCGTAGACTGCCTGGAACGCGAGGAGCACGCCGAGGAAGTGCACGACACGGGCCGGCGACAGGTAGGTTTTGTCGAAGGTGAAGACGAGGCGCGGGTCAGGCACGAGAAGCGGATCCGGCCGCAGTTCCAGCACCGACAGGACGATCCCCGTCACGACGATCACCAAGCCGAGCGGAAGCAGTCGCCGCGACCAGCGCTTCAGCCAGGGGGATGTCCGACTCCAATCCTGCATCGTGAATCCGAGCACCAGGAGGAGTTGCCAGCACAGGGGATCGAAGAACCAGTCGCCCTCCCCTGGCCAGGAGGGCAGGTTCCATTCGAAGACAAGGCTCGCGGCATAGAGGGCGAAGGACAGCACCAGAGCGGCGACGCGGCTCACCCGGCCGATCAGCACGAAGATCGGGGCGATGCCGAGAAGCACCACGTAGAGCGGCAGGATGTTGAAGAAGCCGAGCTGGTGGGTGAGCAGCACGAAACCGACCATGGTCTGGATCGGGTCGGCGAAGAAGCCGCCGGCATTGTGCCATTCCAGCAGCAGCGGGTTGTCAAGAAACAGGGCGGCACCGGCGATCATGCCCAGCGCCAGGGCCATGGTGGTGATCTGGGCGCGATACACCTCGATGGTGCGGGACAGGAGTCGCAGCACGCTCTTCAGGCGCGGCTCGGGGCTGCCGTCACGGTTGCGCGTGGCGATCCCGATCGACCAGCCGGCCAGGAAGACGAACAGCTCCGCGGCATCCGAGATGCCGTATTGCGAATAGGTGTAGCGCTCGAAGGTATTACCGGGGATGTGGTTCACGAAGATCGTGATGAGGGCGAGGCCCCGCCAGAAATCCACCGCGTTCGGTTCGCGCATCGGGGCTCGGCACTCCGGCAGCTCGAAGGGACAGGTGCTAGGCGGACTGGAGGTCGCGGCCGCGCGGCAAGGGCCGGCCCTGATAAGGTGCCCTCGACGTTCTGCAAAGTGCAACCTTCGCGGGCTGCCGGTCGGCCCGGATCGGCTCGGTCACCGCCCTCAGTCCGGCCGCAGCCTATGAGGAGATGCGTGTCTTCGCTGGATCGGGTCCAGGGCCGGGAGATCAGGCCTTATCGCCCGACCGGTGTGGTATAAATACCGGGGACGTCGCGCGGTCCCGCACCTATGGTGGACCTCGTTTCTCACGAACCGGAATCATCCATGCAGACCCCCGTCGTCGGCGATGCCGCGCCGATCCCGACCGGAGTGCCCGGCCTCGACGAGATCCTCCATGGCGGCTACGCGGCCCAGCGCGCGCACCTCATCGAGGGACGTCCGGGCAGCGGCAAGACCACGCTGGGGCTGCAGTTTCTCCTCGACGGCCTGAAGCGGGGCGAACGCGGGTTGTACATCACGCTGTCGGAGAGCCGGCGCGAACTCCTGTCGGTGGCCGAGCGGCATGGCTGGTCCCTGGACGGCGTCGAGATCTACGAGCTCGTGCCACCCGAACTCAGCTTGGATTCCGAGCAGCAGCAGAGCCTCATCCACTCGTCCGACCTGGAGCTCGGCGAGACGGTTCGGATGGCGCTGGCGGAGATCGAGCGCGTGAACCCGGTGCGGGTGGTGTTCGACAGCCTGTCGGAGATCCGCCTGCTGTCGCAGGGCTCCCTGCGCTATCGTCGCCAGGTCCTGGCGCTGAAGAGCTACTTCCTGCTCAACAATGCCACCGTGCTGATGCTCGACGACCTCAGCTCGGAGGACGACGACCTCAATCTACACTCGATCAGCCATGCGGTCCTGCGCCTGGAACAGGTGACACCGACCTACGGAGCGGGCCGCCGCCGGCTCCATGTCATCAAGATGCGCGGCACGCCCTACGAGAGCGGCTACCACGACTTCGTGCTCCGGCGCGGCGGCGTCCGCATCTTTCCCCGCCTCGTTGCGGCCGACCACCACACCGCCTTCACCTTTGGAACCGTCGCCTGCGGAGTCCCGGAACTCGACGCGGTACTGGGCGGCGGTCTCGACAGGGGCACCACCAACCTGATCATCGGGCCTTCGGGAGCCGGCAAGTCCACGCTGGCTCTCGGCTACCTCATGGCAGCCCTCGAGGCTGGCGAGCACGGCTTGATCATCAGCTTCGATGAGACCACCGGCATTCTGCTGCGTCGAGCCCTGGGCGTCGGCTTCGATATCGGCCCCCACGTCGAATCCGGACTGCTCCGGATCGAACAGATGGATCCCGCCGACGTATCGGCCGGTGATTTCGCCGGGCGCATCCGGGACGCCGTGGAGACGGATCAGGCCCGCGTCGTGGTGATCGACAGCCTGACCGGGTACATGAGCGCGATGAGCGGGCAGCCGCACCTCGTGCTGCAGATGCACGAGATGACCACCTACCTGAACCAGCAGGGGGTGGTGACGATCCTCGTGCTGGCGCAGCACGGCATGGTGGGCCGGATGGAGGCCCCGGTCGATCTCACCTATGTCAGCGACACGGTCGTGATGCTGCGCTTCTTCGAGGCGGGCGGTCGCGTCAGACGCGCCCTCTCCGTGCTCAAGAAGCGCACCGGCCCGCACGAGGATACGATCCGCGAGTTCCGGATCGACGCCCAGGGTCTGCGGGTCGGATCGGTGCTCAGGCAGTTCCGCGGCGTACTGACCGGCGTCCCGACTTTCGAAGGCGACCGGGCCGATCTCCTCGACGATCGGCCGGACCCGTCGCCCCGAATCATCGACCAGGAGTCCAGGCAACAGGCCGGAACCGGGCCTGATAACTTGACCGGGCCTCATGGTGCGACCGGACCTCATGGCGCAGCCTGAACCCATCGCCCTGATCCTCGCACCGGGTGGACGGGACGCCCGGATCGCGACGGCGATCCTGGCCGAAGTCGGCGTCCCTTCACGGATCAAGGACAGCTTGGCCGACTTGGTCGAGAACCTCGACACGGCCGCCTGCGCGGTCATCACCGAGGAAGCCCTGCTGCGTTCCGACCGACGGGCGATCGCCGACTGGTCCGAGCGCCAGCCCCCCTGGTCCGACTTTCCGTTCATCGTCCTGAACCATCGCGGCGCTTCGCCGGATGAGCGCCTGACCGGTCTCCTCGGGAACGTCACGCTCCTGGAGCGGCCGTTCCACCCCGCGGTGCTCGCAAACGCCGTACGCTCCGCCCTGCGCGCCAGGCATCGGCAATGGGAGGTCGCGGCGTATCTCGACGAGCGTCAGAAGACGCACGAGCGCCAGGCCCTGCTGATCCGCGAATTGCATCACCGGGTGAAGAACACCCTCGCGACGGTGCAGGGGCTGCTCGGCGCGACGGCGCGTTCGACAACCGATGTCGAGACCTTCTACCAGTCCTTCTCGAACCGCATCGTTTCGCTGGGCAAGACCCACACCCTGCTCACTGAGGATTACTGGCAGACGGCGCCCCTGCACGAATTGCTCGAGAACGAGCTCAGTCCCTACAACGATGCCGACGGGCAGCGAATCCGCCTCGAAGGGCCGGTGATCGAACTTGCAGCCGATTTGGCCGTTCCCACCGGCATGGCCTTTCACGAGCTGACGACCAACGCGGCCAAGCACGGGGCCCTCTCGCAGCCCGGAGGTCGGATCTCCATCGTCTGGAACGTCACCGCCGCCGAGGCGGGCCGCCGCTTGCACCTCACATGGACGGAATCCGGCGGTCCCGCCGTCGAGGCCCCGAAACGGAAAGGCTTCGGCTCCACCCTGCTTCAGCGGGTGCTGGCTCAGCAGTGCAACGCCACCGTGACGATCGACTATGCGCCGACCGGCCTGCGGTTTCACATGGAAGCCCCGCTGCCCGAGGAGCGGCTGGTCCCAACCTACTGAGTGCGTGCGCAGGGCTCAGTCGAGATAGTCGCCATATTTTTCGACATGACGGGCGAGACCCAGGCCATGCTCGCGGACCAACCGCTCGGCCCGCTCGGCATCTCGCGCCTCAAGTGCCTGAATGATCTCGACATGCTCCTTGATCGAGTTCGCGGCCCGATCGCCCTGGCGGAGGGCAGTGTTCCGGATGCCGCGCACGTGCATCAGAAGGTTGCTGGTGATGTCCTGGATGACATGGCATCCGCCGAGCGAGATGATCTTCTGATGGAAGCGGATGTTGGCGTCCGAGTACTCGTCCATATGGTCGGTCGGACGTCCCTCGTAGAACTCGGGAAAGTGCTCCCGCAAGCAATGCAACTGCTCGTCGGTGGCATGCTCACAGGCGAGGCGGGCGGCCATGCTCTCCAGCGCCGACCAAGCCTGGATCATGGCGACGATCTCTTTCTTCGACTTCTTGATGACGAAGACGCCACGTCTGGCTTCGAACCGAACGAAGCCCTCCTGCTCCAGCACGGTCAAGGCTTCGCGGACAGGAGTGCGACTGACGCCCAGATCCTGCGAGAGCTTGCGCTCATCCAGCCTGACCTCCTCCCGCTGGCTATAGATGTTCATGTTGGTGATGGCTTCTTTCAGCGCATCGTAGGCCAAGGCACGCAAGCTTGACGTTGCCGCCAGCGGCTTGATCTGGAATGTCGTCGACTCGACCATCTTTACACCTGGAACAATGACAAGGACGCAGACGCCACGTCAATTTGGCCCGAAACATGCCGAACCCGCTGCCGGAACACAAGGAAACCAGGGCGTTTCAGCCGGGACAAGATTTGAATATCCCCCCTGCGGCAACAACATAGCTTCAGCCACTCACTGAAGTGTGACGCCGCACGCCGGAGCTGCCCTTCGCGATTCGTACCCGTTTTACGTGCGAAGTGAGCAATGTCGACTCAGAGGCAGCCGGAGGGCCGTCGTGAAGGGCTAAACGCCCGGAATCCCCTCACATGGCTCAGATCCAATTTGACACCTGGTATTTGGTATGCCACCATTCTTGAACTGGCAATGACCTTGTCAGAGGTGAATGTACCGCACCCGACATAGTGATCGTAGCGCAATCTCTCTAGGTGAGCACCGGTCGCCGGACAGATTTACATTTCTAAACTGAATCGGACTGATTTTCACGGATCGGCCACAAAAAAAGCCTCGACCCCGGAAGATACGCCACCGGGACACCGGACCGACAACCGATCTTTCTGTTAGAAACGACCAGCATCTCTGTCTAAGAGCTCGTCCGTCAACACCGCGTTACTCTGAATTACGATCAAGAACGGCGCGTCATCGAAAAAATAAGCGCCCGAACCGGAGGAAACCATCATGGATAGAACCGCTGGCTCCGAGACCGCTCAGGCCGTCCACGACGTCGCAACCGGCGTCGGTGTCACGTCCGATCATGCGGGCGAGCAGATCGACGGCTTCCACCTCGTCATCGACGCCCTGAAGCTGAACGGCATCACCAATATCTACGGCGTGCCCGGCATCCCGATCACCGATCTCGGCCGCCTTGCGCAGGCCGCGGGCATGCGCGTCATCTCCTTCCGCCACGAGCAGCATGCCGGAAACGCCGCCGCGATCGCGGGCTTCCTCACCAAGAAGCCCGGCATCTGCCTGACGGTATCGGCGCCCGGCTTCCTCAACGGCCTGACGGCGCTGGCCAATGCCACCACCAACTGCTTTCCGATGATCCTCATCTCCGGCTCCTCCGAGCGCGAGATCGTCGACCTGCAGCAGGGCGATTACGAGGAGATGGACCAGCTCGCCATCGCCAAGCCCCTGTGCAAGGCCGCCTTCCGCGTCCTGCACGCCGCCGATATCGGCATTGCCGTCGCCCGTGCCATCCGGGCCGCCGTCTCGGGCCGTCCGGGCGGCGTCTACCTCGACCTTCCCGCCAAGCTGTTCTCCCAGGTGATGGATGCGGAGGCCGGCACCAAGTCCCTGGTGAAGGTGATCGACGCCGCTCCTGCGCAACTGCCCGCCCCGAGCGCCATCGCCCGTGCACTGGACGTGCTCAAGGGCGCCAAGCGGCCGCTGATCGTTCTCGGCAAGGGCGCGGCCTACGCGCAGGCCGACGAGGAGATTCGCAACCTCGTCGAGCGCAGCGGTATCCCCTACGTCCCAATGAGCATGGCCAAGGGCCTGCTGCCCGACACCCACGCCCAGTCGGCCGGTGCGGCTCGCTCCCTCGTGCTGAAGGAGGCCGACGTCGTCCTGCTGGTCGGCGCACGACTGAACTGGCTGCTGTCGCACGGCAAGGGCAAGACCTGGGGTGCCCCCGGCTCGAAGAAGTTCATTCAGATCGACATCGAGCCCAAGGAAATGGACTCGAACGTCGAGATCGTCGCCCCGGTGGTCGGCGACATCGGCTCCTGCGTCACTGCTCTCCTCGAGGGCATGGGCCAGAACTGGCAGGCCCCCCCTGCGGCCTGGACCGACGCCATCCGGACCAAGAAAGAAGAAAACCTCGCCAAGATGGCCTCGAAGCTGAAGAAGAACTCGGCTCCGATGGACTTTCACGGGGCGCTCGGCGCACTCCGCACCATCATCAAGGAACGTCCCGACGCGATCCTCGTCAACGAAGGCGCCAACACCCTCGACCTCGCTCGCGGCATCATCGACATGTACCAGCCGCGCAAGCGCCTCGATGTCGGCACCTGGGGCATCATGGGCATCGGAATGGGCTTTGCGGTGGCGGCCGCCGTCGAGACCGGCAAGCCGGTCCTGGCGGTCGAGGGTGACAGCGCCTTCGGGTTCTCCGGGATGGAGGTCGAGACGATCTGCCGGTACGATCTGCCGGTGTGCATCGTGGTCTTCAACAACAACGGCATCTATCGGGGTACCGATACGGATCCCACCGGCCGCGACCCTGGCACTACGGTGTTCGTGAAGGACTCGCGCTACGACAAGATGATGGAGGCCTTCGGCGGTGTCGGCGTCCACGTCACGACCCCGGACGAGCTCTCCCAAGCCGTCAACGCCGCGATGGATTCGGGCAAGCCCACCCTGATCAACGCGGTGATCGACCCCAGCGCCGGGACCGAGAGCGGCAACATCGGGAGCCTGAACCCTACGAGCACAGTGGTTCGCAAGAAGACCGTCTGAACCTCCAGGCCTCCGGAGATCGACGTGGTCTCCGGGGACCATCGAGCGGGCCGGCTCCCCCGGGACGGCTGCCCGCTCGATGCCAGAGAGTTCGGCCAAGCGGCGCCGGAGGCCCTTCGGCCTCTCTCGTCGATCGCCTCGAAGGTCAGCGCTCGAATCCCCGTGCCGAAGTCTCCCTTGAAGCTGAAGTCTCCCGCGAAGGTGAGCCCGTGCCATGAAAGCCCTCGAAGGCGTCAAAATCCTCGACTTCACCCATGTCCAGTCGGGACCGACCTGCACCCAGTTGCTGGCCTGGTTCGGCGCCGACGTGATCAAGGTCGAGCGCCCGGGCGTCGGCGATGCCACGCGTCAGCAATTGCAGGACATCCCGGATGTGGACAGCCTGTATTTCACGATGCTGAACCACAACAAGCGCTCGATCACGCTCGACACCAAGCATCCCAAGGGCATCGAGGTGCTGTGGCGCCTCATCGATGAATGCGACGTCCTGGTCGAGAACTTCGCCCCCGGGGCGCTCGCCCGGATGGGCCTGACCTGGGAGGCGATCCACGCTGCCAACCCGCGCATGATCCTGGCCTCGGTGAAGGGCTTCGGCCCCGGCGCCTACGAAAACTGCAAGGTCTACGAGAACGTTGCGCAATGCGTCGGGGGTGCCGCCTCGACCACGGGCTTTCGCACCGACATCCCGATGGTGACCGGCGCGCAGATCGGCGATTCCGGCACCGGGCTGCATCTGGCGCTCGGCATCGTCACCGCCCTGTACCACCGAACCCAGACTGGCCTCGGCCAGCGGGTCGACTGCGCCATGCAGGACGGCGTGCTGAACCTCTGCCGGGTCAAGTTGCGGGATCAGCAGCGCCTGGAACGCGGCCCCTTGCCGGAATACAGCCAGTTCGGCGAGGGCATTCCGTTCGGGGACTCGGTGCCGCGGGCCGGCAACGATTCCGGCGGCGGCCAGCCCGGCCGGATTCTGAAGTGCAAGGGCTGGGAGACCGACCCCAACGCCTACATCTACTTCATCACCCAAGGGGCAGTCTGGCCAAAGATCTGCGACGTCATCGGTGAACCCGCCTGGGCGACGCATCCGGACTACGCCACACCGAAGGCGCGGCTGCCGCACCTCAACGAGATCTTCACCCGCATCGAATCCTGGACGATGTCCAAGACCAAATTCGAGGCGATGGAGATCCTGAACGCGCTGCACGTGCCCTGCGGACCGATCCTGTCGATGAAGGAGATTGCGGAGGACGAGTCCCTGCGCAAGTCCGGGACCGTCGTGGAAGTCGATCACCCGACGCGGGGCAAGTACCTCACCGTTGGAAATCCCATCCGGTTATCGGCGAGCGAGACCGAAATCACCCGGTCGCCGCTGTTGGGCGAACACACCGATGAAATCCTGACCCAGGTCCTCGGGTACTCCGAGGCC
This sequence comes from Methylobacterium sp. 37f, assembly GCF_023093475.1. NCBI lineage: Bacteria > Pseudomonadati > Pseudomonadota > Alphaproteobacteria > Hyphomicrobiales > Methylobacteriaceae > Methylobacterium > Methylobacterium sp. 37f. Next base: position 113,412 of record NZ_JAGHKN010000003.1, read on the forward strand.
GAGCGTCTCAAGATCTCCGAATCCGGCGCCATCGGCACGATGCAACAGATCGCTGCCGAGTAGGCACGTCCCCCAACCCGGTCTCTCCTCTCCACCCGGTCTCTCCTCCCAACTTGGCACGGCTTCGATCCGTCGAAGCCGTGCTTCTTTTGAGGACGATCGAATCGAGGGATGCCAAGCGGCCCTTTTCGGCGCCGACGATCCGGGTGCGACCCGAGGCGGACGTGCTATCCTGCGGAAGCCAGTTGGCGGGCTCGCTCGCCCCAGGCGCCAAGCGTACGCGCTTGGCTCGGGATCAGCACTTCGCCGGCATCCCCCAAGGTCTCGTCCATCCGGATCACGCCCAGCCCCATCAGTACGCGGTGGACGATCGGGTCCGCCTCCGCCAGCGCAGGTGCAAGACCAGTCACGCGGCCGCGGTCGAGGCGAGCAAGAACGCGGCCGGTGCCCTGTTCGGCAAACCGGATCGTGGTCATCCTGCGAAGGCAGTCGCGCAGGAAGCGCATGTCACCGAGCCTGTCCCGCGGCGGTACGCCGACATACACCGCGTCGGGATCGCGCGCCTGGATGTTGATCGCCCGATAGCGATCGATATCGAGCAGGACCCGCACGTCGAGGATGTTCATGACGCCGCCCACCCCAAAGGCGACGGTTCGTGGCCGTTGGCCGTCCGGCACGCTGTTGTCCAGAAACTCGAAGTGAACTTCCTTGTCTCGCCGCAGCACCCAGGTGAAGAACAACCGCGGCATGCCCGTATAGGCCTCCACATTGTGCGCGAGCAGATCCTCGACCGCTTTGTAGCGGCCGAACTGCTGGCCCCGCTTCCAGGCCCGCTCCACCGTGGCGTCGGGCGGCGTGACCATGAATTGCATGTAGACTTGGTGCCCGAACCGGGTGAGGAGTTGGCTCCCCATCTCGGTCCCGGGATTCACCGCGAAGCTGTCGAAGCGGAAGCGATCGATGAGGAGGTGGGAGATCCGACCTGCCTCCGCCTTGCGCGCCATGTAGCCGTCGAGCTTCCGGTCGACGATCTCGACCTCGTGCCCGGTGAGTGGGCCTGCATAGCGCCAAGCTGGGCCGAGGCTGTCGTAGTCGAGCAGATACTTGCGCCAGACATCCGGAGTGATCAGCGCAAAATCCGCCCAATCGAGCCCCAGGGATTCCACCAATGCGCGCTGATGCGGCCGGATCGTACTTTTGCCGGAGGCGGAGGACCCCTTCACGTTCAGAATGACGGGGCCGTCCTGCGGCCTGAGCCGCCCATAGCCCTCCCGGTCGATCACAGTCTGCATCCAGGGCTCGATCATCTCGCCGAGCGCACGACTGCCATAGCTGTTCGCGAAGAGTATGCCGGCGAGCTTGCAGAGCAGCGTCCGGTCGCGGATCAGGAAGCCACGACGGCCGATCACGCTGGCAACGACGGAGCGAAGCGCCGCGCAGGCTGCGATCGCCATAGGATCGGCGGCCTCGGCGGCGCGTTGCTGCCACGCCTCGAGATGAAGCTCCGCCCTTCGCTCCGGGTCCAAGCCCGCACGTGGCGCGCGCGCGAGCGCAGAATCGGTTTGCCGGAAGGCGCTGGTCCAGAAAGTCAACCAGGGCGGCGATGGGCGGATCGGCGGCGCGGAAGGCAAGCCCTCGCCCAGCATCGCGGCGACTTCAATCTGGAGAAGCGCCGCAGCCTCCGCACGAAGCGCCGCGAGGCGGGTGGCGATCTGCGGAGCGTGGGCGGCGAGGCCGTCTTGGAGGATGGTGGAGACCATAGCGCGGAAGTTCACGCCAAGGTCGCCGTAGGTCTGCCCCATCGGCACGAAGAGATCCGCCATGACGCGGATCAGAACCTCATGGATCACCAGCCGTTCGGCTCGGAAGACCACGAGCTGAGTCAGTGGCAGACCGCTGACATCGCTCATCTCGAAGGCGTCCGCGAGTGACGTCTCGACGTTCACGCTTCGAAACACTGTCGCCAGGGGTAGGATCGTGCGGGGAAGGCCTGACTCGAGACCGGGGTTCCAGGGTCCGCAGACATCATCGCGTATGGCCTGCGGCGGGTCCTCCCGGGCACGGATCAGCATGCCAAAGCCCTCCGCCCCTCAAGAGGCTCCTGTCCCGAAGTCCCGACTGAGATCTCGAAGATGAGAGCGGTCAGGCCGCCTGTGGCTCCTCGATCGCTTCCAGCCGGAGCTGATACTGATCGCCCCAGAGTTCGCCAGCCTTCTGATACCAAGCGGTGTCGAAGTAGACGCGGCAGCAAAACTCGCTGGTCCAGATGCAGACTGCGATCAGACGGCCATCGATCACCTTCACGTGGCGGCTGATCAGGCCGCCTGTAATTCCAGTCGACGGGCACATATCGATGCTGGTCATCCCGTAGCTGTTCTCGCCACTGAAGATCACGGGGCAGTCGAGGATGGCCAGAAACCGCATGGAAGTCCCTCCTTCATGAACCGACCGAGGATCGAGGCGTCACCGGGTGCGCCCTCTATGCTCGTCGGCGCCGGCGCCAAGAGCCAGCTTTGTTGTGCCTCATCCGCCGGACGAGGGTTTAGAAAAATCTGTGTTCAAACGAGATCAGGGTCAAGACGACCGCACCGCAAAAGCTTTTGTGCAGCACAAACCTTGCCTCACCGAATCTACATCTCGCGGTCCGATAAGTTGAAGACAAATCCTGTCACAACCCATGCATCGGTGTCCTTTCCGACATCTTCCCACATTCCAACGGCTCATCACGGCGCAAGTTCGGTCACGCAACCTTGGCGCTCACCTCGGCGCTCGCCGTAGCGCTTGGAGGCACCGCCGCAACGCAATCCCAGATACTCTGGATAGAGTGGAGGGCGAACCCGTCCATGATCGCAATGTGGTTGGTCTTGTGGGTGCAGAAGACCTGTAGACGATCAGCTGGGGGCGTCCGGATATCGACGGACACGACGTTCGGCGCCGTCAGCATCCACACCAGACTATCCAGAACCTCAAGACCCTGATCCGCCATGGCCTGAAAGATATCGCGCTCCGTCAGTAGACCCATGAAGGACCCGGTGTTCTCGCAACGCCCGTCCACGACGATCAGGGCGTCGACATCGGGCAAAGACAAGGTTTGGACCGCTTCGCGAACGGAACGATCCATGCGGATGGCACGGACACGGGAGTCAGGACTGATCGGTGTCTGACGTAACTCCGTCATGCCTCCCCTCCCCGGATCTCTACGTCTTCTCGGATGAACACTGGTATACAGAATTTCAGCCGTCAACGCGCGCGCTGCAATATTATGCAAAAACCAGCAACAGAATCTCCCCTTTGTCGCCTTTGACGCTTCGGCCTGATCAGGCGTTCGCAAGCTACGGTTTGCGAATCACCTCGGTATTTCACTGATTTCGTGCTGCATCGCAAAAATAATCGATCTGGGAGGCCAGTCTTCGCCTGGAACGGGCCAACCCGCGATTTTTTATGAATTTGGCTTGCAGACACGACCGTCTGGATACGAGAAGGTGCATTATCGCGCAGCTTCCGACCACGGGAGCGCGAGGGTGCTGTCCGCCGCGGAGGCGCTCCGGTGTCAGGCGCAAAGTCGGTGGAATGGCCAAGCGATTGAGCCCGTTCCCCTCGAACGCCCAGGTTGAGAAATCGATTGGCTCTGCCGACGCCAAAGCCCACGCTTTGTTATGAAAGCACTTCCGATTTTAATCCCTGTTGCTGCGTTGCGAAATCGATTTCTTGACCAAAGACCCTTGACGACTGCATCGGCGCGAGCGAGGCTGGTATTCCACATACCAGTCGGCACCAAGTTCGGCGGCGGGTGGCCTTTGCGCCCAGGATCGGCCCTCGAGCCGACCGCGTATCTCGTTTCAAAAAATGATGGAGGAAAGCCATGTCGAGGGCGGAAACTGCACCTGAGCGCGTATCCGACAGTTATCGATGGGGACAGCTCGTAATCGGCGTCATCTGCATGGTGATGATTGCCAACCTGCAATACGGCTGGACCTTCTTCGTCCCGGACATCCAGAAGAAATTCGGCTTCGATCGCGCCGCGATCCAATGGGCCTTCACCTTGTTCGTGCTGTTCGAGACCTGGCTGGTTCCGGTCGAGGGCTGGTTCGTCGACAAGTACGGCCCGCGCGTGGTGGTGCTGTTCGGCGGCCTGCTCTGCGGCATCGGCTGGGTCATCAATTCCTACGCCAGCAGCTTGAACATGTTCTATCTCGGTCAGGTCGTTGCCGGCATCGGCGCGGGCGCCGTCTACGGTACCTGCGTGGGCTCTGCCCTGAAGTGGTTCCCGGACAAGCGCGGTCTCGCCGCCGGCATCATTGCCGCCGGATTCGGCGCGGGCTCGGCCCTGACCGTGGCACCGATCCAGTGGATGATCGCCGATCACGGCTTCCAGGCCGCGTTCTTCAACTTCGGAATCGGCCAGGGCCTCGTCGTCTGCGCGCTGGCCTTCTTCTTCACCTCGCCGAAGAAGGGCCAGGTCCCGGAGGTCGTCGCCAACGCCAACATCATTCAGACCCGGCGCAACTACACGCCCGGTGAAGTCGCCCGCCAGCCGATCTTCTGGCTGATGTACTTCATGTTCGTCATCGTGGGCGCCGGCGGCCTGATGATCACCGCCAACCTCAAGCCCATCGCTTCCGACATCGGCGTCGACAAGGTTCCGGTCACGATCATGGGCATCACCATGGTGGCGATCACCTTCGCGGCCACCATCGACCGCGTGCTCAACGGTCTGACCCGTCCGTTCTTCGGCTGGGTCTCCGACAAGATCGGCCGTGAGAACACCATGTTCGTCGCCTTCGCGATGGAAGGCTTCGGCATCTACATGCTCTACCTCTGGGGCCATGATCCGCTGTGGTTCGTGCTGCTCTCCGGCTTCGTGTTCTTCGCCTGGGGCGAGATCTACTCCCTCTTCCCCTCGACCTGCACGGATACCTTCGGCACGAAGTTCGCCGCCACCAATGCGGGGCTGCTCTACACCGCGAAGGGCACCGCCGCCCTCCTGGTGCCCGTCGCGAACTACCTGCAGCAGGCGACCAACAGCTGGGACGGCGTGTTCCTGGTGGCCGCCGGCGCCAACATCCTTGCGTCGCTGCTCGCCATCGCGGTGCTGAAGCCCTGGCGCAAGCGGGTGGTGGCTCAGGCCCTGGCCGTCTCCGACGAGACCAAGCCGGCTTCGCGGATCGCGGTCGCCTGATCCTTCGGACCGTATGACAGCAGAGCGCGGGGGCCGGACATCAGTCCAGGCCCCCGCGTCCGTTGCGGCCCCCAGGCAAAGCCTCGGTCTCGAGCAGGCAACGCCACACCTCAGGAGGAGATGTCCGATGCAGTCGCTCGCTCCCTGGCGCCCGATGCACACCGCGCCGCAGACGATCGATCGGATCTGGCTCAATCATCTGACCCTTGGGCCGATCCTGGCGGAGGGACGGCCCGGACGCTGGTATGCTCCGAGCGCCGCCCATCAGGTCTGGCGCTGGTATCGCTCCGTCGAGACGAGCGCGATCGAACCGTTCAGCGGCTGGCTGCCCTTCGAGGCTGTGGCGGGCACGGCGTTCCCTGCGCGGCCCGCAGCCGACACTGGATTGATCGGTCCCGGCCTGATCCGGGCGGAAAGCACGTCGGAGGATGTGACGACGACGCGCGCCTGATGCGCGCCGGGTGACCCGTCAGCCTGATCGCCCGGACCGATCCGGTCGCCCCATCGACACCGGGTTCTGGGCGTCTACAGCCTGGATCCCCGTTCGAGGCATGCGCCGAGCGGCCTGTCCGCAGCGTGCCGAGCGCGTATGGTAAAGGCCGCGGTTGTCCTCAGGTCGAGACAGGACGTTGGCCACCATGAGCCTTGCCCGAACCCTGCGGCCGGTCGCGGATCTCGACTTCCACGATGTGCAGTCGATCCTGCTTCCCGTCGCGGTCACCCCGCTTGAGGCGTGGAATCTCATGACCGGCGCCCCCCGCCCCCTTATGCGGCTGGCGTTCCGTCTCCGCGATGCGATGTCCGCGCCGTTCGGCGTCAAGCGCATCGGCGGATACGGCCGAGCGAACCCGAAGCAGGTCAGTGCCGGGGAGCGGCTGGATTTCCTCCTCGTCGAGCATGCTGAACCCGACGTGCTGATCCTGACCGAGCGGGATCGGCACCTCGAAGTCATGATCTGCATGGCCATCGAGGGGCGCCGACTGACGATCACGGCCTCCGTCGTCACCCACAATGCCTTCGGGCGCCTCTACATGCTGCCGGTTGCACCGGCGCATCGGCGGATCGTCCGTCACGATCTCAGGCTCCTGCAGCGAATCCTGCGGGGCAGCGTGGCGAATTCTGCGGTCCCATAACGTCAGGTGGCGCAGACCGTCGCGCTGACCGCCACCGTGCGGTCCGATCCCTGGCCACATCGGAAGGCCGCCTCCTCGCAGGGTAGCAGATCGCCCCCGGCGGGCGAACAGACCGCAGATCGTCCGGGCACGAACGAAGAACGGCGCGCCTCGCGGCGCGCCGTTGTATTCATTCTCGGGATGTTGCGGCGGATTTCGCCTCAGACGGCCCGAGCCTGGTGCAGGTGCTCGATCTGCTGCTGCGTGTAGCCAAGGTCGAGCAGGACCTCGTCGGTGTGCTCGCCCAGCAGCGGCGAGGCCTTCACCTCGACCGGCATATCGGAGAACTTGATCGGGCTTCCCACCGTCAGGTACGAGCCGAGCTTCGGGTGCGGGACCTCGACGATGGTGCCGCTGGCGCGCAGGGACGGATCGACCGAGAGTTCCTTCATCGACAGCACCGGCGAGCACGGGATGTCGAATTTGCGCAGGATGTCGACGGCCTCGAACTTGGTCTTGTCGGCCAGCCACGCCTCGATGGTGCCGAAGATGTCCATGATCTTGTCCTGGCGAGCCCGGGCCGTGTTGTAGGCCGGATCGTCGATCCACTCTTCCTTGCCGATCGCCTTGCAGATCGGCGCCCAGGCATGGCCCTGGATGGTGAAGTAGATGTAGGCGTTCGGGTCGGTCTCCCAGCCCTTGCACTTGAGCACCCAGCCCGGCTGGCCGCCGCCGCCGGCATTGCCGCCGCGCGGCACCACATCCGTGAACTCGCCGTGCGGATACTGAGGGTATTCCTCGAGGTAGCCGAGGGCATCGAGACGCTGCTGGTCGCGCAGTTTCACGCGGCACAGGTTGAGCACCGAATCCTGCATCGACACGGCGACCTTCTGGCCCTTGCCGGTCTTGTTCTTCTGATGAAGCGCCGTGAGGATGCCGATGGCCAGATGCATGCCGGTGTTCGAGTCCCCGAGGGCGGCGGCCGACACGGTGGGCGGGCCGTCCCAGAAGCCGGTGGTCGAAGCGGCACCGCCCGCACACTGGGCGACGTTCTCGTAGACCTTCAGATCCTCGTAATGGTGGCCGTCCGAGAAGCCCTTCACCGAGGCAAGGATCATGCCTGGGTTGAGTTCCTGGATGCGGGCCCAGGAGAAGCCCATACGGTCCAGCGCACCCGGACCGAAATTCTCGACCATCACGTCGGACTGCTTGATAAGGTTCTCGAGAACCTCCTTGCCTTCGGGAGTTTTGGTGTCGAGCGTCAGCGAACGCTTATTGGAGTTGAGCATCGTGAAGTAGAGCGCATCGGCATCCTCGACATGGCGAAGCTGCGTGCGCGTCACGTCGCCTGCACCGGGGCGCTCGACCTTGATCACGTCGGCGCCGAACCAGGCCAGGAGCTGCGTGCAGGCCGGGCCAGCCTGGACGTGGGTGAAATCGATGATCTTGGTACCCTCGAGCGGCTTGCTCATCGTGGCGTTCTCCCTGTCGCTTAAACCGATAGACTTGGTTGGAAGCCGTTATCCGACATTCTGCCCGGTCGATCCGGGTTCTGGTTTGGCCAACACGACCGGTGAAGACGCGGCTTCAGAGTCGTCCTGGTCCGATCCGTCGCGCCGCCTTCAAGCGACGCGGGATTCGAGGTCCGCGAGGCGCCGGCGCAGGGTGCGCTCGTCGTTCCAGCGTTCGGTCTCGTCGCGGATGATCGCGGCGATTCCGGTGACGTTCTGGTCGGGACCGTGGATCAGCCCGACCGTGAAGGCGATGGAGAGCGCGCGCCCGTCCTTGTGGATCGCCGGAACCCGCAGGACGTCGGCGCCATACTTGGTCACCCCCGTCGCCATAGTTTTGGCGTACCCGTCCCAGTGGCGCTTGCGCTGTCGCTCCGGGGTGATGAGATCGAGGGACTGGCCGATCGCCTCCTCCGCCGCGTACCCGAAGATGCGCGTTGCGGCCGGATTCCAGACGGTGATCGCCCCCGCGGGATCGGACACCACCACCGCGTCCCCCGCCGCCGCCACCAGCGCCGCGAAATCGACGTCCTGCGCCATGGTCATGCCGTCTTCCGGCGGCCTCGCACTCCGCATCGTCGGATCGAAAGGCTCGGGGATTTCGGCATTGGACACTCCTCTGTTCTCCGCCGGGCCGGAACCCAGACGTTGGCGTTGCGAGGACTTGCTGTTTCGACGACTTGCTTTTTCTCTGCTTCCGTCGTTGGTATTTGGTATGCCAACGATTAGAGGGTGTCAACCGAGGCGTTCCGCACCGCTCGTGGGTTTCACACCGGGGCCATGAGGCCGGCCGTGACCGCCCGCGGAAGGGGTCGGAGCAGGGAGGCGGGCCGGAACGTTCTCGGATCGGTGCCGACAGAAAATGGTCGTCTGAGGGAGACACGCGATGGGGCCGAGCCCGAGCATCACAATCACGCAGATCGAAGGCTACAAATTCGCGGTCGATTTCGGCAGCATCCTGCCACACTTGATCGTCGACGAGGCCGTGCCGATCGGCAAGGGCGAGGGTCCCTTTCCCGAGCAGTTGCTGGTGAGCGCCGTAACCAACTGCCTGTGTGCCAGCCTCGTGTTCGCGCTCGGAAAGTACAAGCAGGATGCGGGCGGGATTCGGGCCGAGGCCCATTGCGAGGTCACGCGCAATGCCGAGAACCGCCTCCGCATCACCGGGATTACGATCGCCATCATCCTCGGGGCGACGGCCGACGCCGTGCCGCGCATCGACCGGGTGCTGGAGCAGTTCCAGCGCTTCTGCACCGTCTCCGAGAGCGTCCAGGCCGGCATACCCGTCGCGGTGGCTGTCCGCGATGCGGCCGGCACGCTGCTGTCCTGAGAGTCCACCACCTCCGTTACGGAAGGATCTGCCATGACCCATTCGGATCGCACCACCGACACGGCCCCGGCGTCAGCCGCACCTGCATTGACGGCGCAAGCCCCGGAAGATCTGGCCCGCCTCTTCAACGAACGCGCCAATGCGGGTGACGTGGAGGGCCTGGTGGCGCTCTACGAACCGGATGCCGTGCTGGCCGCCGGCCGGGTGGTGGCGACCGGGCATGCCGAGATCCGGAAGTTCTATGCCGACCTGCTCGCCCGCAAGTCGGACTTTCCGGCGGCCGAGGCCCTGCCGGCGATCCGCAACGGTGAACTTGCCATGACCTTTGCGCGCCTGCCCAACGGCACGATCTCGACCGAGACGGCCCGGCGTCAGGCCAGCGGCGGATGGCTCTGGTCGATCGACCAGCTGAAAATCAAACCGCTTCCGGTGGACAAGGCGGACTAGCAGGCCCTCGGCGCCGCCCCACCCATCCGCCACAGAGGTTCGCATGATCGATCCCCAGCTCGCCGGGCGGCTCACCTTCGCCCATCGGCTTCCGACGAAGCCGCCCCTGCCTCCGGGGCGCCATGCCCTGGAATTGTTTGCCGAACGCGACGCGATGCTGGTGGTGCCGGATGGGATCGTGCCGCGCCGGCCGACGCCCCTGGTGGTGCTGTTCCACGGAGGCGGCGGCAGTGCCGAGAAGATCCTGCCGATGCTGGAGGACCACGCAAAGGCACGCGGCTTCCTGCTTCTGGCGCCCCAATCGCTGTTCCCGACCTGGGATCTGGTGATCGGCGGGCATGGTCCCGACCGCGAGCGGCTCGATCAGGCGCTCGCCGAGGTGAGCGCGCGCTACCTCCTCGACCCGACTCACCTCATCTTCGCGGGCCATTCGGATGGCGGCAGCTACACGCTCTCCCTCGGCCTCGCCAACGGCCACGTGGTCACCCACCTCCTCGTCTCCTCGGCGGGCTTCCTCTCCGTCCACCTGCAATCGGGGGCGCCGCGGATCTTCCTGTCGCACGGCACACGCGACGAGCAGATTCCGATCGCCCGCAGCGCCCGGGTCCACGTCGCCCAGTTGCGAGAGGCCGGCTATGAGGTGATGGCGGTCGAGTACGATGGGCCGCACGCCTACGATCCATCCGTGGTGTCCGAAGGGATAAGGGTCCTCCTCGAGGGTACGACCTCCTGAAGGTCCGAACGCGCCGGACGAATGCCCGGAGTCTCGCCGGCCCCTCGCTTCTTTGCGCCGGCACGACCCGGAGGACCTGCTGCAGCCTGATCGACAACGTCCACGATGCGGTCCGACGGCACGCGGCGCTCGGTTTCTGCGCGCCGATCCGAACAGGAGCCACGACAGGACAGGTCGCCCGCAGATCACGCCCCGCTCTACGCGAGCAGATCAACATCAGTGCAGGACTGGCGCCGCAAATATAAGTATGAACCCTTTTCGCCAGCTCGACGTTAGGACGGAGTTAATCCTAATCTTGAGCACCGCGACGATGCCGTTTGGCCCTTGGAAGAACACATCGGATCGCGCTGCGCGAACGCTTGTGATGGCAAATTCACACGCGGACGCTCCGTCCATGCTGGAAGTGTTGGGCAAACGTGGATTGGATATTTCCGTTGCCGCCATCGCGCTCTTTCTGCTCCTCCCGCTGCTGCTGATGCTCGGCCTGCTTGTCTGGGCGAGCGACCGCAAGGCGCCGATCTTCCGCCACATGCGGATTGGACGCGATGGCCGCCACTTCGGCTGCCTCAAGTTCCGGTCCATGATCACGGACGGCGATGCCGTGCTGCGCGCGCATCTGGCGGCGAACCCCGCCGCGCGGCGCGAATGGGAGGCGACGCACAAGCTCACTCATGATCCACGGATCACGAAGCTCGGCTCGATCCTGCGCAAGACCAGCCTGGATGAGCTGCCCCAGTTGGTGAACGTCTTGCGCGGCGAGATGAGCCTGGTTGGCCCCCGCCCGATCGTTTCCAGCGAGATCGAGCGCTACGGCGCGGCGTTCGCGGCCTGCTTTTCGGTCACGCCTGGAGTGACCGGCCTGTGGCAGGTGTCGGGGCGCAGCGATTGCTCGTACGCCGAGCGGGTCGCCCTCGACCTCGACTACGCCACCCGCTGGAGCTTCTCACGCGACATGGCCATCCTGTTGCGGACCGTCCCGACCGTGCTGACGCAGCGCGGCAGCCGCTGACATCCGGCAGCGCAGGCGTCGCTTCACAAGGTCGGGAATTCGATCGGATGGGACCCGGTCCGATTCGCCGGGGTGCCTTGCCTGCACTGCACCCGCACCTGGACCTGAACCCGGGAATCCCGATCGCGGCATGGCCGAACCCATGCCGGGCCATGTGCGATCGTCACGACGCGAGCGCGTGCCGTGTCTGCATCTATCGTGAAGCGACCGTCCTGGATCGGGCGCGGTTCTCGGATGAAGACGGGATCGGGAACGGCTTTTCGCGGCGCGCCGGCGCGTGAGACGTCTGCGAACAGAATCAGCTGCCGGCCTCGGTCTTCGGATTGTTAACAATCCCAATTGCGCAGTATCCAAGCGCGTCATAAAATACTTGAACAATTAGGGAGGCCGATCATGGCAGCAGGCGGAAATCTTGCACCTGTGACCCAGGACGATATCCTCAATGTCCGTCCCTACTACGATGATTTTCAGCAGTTCTTCAGCTTCTCGGATCTCACCCAAAACGACAGAGATCCTGAGGGTGGCCCTCTGACGCTGGTGGCGATCGAGCCAAAGCCCGGCACCGGCACGGGAGACTGGGCTTCCTTAAGCGACCCCAATACCGACGCCATCTATTTTTCCGTCGGCAATCCGTCCATCCGTGCTGAGGGCGTGGCCACCTTCGTCTACACGGTTGCCGATCAGGAGGGTCTCACCAGCACCGGCACGGTGCAGATCCTTTACGGGGAGCCCGCTCCGGAGCCGCGGTCGATCACGGTTTCGGAGGACACGCGCGTCTTCGTCGCCAGCTACATTATCGCCAATGGCGGAGGGACCAGCTACGATCAGCCCGAACACGGCGTGGTCTATCAAGAAGACGATCCGGAAAACGGCCGCAACCAGCTCATCTACTATCAGCCGGATCCGGACTTCAACGGTACCGATACCTTTGACCTCATATCCGGTCCCAACGGCGGCCCTCTCACTTACGCCCCCATCGTTCTCACGGTCACGCCGGTGGCGGACGCGCCCGAAGCCAGCAACGACAGCGGCGCCACCGGTGCCGGCCAGCCTCTGGTCATTCCGATCGCGCAACTCCTGAGCAACGACACCGACGCCGATGGCGACACGCTCACCCTCACGGCGGTCGGCGACGCCGCCAACGGCTCGGTGAGCCTCGGCAACGGCCAGGTCGTCTTTACCCCGAAAGCCGGCTTCACGGGTCAGGCCAGCTTCACCTACCAGGTCGAGGACGGGACCGGGCTCAGCGATACGGCCACCGTCAGCGTCCTCGTCGGGCAAACCGCGGCCGGCAGCTATGTGCGCGGCACGGCGGGGGCCGATACGCTGGACTACGCCTCCGCCACCACGCGCGTGCAGATCGCGGGTCTGGAGGGCAACGACACGCTTCGGGGTGGCGCCGGCAACGACGCGCTCAACGGCGGTGCGGGCAACGACATCGCCACGGGCGGCGCCGGCAACGACAGCATCACGGGCGGCATGGGCGCCGACCGCCTCGGTGGCGGTGCGGGCAACGACACCTTCCACATCGCGCGCGGCGATCTTTCCCTGACGGGTGCCACTGACCTGATCGTGGACTTCCAGGGTGCGGGCCAAGCCGGGGGCGATGTGATCCGCTTCACGGGCTTTGCCGCGGGCTCGACGCTGGCGCTGGTCGGTGCTTCAGGCAATGCGCGGGTGTACGAGGTGCAGGACGGAGCAGGCGTGTCGGAGGGGCAGATCCTGGTGAGCGCGGGCGGTGCGCTGGGTCAGGTACTGACCTCGAGCGATTACGCCTTCGCCTGAACGCCAGGAAGGGGTCCGGTCCGAGCGCCCTTCCTGAAGGGTCCCAACTCCACCGACCGGACACGAGCAGCCTGCGCCCTCATGTCGAACCGGCCCCACCGGCTCCCCGGCCACACGGTTTGACTGAGATGACCGGCCGCGAGGTCCCGGCTCCGGCAGCACTGATTCGGACCTGCGTTCGAAGGAGAAGGCCTTCGGTCGGCCTCTAAGCAAGGGCTCGGCTGAGCCCCGCATTGTCGAGGCGTCCGCCAAAGGTTTGTGCGTCCGCCTTACCGATGCTGATGCCCTGAATACTGAGGGTCTTGATGTCGCCCCCCAGCATGTCGCGGCCGCCTAAGCCGATGACGGTGGCAGTGCTCGCACCGGCCGTCTCGACGATCTTGGTATTCTGAATCCCGATCGTGTAGATGTCGTCCCAACGCCGCCGACGACGGGGACCTCGCTGGCCGTACGGCGGGACGTATCGGTCTCGAAAGGACTCACCAGGGTTGTATTCCGGTCCGGGTAAACCACCGCCGCGATCATCACTGGGCCAATCTCCAGCATCGGGTTGCCGGCATCGTCAAGAGCGGGCCATGCAAGGGGCTTGACCGGGATCTGTAAGAATATTTTCAAGATCAGACTGTATTCTTATAGGACTGTATCTCTAGGAATTCAGCACTTCGACAAATCAGCCAATATATTTCGCGTTGCTAAAAAACAACAAGGCATAAAATTCTGGCAGTATCGATCTTTGTAGCTTCAAAGAAGCAGAGCTCGCGGTCGGATACAAGCGCGAGTGCCTGCGAAATCTGGACGCACTGAGGCAATTACCGGCTCAGGGGTTGCATAAACTTGTTCATAGTGCTCTAGGTTCCCTCCGTCGGAAGCAAAATGTGAGTGACGGATGGCAAGTACAACCCAGTCGAAAGCCCAATACACCGCAGGGACTGCGAACGCGGACCGGATCGATCTCTCTTCTCGCGGCACGCAGACCCAGCTGATCGCGGGCGGCAACGGCAATGACGTCCTCATCGGGGGGACGGGCAACGACAAGATCAATGGGGGCGCCGGTCAGGACACGATTCGTGGCGGCCGCGGCGCCGACACCCTGACGGGCGGGGCCGGTGCGGACCGCTTCGTGTTCAGCAAGGCGGATCTCGCCGGCACGGCCAACCTGACGGGCGCAGCCCTCGATCGGATCGTAGACTTCCAGGGGGCCGGCGTCGCCGGCGGGGACACCCTGGTGTTTGAGGGCTTCGCCGCCGATGCCAGCGTGGTCGAGATCAGCAGCCGCGGCGCGCTGCACACCTACGAAATTCAGGAGAACGGGACCGCCGTGGGCCGCTTGAACGTCGTTCATGCCGGCGACCTGATGGTATCCGTCGACGTTGTCGGCGCCTCTGCATCGACGACCATTCCGCTGCCGCCCGTGCCGCTGCCGCCGGTGGTGGTTGCCCCTCCGGTCGAGCCCAAGCCCCCCGTGGTGGTCGCGCCACCGGCTGAGACGGGCGAGTCGGCCCGCGCGAGTGCCACACCGACCCACACGATCAAGGCCAACAACGCCGTCAAGGCCCTGAGCGGCACGGCCGGTCACGACGACATCTGGGGCTGGGACAAGGGCAATGCTGTCCTGAAGGGCGGCGCCGGCGACGACACCTATCATATCTGGCAATCGAGCGATCAGGTCGTCGAGGCGCCCAGCGGCGGCGTCGATACGGTCATCGTCGCCTGGCGCGACTACATCCTGCCCGACAATGTCGAGAACCTGAGCTTCAGCAACGCCAAGAGCGGCACCGGCAACAGCCTCAACAACATGATCACCGGCGATGGCGGCGCCCAGACCCTCAACGGCAAGGCCGGGAACGACATCCTGACCGGCCGCGGCGGGGCCGATACCTTCATCATCGCCAAGGGTGAGGGCAGCGATATCATCACCGATTTCACCTCCGGCGTGGACAAGGTCCGCCTGGAGGGGGTGAGCCTCCACAGCTTCGCCGAGCTGAAGACGGCGGCCAAGCAGGTCGGTTCGGACACCGTCATCGCGTTGGGTGGCGGCGAGACGCTGACGCTGGACAATTTTTCCGTCACAAACCTCAAGGCGAAGGATTTCGCCCTGCCGGCGGACCCGTCGCATCCGGGCATGACGTTGAGCTTCGCCGAGGAGTTCAACGGCCTGAGCGCTTCGGCGACGGGCAACGGTACCGTGTGGAAGAGCTCGCTCGGCATCGGCAGCCAGGATCGGACCCTGGGGTCCAACAACGAGGCGCAGTACTACACGGACAAATCCGTCGGCTTGAACCCGTTCTCGATCTCGAACGGCGTCCTCAGCATCACGGCGGCTCCGGATCACGACGGCAACCCGCTGGGTCTGGCCTACACCTCGGGCGTGCTCACCACGGCCAAGTCGTTCGCCCAGACCTATGGCTATTTCGAGATGCGCGCCGAGCTGCCGGCGGGCCAGGGTATGTGGCCTGCCTTCTGGCTGCTGAACGCCGACGGGACGTGGCCGGCCGAACTCGACGTTCTCGAATTCCTGGGCCACGACAAGGACACCGCCTACGCCACGGCGCATTCCTCGATCGGCGGCCACACTCTGACGAGCTTCCCCGTCAAGACGGACGACCTCACCGAGGGCTTCCACACCTTCGGCGTCGATTGGCAGAAGGACACGCTGGAATGGTACATCGACGGTGCGAAGGTGGCCGAGATGGCAACCCCGCGTGACATGCACAAGCCGATGTACATGCTGGTCAACCTGGCGGTGGGTGACACCGGCAGCTGGCCGGGCAAGTACGACGCCTCCATGCCGACCACGCAGCTGAACGTCGACTATGTCCACGCGTGGGCTAACGACGCCATCCACTGACCCGCGTCTGTTGGTGCCTTACCTCCGGCCCTGAGATCCGGCGGCTTCGTCGACGCCGCGGCCTGCAGAGGCCCGGGTCTTCGGGACTTCAGATCAGGCAGGGCTGAAACAAAAACACCGGATGCTGCTGGCACAGTCGGGTCGACCGACAGCAGCATCCGGTCCGGTGGCGGATCTTCCTTCCGGCGAGGAAGGTTTTAGCCCGCCACTCCCATGAAAACGATTTTGGCGGAAGCCAGGGCACGGCGCGTCTCGCGCTTTTGGCCACGGCGCACTGCCTCCCGGGAGCGACCTCGTCCGGTGAGGGGGCGACATCCACCTGACGTCGGAACTCCGGATGGAGGGGTCTGGATCGTGCGGCAGGCCCGCGCAACCGCCCTCGACATAACGCCGTCGCCTGCGCCGGACCGCGAACCGATATCAGCCGCCCTCCCTGCCCATTGACGGCACGTCCGGGCGCTTGGCCAGATGCAGGCCGCGACCAGCTCCCGCACTCGCTCCATCCGGGGCCTTTGAACTCAATGTTTAGATTAATTTGTCTGTGTCGCGGTACTGATCTTTAACGAAACAAGTACCTCACTACGCTAAGTTGGGGAACAACCGGCAGTATTTGCCCTGCATTAACTTGGCTGCTCGCATCGTCCGTCATCGATCGCGAGAAAGTAAGCGACCCATGGCGGACACGGCATTGTTATCGGCTCAGTACACCGCAGGCAAAGCGGGTGCGGATCGGATCGACCTCTCGTCGCGCGGGACGCGCGCACAACTGATTGCCGGCCAGGATGGTGATGACATCATCATTGGTGCATCGGGCAACGATACAATCAACGGTGGCGTCGGAAACGACATCATGACCGGTGGGCTCGGCGTCGACACCCTGACGGGTGGAGCCGGGGCCGACCGCTTCGTGTTCAGCAAGGCGGATCTCGCCGGTACGGCCACCCTGACGGGCGCCGCCCTCGACCGGATCACCGACTTCGAGGGCGCCGGCGTCGCCGGGGGCGATACCATCGTCCTCCAGGGCTTCGCCACCGATTCCAGCGTGGTCGAGGTCAGTCGGCAGGGCGCGCTGCACACCTACGAAATTCGGGAGAACGGCGTCGCCGTCGGCCGTTTCACCGCCGTCCATGCCGGAGAGGCGCTCAAGTCAGGCGACTTCGTGTTCGAGGCGTCGGAGGCGTCCGTGGTCAAGCCTTCTCCGGAAGCGCTGATCACGCCGGCGGCGTCGAGCACGCTCGCGCCGGTGGTTTCCGCAACCGCACCAGTCAGTTCGAGCAGCGGCCCGATCGCACCCCTGGCGGCTCAGTACACCGCCGGCACCGCAGGTGCGGATCGGATCGACCTCTCCTCGCGCGGGACGCGGGCGCAGCTCATCGCCGGCCAGGACGGTGACGACATCATCATCGGGGCGTCGGGCAACGACACCATCAACGGCGGCGCCGGCAACGACATCATCACCGGTGGGCTCGGCGTCGACCTGCTGACGGGCGGGGCCGGAGCCGACCGCTTCGTCTTCAGCAAGGCGGATCTGGCCGGGACGGCCGGCCTGACGGGCACGGCCCTCGACCGGATCACCGACTTTCAGGGGGCCGGCGCCGCCGGCGGGGACACGCTGGTGTTCCGCGGCTTTGCCGCCGATGCCAACGTGGTCGAGATCGCCCGTCAAGGTACGCTGCACACCTACGAGATCCGCGAGCACGGCGCGGCCGTCGGCCGCTTCACCGCCGCCCATGCCAATGGCACGCTGAAGTCCGGCGACTTCGTCTTCGAAGCCTCCGCGGAGACGCCCGTGGTCGCGGCTCCCCCCGTGCTGTCGAAGCCGCCCGTGGTCGTGGCTCCGCCCGTGCTGGCTGCGCCCTCGGCTGAGACGGGCGAGGCAGCCCGCGCAAGTGCCACGCCGACCCACACGATCAAGGCCAACAATGCCGTCAAGGCCCTGAGCGGCACGGCCGGGCACGACGACATCTGGGGCTGGGACAAGGGTGGTGCGGTCCTGACCGGCGGCGCCGGCGACGACACCTACCACATCTGGCAATCGAGCGATCAGGTCGTCGAGGCGCCCAGCGGCGGCGTCGACACGGTCGTCGTCGCCTGGCGGGATTACACGCTCTCCGCCAATGTCGAGAACCTGATCTTCAGCAACGCCAAGAGCGGCACCGGCAACAGCCTCAACAACATGATCACCGGCGATGGCGGCGCCCAGACCCTCAACGGCAAGGCCGGGAACGACATCCTGACCGGCCGCGGCGGGGCGGATACCTTCGTCATCGCCAAGGGCGAGGGCAGCGACATCATCACCGATTTCACCTCCGGCGTGGACAAGGTCCGCATGGAGGGGGTCAACCTGCACAGCTTCGCCGAGTTGAAGCTGGCAGCCAAGCAGGTCAGTTCGGACACCGTCATCGCGCTCGGCGGCGGCGAGACGCTGACCTTGCAGAACGTGGCGCTCACGAACCTCAAGGCCGGCGACTTCGCCCTGCCGGCGGACCCGTCGCATCCGGGCATGACGTTGAGTTTCGCGGAAGAGTTCAACACCCTCAGTGCCTCGGCCAACGGCAAAGGCACGGTGTGGAAGACGACGTACGGCATCGGCAGCCAGGATCGGACCCTGGGGGCCAACAAGGAGGCGCAGTACTACACGGACAAATCCGTTGGCACGGACCCGTTCTCGATCTCGGACGGCGTCCTCAGCATCACGGCGGCCCCGGATCACGACGGCAATCCGCTGGGCCTGGCCTACACCTCGGGCGTGCTCACCACGGCCAAGTCGTTCGCCCAGACCTACGGCTACTTCGAGATGCGTGCCGAGCTGCCGGCGGGCCAGGGCATGTGGCCGGCTTTCTGGCTGCTGAACGCGGCCAACAATGGACGGACCGAACTCGACGTCATGGAGCTTCTGGGCCACGACACGGACACCGCCTACGTGTCAGCCCATTCCAAGATCGGCGGTCACACCCTGACGAGCTTCCCCGTACAGACCGAGGATCTGACGGAAGGCTTCCACACCTTCGGGGTCGACTGGCAGAAGGACACGCTCAAGTGGTATATCGACGGCGCGAAAGTCGCCGAGATGGCGACACCACGCGATATGAACGAGCCGATGTACATGCTGGTCAATCTGGCGGTGGGTGACACCGGCAGCTGGCCGGGCAAGTACGACGCCTCCATGCCGACCGCCCAGATGAACGTCGACTACGTTCGGGCGTGGGCCAACGACGACCTGCTGTAAGATCCAGCTGGCTCGATTGAAGCGCTGATTTGCATCAGCCCGGCAGGCGTGTGGCTGCCGGGCTGAACGACACCGACCGCGTTCCGCATCCACGGCTCGGCAGCGTCTCACCTGCGCGAAGCAAGCGATCGACAGGCGCCTTCTCCGCCGAATCTCAGGCCTCGTATCGGTGCAGAGCGCGCCAGGACCACCTCCGCACACATGACCGACAGGCTGAATGCGAAGCGGTGGAACCGCAGCGCAGGCAGGATCCGGCGACCGTGGCGCCAGCCGAGACCGGCCCAGATTGGACGAGCCGTCGTCATGATGTTCGCAAGATTCCGAAAACACAAAAGCTCCGGACGTAGGTCCAGAGCTTCGGCCGTCTGAGGAGATTTGGTGGGTGCACAAGGGTTCGAACCTTGGACCCGCTGATTAAGAGTCAGCTGCTCTACCAACTGAGCTATGCACCCAACGCCTTGCGGCGGTCGCTGCGGCCCACCAAGTCCGCCGCGACGAGGGGGCTGATAGCAAAGGGCTCCGGAGGTGTCCACCCCCGGAGCGTTATTTTCTCGGCTAAACCGCCGCCGGGCTCTGGGCGTGCAGGCGAACGGCCGAGGCCGAGAGCTTGTTGAGGGCGGAGAGATAGGCCCGGGCCGAGGCCACCAGGGTGTCCGGGTCGGCGCCGCGCGCGGTGACGCTGCGTTCGCCGCTCTTCAGGCGAACCGAGACCTCGGCCTGGGCATCGGTGCCCTCCGTGACCGCGTGGACCTGATACAGCTCGAGGTCGGCCTCGTGCGGCACCAGGGCCTGGATCGCGTTGAAGACGGCATCGACCGGACCGTTGCCGTCGGCCTCCTCGGTGACCACGCGTCCCTCGATGTCGAGCTTGAGGGTGGCGCGCTGCGGGCCGCGCGTGCCCGCGATCACCGACAGGGAGACGAGACGGATGCGGTGGTGCGCGGTCGCGAGGTTCTCATCGACCAGGGCCTCGATATCCTCGTCGTAGACATGCTTCTTGCGGTCGGCCAGGGCCTTGAAGCGCTCGAACACGTCCTGCATCTGGTTGTCGCTCAAGCTCAGGCCGAGCTCTTCCAGCTTCGAGCGGAAGGCGGCGCGGCCCGAGTGCTTGCCCATCACCAGCGACGTCTTGGCGACGCCGACCGAGGCCGGGGTCATGATCTCGTAGGTCTCGGTGTGCTTGAGCATGCCGTCCTGGTGGATGCCGCTCTCATGGGCGAATGCATTCCGGCCGACGATCGCCTTGTTGTACTGCACGGGGAAGTTCGTCGCGTGGCTGACCAGCTTCGAGGCGCGGGTCAACATCGTCGACTCGATGCCGGTCTCGTAAGGCATCACGTCGCCACGGGTGCGGATCGCCATCACGATCTCCTCCAGGGCGGCGTTGCCGGCGCGCTCGCCGATGCCGTTGATGGTGCATTCCACCTGCCGTGCACCGCCCTCGAGCCCCGCCAGGGAATTGGCGATGGCGAGGCCGAGGTCATCGTGGCAATGCACCGAGAAGATCGCCTTGTCGGCGTTGGTCACGCGGTTTCGGACGTTCTGGAACATCCGGCGGTACTCGTCCGGCGTGGCGTAGCCCACCGTGTCGGGCAGGTTGATGGTGGTGGCGCCCGATCGGATCGCCGCCTCGACGCAGCGGCAGAGATAATCGATCGGCGTGCGGGTCGCGTCCATGGCCGACCATTCGACATCCTCGACGAGGTTGCGCGCCTGGGTCACGGTTTTCAGGATGATCTCCACCACCTCGTCCTCGGACTTGCGCATCTGGTGCGCGAGATGGATCGGCGATGTCGAGACGAAGGTGTGGATCCGTCCCCGGACAGCGTGGCGCACCGCCTCGCCCGCGCGGGCGATGTCGGCCGGGATCGCCCGGGCGAGACCCGCGATCGTGGCGCGCTTGGCCCGGCGCGCGATCTCGGACACCGCCTCGAAGTCGCCATGCGAAGCGATCGGGAAGCCCGCCTCGATGATGTCGACGCCCATCGTGTCCAGGAGTTCGGCCACCGCCAGCTTCTCGTCGAGCGTCATGGTGGCGCCGGGGCATTGCTCGCCGTCGCGCAGGGTGGTGTCGAAGATGAGGACGCGGTCTTTGGGTGTGGAATCGGTCACGGAAGCGGTCATCGGAGGAATCCTGTCGCGGCGCGGTCCCGGGCGGACGCGGACGCCGGTGGTGTCGAGGGAGCCCGGGCGGCCAGCGCCGTCACGGGTCTCGCGGATGCGCTCCCCTGAGAGCCCAGGCGCACGCGCCCGGACGGCCCTCAGGGGCGGATAAGGAGACGCAGGAGGACGAGAGACGCGCGCGACCGAGCCGCCGCGGAAGCGGCGTCGGTGAAGCGGCGCGTGGAGCCGGCACTGGCCAAGGCTCGTCTCTCCCGAGGGGCAAGGGCGCGTCGACGGGGCGCGCGAACCGTTGCGAAGGCGGCTGTCGTAGACCCTGGGCCGCGGATTGACAAGGTTCGGGGCTGGCTGGGCAGGCCGCAAGCTGCGGCCGGGACGCAGGAATTTCGGTCGAAGGCAGCTCCGGGGCGGTTCTGGCGCTCGATCGCAGGCGATAACCACCACGATCGGATCGCTGCGCATTGCCACCAGCGCAACTCTGCCTAGCTTGCCATTCGGGCCTCGCACGGTCCGGCGGGCAAAACAGTCCGCTCACCCAAGAAAAAACATCAGGAAGGAACCCCCACCATGCTGCGGACGCTCACGCGCACCTTCGCGCTGCCCACCCTCGCGCTCCTCGCCGGCACCCTCCCGGGCTATGCCCTCGACGTCGCCAAATCCACCGAGGTCGCGGCGCCCCCGGCCAAGGTCTGGTCGACGATCGGGGATTTCTGCGGGATCGGCCAATGGCATCCGGCGATCGAGAAGTGTGTCCTGTCGCAGGAGGGCGGCAAGTCCCTCCGGACCCTCAGCCTGAAGGGCGGCGGTACCATCGTCGAATCGCAGACGGCCCGTGACGACAAGGCGATGTCCTACACCTACGCCATCGTCTCCGGCCCGTTGCCGGTCAGCGATTACAGCTCCACCCTGTCGGTCATACCGAAGGGCACGGGCTCGACGGTCAAGTGGACCGGCAGCTTCAAGGCGAAGGGCGCTCCGGACACCGTCGCGGTCGATGCCATCTCGGGCATCTACGAGTCCGGCCTGAAGGCGATCGCCGACAAGTCGAAGTAACAGTGCCAAGTAACGGCGCCAAGTAACTACGGCAAGTAATGGCGCCAAATAGCGGCAGGGCGATGCCTTCGCGCCGTCCTGCCGTGTTTTCCGCCTTCGGAGCTTCGCCGGGACGGAGCGGCAGGCCGGATTGACCGGCCCTGCGAGGCAGCGCAGAACCGGCCCGGATCAAGCTGTGCCGTTTGCCGGCACCTTCGTTGTCAGGAGCCGCCGTGTCCCGCGTCAGCCTCATCGTTGTCCTCGTCACCGCCGGCCTCGTCGGGGCCTGCAAGCCGACCGCCTCAACCCCACCGGCCGCGGCCGTCGCCGCCGCTCCCGTGGTCGCCGCGCCTTTTCCACAGGGCAGTGGCTGCGGGCCGGCCATCGCCCGGACTCAGGCGGTGGTCGACAGCGATGTCGCGACCGGCAATCTCAACGCCCCCGTGGGCGAGCGCTTCAGCACCGACCTGCGCAATGCCGCGACGGCCTGCCAGGGTGGACGCGACCGGGAAGCGCTCGGTCTGCTCGCGGCCGCGAAGGCGCGCTACGGCTACCCGTAGGTCCCCGCGAAGGCGTCCTCCAGGTAGGCCTGCACGAAGGGGGGCATGCGGGTGGGATCGAGGTCGTCGCGCCCCCGCACGGTGACAAAGCCGGCGAGTTCCGGCGCCGCCTCGGCCCGGCGATGCGCTTCCATCCGGGCCAGCAGCGCATCGGCCTCCTCCGCGAAGCGGACCGGCCGCAGGAAGGCGCGCTGGCTCTCACCGCTGAGGAGAACCCACGCCTCCGCCGCGTCCGGGGCCAGGGCGATTCCCGTCTCTTCACGAAACTCGCGGGCGGCGCTGCCGGCGAGATCGACCTCTCCGCCCGGGCGGATGTCGTCCCGGTCCGGCGTTCCGCAGGCGAAGTAGATCTGGCCCGCATTGGCGGTGTGCGCCCCCATGATGCCGAGGAGGGCCGCGCCGTCGACGGTCCACGGCACGATGGCCGCGAAGGCGTTGGTCACTGCGGGATCGGGCGATCCGGCCTGCCGGAAGGCCAGGAACTGCGAGTACGCGACCTCGAACAGGTCGATCTCGCAGCGATCCCCCGTGATGCGGCAGGCGCGGGCGAGGAGAACGCGCCCGTCGAACAGGCCGGACCGCTCCGCGCAGCGCCGCGCCCAGGTGGCGGCGATGGTCTCGGCATTGTCGCGGGCCCAGGCCCAGTCATGCGCCACCAGCCGCGCTTCGAGGTGGCGCAGCCGCGTCCAGGTGAAGGACTCAGACAAGCAGGGTTCCCTCGCTGACCAGCACGGCGCTGCCGCTGATCTCCACCGAGCGCAGGGCGCCAGCCTCGATGCAGAGTTGCACCCCGATGGTGCTCGGGCGGCCCATCGCGACGCCCTGGGTCAGGACGATGTCGTGCTCGCCCTCGCCGAGGGGCTCGAACTGCATCATCACCCCCGCGAAGGCCGCCGCCGCCGACCCCGTCGCCGGGTCCTCCGGCACGCCCAGATGAGGCGCAAACATCCGGGCCTGGTAGCGATGGCCGAGCCCCTCCGGGTCGGGCGTGTAGCAATAGAGCGCCGCAGGCGGTCCCAGGGCCGCGAGCGCGCTCGACACCACGCGTGCGCGCCCGAGGGCTTCGCGGCTCGCCAGCGGCACGAACAGGAAGCCCGGTCCGGCCCCGTGGCGGCTCGGGGCATGACGCAGGAAGCCGATCTCAGCGGGCTCCAGGCCGAGCGCGGCGGCGACCGCGTCCGGCTCCGGGCCATCGCCCAGGAACTCGGGCAGGACCGGCATCTTGAACCGGCCGGTGCCGCGTCCCTCCCCCGGCACGATCACGCAGGCCAAGGTCCCGAGCGTGGTTTCGAGCCCGAAGGCCAGCGCGTCGGTCAGGCCGGCCCTTCGGTCGCGGAGCGCCAGCAGCACGGCCGTGCCGAGGGTGGGGTGCCCCGCGAAGGGCAATTCGGTGGCGGGTGTAAAGATGCGCAGGCGGGCCCGGTGGCGCGACGCCTCGGGCGGCAGCACGAACACCGTCTCGGACAGGTTGAACTCGCCCGCGAGGGCCTGCATGGCGGCCGTGTCCAAACCCTCGGCATCCAGCACCACCGCCAAGGGGTTGCCGGCGAGGGCGGTGTCGGTGAACACGTCGAGGGTCACGAAGCGGCGCGTCATGGTGGGGATCTCCGAACGGGGGGCGATACAACCCTGGAGGGTCTTGCCTAGACCGTCTTACCTTAACCGTCCTGGCTCAACCGTCTCGCGTCAACCGTCTTGGCTAGACCGTCTTGGCTAGACCGTCTCCACCGGGAACGTCTCGCTCGGCGTGACGAACTCGTCCTGCGCGGCCACCGTCAGGATCTCGCGCGAGCCGGCCTCGGCCGTCCGCCGAAGCAGTCCATAGACCGACGCCCCCGCCAGCCCGAGGGCCTCGGCCGCCGAGCCGGTGCGGGCATAATGCACCAGGAACAGGGCCGCGATGGCGTCGCCGGCCCCGTTCACGTCGAGATGCAGGCGTGGCGTGCGCAGCCGCCAGAACCGCCCGCCCTCCCCGGCCATCAGGTCAATGGCGTCGGCGGGGGTGTCGTCGGTGATCAGCGACGTGACGAGCACGACCCGGGGGCCGAGGGCCTGTACCGAGGCCACCGCGCGCTTGGCCTGCGCCAGGGTCCCGGTCGGCAGGCCCGAGAGGTGATTCAGCTCGAACTGGTTCGGGGTCACGATGTCGGCGGCGGGAACCGCCTGGTCGCGCATGAATTCCGGGATGCCAGGGCGCACGTAGATGCCCCGATCGGTATCGCCCATCACGGGATCGCAGGCATAGAGCGCCTTCGGGTTGAGCGCCCGCACCGAGGCCACCGCCCGCACGATGGCGGTGCCGATATCGGCCGAGCCCATGTAGCCCGACAGGACGCCGTCGCAGGTGCCGAGCACTCCGCGCTCCGCGATGCCGGCGACGAGATCCTCGATCGCGGGTCCGTCGAACACCCGGCCGCGCCAGGCGCCGTAGCCCGTGTGGTTGGAGAACTGAACCGTGTGGATCGGCCAGACTTCGACACCGAGGCGCTGCATCGGAAACACCGCGGACGCGTTGCCGACATGGCCGAAGGCGACGTGCGACTGAATCGAGAGGATGTTCAAACCGTTTTCTCCCAAAGACGCGCGCCGAAGGATCGGTCGTGCCAGCCCTTACCGCAAGGTCTCCCGCCTTCGCACCCTCCTTCGTGTGACCCCGGCTTGCCCCGGCACAGGGCTTTCGCCACAGCGGCGCAACCGGTCCGGTCCGCATTCGGGGTCAGGGCTCCGACCCGTGCCCGACACACTCAGCCATGATGGATTTCCGGACGACATGGACTTCGAAGCCCTCCGCACCAGCACCCTCGCCTTCGTGGAGGCGAACCAGGGATGGACGCCGCTCATCGTCGGCATCCTCGCCTTCTGCGAATCCCTGGCCTTCCTGTCGCTGCTGGTGCCCGCCACCTTCCTGCTTCTCGGCATCGGGGCGCTGATGGGCTCGGTCGGCATCCCGTTCTGGCCGGTGATGCTGGCCGGCGCCTTCGGCGCAGCCCTGGGCGACTGGGTCTCCTACGAATTCGGGCACTACTACAAGGAGGGCGCCAAGCAGATGTGGCCGATGCGGCGCTACCCCGCGCTCGTCGAGCGCGCCGAGCGCTTCTGCCACAGGTGGGGCGCGGGCGGCATCCTGATCGGGCGCTTCATCGGCCCGGCCCGCGCCGTGGTGCCCCTCATCGCCGGGGTGTTCGGCGTCAAACGCCTGCCGTTCCAGATCGCCAACGTGACCTCGGCCCTGGCCTGGGCCTTCCTGATGCTGGCCCCAGGCGCCGGCCTGCTCGCCAACTTCAAGGGCTGAGCGCCATGCGGTGCTTTCCACCCGAGCGCATCGTCTGCCTGACGGAGGAGACGGTCGAGACCCTGTATCTGCTGGGACAGGAGGACCGCATCGTCGGAGTCTCGGGCTATGCGGTGCGGCCGGCGCGGGTGCGCCGCGAGAAGCCGCGGGTCTCGGCCTTCACCTCGGCCGACCTGCCGAAGATCCTGGCCCTCAGCCCCGATCTCGTGCTCGCCTTCTCCGATCTGCAGGCGGAGATCGTGGCCGACCTGGCCCGGGCCGGCATCGCCGTGCACCTGTTCAACCAGCGCGACCTGCCCGGCTGCCTCGCCATGATCCGCACCGTCGGTGCCCTGGTGGGCGTGCCTGCCGACGCCGACGCCCTGGCCACGCGCCTCGCCGAGCGGATCGACTGCGTCGCCCGGGAAAGCGTCGGCCGGCCGCGGCCGCGCGTGTATTTCGAGGAATGGGACGCGCCGATGATTTCCGGGATCGGCTGGGTCTCGGACCTGATCGCGCAGGCGGGCGGCGACGATGTCTTCGCAGACCTCAGCCGGGAACCGGCGGCCAAGGACCGGATCGTCACCGCGGAGGCGGTGATCGCCGCGCGGCCGGACGTGATCCTCGCCTCCTGGTGCGGCAAGCGCGTGAACCCGGATCGTATCCGCGCCCGCCCCGGTTGGGACGCGATCCCCGCCGTCGCGGCCGGCCGCATCCACGAAATCAAATCGCCGCTGATCCTGCAGCCGGGTCCGGCCGCGCTTACCGACGGATTCGATGCGATCCGGGCGGCCCTGCACGCCTCGGACGTTCTGACCGGCGGGTGATGCTCGGCCGGTGATGCTTGGCGCCGATGCCCGCGCAACGGGGTCGCAGGTGACAAGCCGCGCGGCGGCTGATTTCCTGTGGTCGATCCCGATTCGGGACAAATTCCCGATCCATCAGAGCCGTATGTCAGCAGCCCTCGCGACCGTCCTCCTCCCGCCCGACCGGCGTCAGTCGGCCACCGCGCTCCAGGTCCAACGCGGCGTCCGGCGTCTGTTCGCCGAACTCGGCCACGTCACCATTCCGGAATTTTCCCTGGCGAACGGTCGGCGCGCCGACATCATCGCCCTGTGCCCGGCCGGGCGCCTGACCATCGTGGAGATCAAGTCGAGCGTGGCCGATTTTCGTGCCGATCGGAAATGGCCGGATTACCGCGACTATTGCGACCGCTTCTACTTCGCCATCCCCGAGACGCTCTCCACCACCCTGACGCCGGAGGAGGCCGGCCTCATCGTCGCCGATGCCTTCGGGGCAGCGATCCTGCGCGATCCCGCCGATCATCCCCTGAGCGGTCCCCGGCGCAAAGCCGTGACCCTGCGCTTCGCCCACAACGCGGCGCGCCTGCTGCACGCCCTGGCCGATCCCGGCGCGATCCGCGAAGGCGCCCTCTGAGATCCCGTTCGCCGGATCGCCGGCGATGATGCTCTCCCGCGGATCACTGCCGGTCGGCGCACTGTCGAGACCCGCCATTCCTGGCTTCACGGGTTGCGAGAAGTGCGGGACCTCGTCCTGGCCAGGGCGACGCAGCGCTGCGGCCGAACCGTGCCACCTGCGAGACGCGCGGTTCGGAGTTGTTATGACGCCGCGGACGCACAGGGTGCTAAGCCCCCGCGATCCCTCCAATCGATCGTCCCGTCATGCGCATTCCGTCCCGTCGCCGTCCGAACCTGGGTGACCCCACCATCCTGCGCCGCCTCCAGGCGGCTTCGGGACGCCGCTCGCTGGTGCTTCATCTCGTCATCGTCCTTGTGTTGCTCGCCACCGCGCAGGGCTATGACGGATCGAACCACTCGGCCCATCACTGGGTCGGCCTCAGCATCTACGCGCTGTTCTCCCTCGGCCTCGGTCTCGCCGACTGGCGCGCGAGCCAGAGCGACCGGGCGGGCGAGCGCACGACCGAATGGCTGGCCTGGACGGCAACGCTGCTCAATGCCGGCGTGGCCCTGTTCCTTCTCGTCGAGCACATGCTGGTCGGCGCGGTGGAGACCGAGGAGACTGCCACGGCCGTCAGCCGTCTGCCGGCTTTCCTCCTGCTGCTCCAGACCGGGCTCAGCATGCGGGTGTGGCACACGGCGGCCTTCTCAGGGCTGGTGGGCCTGGGGTGGGGCCTCACCCTCCTGTTCGCCTTCCTGGTCCCCGAGAGCGCGCTGCTCGGCCCGCACGTGACCTTCGAGGAGGAAGTGCCCGGCCTCCTGACCTTCCTGGCCGCCAGCCTCGTGGTGATCGACGGGGTGCGGCGCCTCCAGGCGGCGGTGACCACGGCCCTGCGCATGGAGCGGGAGCGCACCAGCCTCGCGCGCTTCGTGCCCCGCCGGGTCGCGGGCGCCCTCGCCGAGAGCGGCGGCGGGCTCGGCACCGTACAATCCCGCCACGCCTGCCTGTTCGGCCTCGACCTGCGCGGCTTCTCGGCCTTCTCGCGCAACCACGCGCAGGAGGAGGTGGTGCGGGCGCTGCTCGACATGCGCGCCCTGACCCATGTGGCCGTCACCGAGCATGGCGGCATCGTCGACAAGTACGTCGGCGACGGCATCCTGGCCCAGTTCATCGTCGGACGCCCCCAGGCCCAGGCTCAGGCGGCCCTCGCCTGCGGCCGGACCATCCTGGCGCGCCTCGCGCGCCTGAACGTGGAGCGTCGCGACGAGGGCCGTCCCGTCCTGCGCATCACCCTGGCGCTGCATGCCGGCGAGGTCCTGGTCGGCGTCTTCGACGACGGGCACCGGGCCGAATTCACCGTGCTGGGGACGCCGATGAACCGCCTCGCCCGGATCGAGGCGCGGGCCAAGGCCGCAGATCTGTCCGTCGCGGCCTCGGACGACGTGATCCGCCTGCTGAGCCCGACCACCCTGGCGACGCTGCGGCTCTCCGCCATGCCGCCCTCGGATTGTCGCGACACCCGCGACATGCGGCTCTTTGCGGTGTCGTGGGCCGATGACGCGGATGCCCCGGAGACCGAGCCCGCCCTCCCGTCCGTCGCGTGAGGCGGCAGCCAGACAGCCGCCGCCCAGGTTTGCGTCAGGCCGCGTGTCCGGTCGTCATCACCCGGGCGCTCGGAGCGTCGGCGACCGGAAGCGCCGCGCCGTCCGCGAGGCCCACGAAGCGCGACTGCGCGCCGTCATAGGCCAGGACCTCGCCGGTCTCGATCTCGAAGAACCAGCCGTGCAGGCGCAATTCGCCCTTGGCGAGGCCGGCGGCGACGCTCGGATGCGTGCGCAGATGGTTGAGCTGGACCACGACGTTCTCGAGCGCCAGGACCCGCGCATGGGTCTTGGGGTCGAGATCGGCCGGATAGGCCTCGCAGACGATCTTCTGAGCGGCGTGGCTGTGGCGCAGCCAGGCGGCGACGCTCGGCATCGCCTCCAGGGCCTTGGTATCGGCCAAACCCTTCATCGCCCCGCAATCCGAATGGCCGCAGATCACGATGTCCTTCACCCCCAGCGCCACCACGGCGTACTCGATGGCCGAGGAGACACCGCCGTTCACCTGCGAGAACGGAGGCACGATGTTGCCGGCGTTGCGGCACACGAACAGGTCGCCGGGGCCGGCCTGGGTGATGTGCTCGGGCGAGACGCGGGAATCCGCGCAGGCGATGAACAGCGCCTGAGGCTGCTGCCCGTCGCGGACCAGCTGGCGATACATCGCCTCCTGCCCGGGGAAGACGTTGCCGCGAAACTGCGAAATGCCCTGGATGAGCGTGTCCATACCTGTTCCTTCGCTGGTGATGGCCTTGCCCGACGCGCCGAGGCGCCCGGATGCAAGCCGCTGAGATTCAAGCCGCTGAGATTCAAGCCGGTGAGATGCGAGGCGCCGAGAGGCAGGCAGGAGCGGACGATGCGCGCCTGCATCCGTTCGACCCCGCCGCGTTCTCTCGTTGATGCAGGAAGAACAGATTAGGTCGCAACACCGCGACGGAAAGTGCAGAACTGCACAAGTATAGATATTTATTTTAATCCATTCGCCCCATCGCCCGGGTGCGCGGCGGCACGACTTCGGCGATCAGACTGAAATACACTGGGATTAACTGCCCTTCGGCAGCCTGCGCAAAGACCTGGATCTGCCTCACGCGGGGAACGAACCGTGTGTCCCGACAGACGAAACCCTCCGTGGCTTTCCGCGCCAAGGAGGGTTTGATGGTCGATCGGTGCTTGAGGATCCGCGATCGATTTTGGCGATCCCGGCCGGCCCGGTGTCCTCAGCCCGAGAACGAGCCGAAGCCCTCGAAGGCGGTCGGCTTGATCAGGGCGGAATCCGGTGCCGGACGTTCGATCCCGGCCGAATTCGGCGGCGGGGTATCAGCTTGGGCAGGCTTGGGCTCCGGGCCCGTCCGCGTGTCGGGAACGGGTGGCCAGATCGGACGATCCGGCTTCACTGTCTGTGTCATCGATGCACCTCTCGGCATGACGCGAGAACGCCACTTGGAATACGGTATACCAACAACTTTGCAAGGGGATGGTTCGCGGGGCCAACTGGTTTCGGCGCGCGTCCCGAGGCGGGATCAGCCCTCCGCCTTGTCGGGCTGCCCCGTTTTCATGCCGCCCATCGGGTCGGTTTCATCCGGGTCGGACGCGTCCTCGCCGGTCCGACCCTGCGGGGTCAGGCGAGGTCCGTCGATGGCTCCCGCGATCCCCCCGGTCCGCGCGGCCTGCTCGGCGTTTTCGGTTCCGGGCCGCTCCATCGGCTCACCCGGAGCGTCCCGGACCGCGCCGCTGACGGTATCGCGCGGACCGGTGGCGAGCGATTCGGACGATGTCTTGCGTGTGTCGGCCATGGCTGAAGGTCCTCCTGGCTTAAGAACGCTCCGCCAGCCGGACCTGTTCTGGAAGCACCGATAACCGCGTGCCGGTGCTCCCTGGGTGTCAGGTGCCGCAGAAGGTGCGCAGCACCCGCTCGTGCGGCTGGGGCGGCTCGGCATAGGCCGCGAAGGCAGGCTGGTCGTCGTAGGGCTTGGCCAGCACCGTCACGAGTTCGTGGAAGGGGCCGAAATCGTCGCGGGCGATCGCCGCCTCGATGACGGCTTCGACCCGGTGGTTGCGCGGGATGAAGGCGGGATTGACCCGGTTCATCGCGGCGCGGCGCGTTTCGGGGTCCATCGGTTCGGCGGCGAGCCGCTCGCGCCAACGCACCGCCCAGGCGTCGTAGGCCCCGGGATCGTCGAACAGGGTGCGCACGCCGGCGTCACCCTCCGGTCCGAGGGCGGCCTCCCCGAGGCGGCGGAACGTCAGGGTGAAATCCGCGTGGTTCGCGCCCATGATCTCCAGCAGTGCCCGGCCGAGGTCCTTGTCGGCCTCCTCCGCACGAGTCAGGCCGAGCTTGGCCCGCAGGCCGCCGTAATACGCTGCCTCGAAGCGCGGCCCGAAGGCCCCGAGGAGATCCTGCGCCACTGCGACACCGTCCTCCGTCTCGCGGGCGAGCAGGGGCAGCAGGGCCTCGGCCAGACGGGTGAGGTTCCAGTGCAGGATGCCGGGCTGATTGCCGTAGGCGTAGCGGCCGTTCTCGTCGATCGCGCTGAAGACGGCGGACGGGTCGTAGGCGTCGAGGAAGGCGCAGGGGCCGAAATCGATGGTCTCTCCGGAGACCGCGCAATTGTCGGTGTTCATCACCCCGTGGATGAAGCCGACCAGGAGCCAGCGCGCGACGAGATCCGCCTGCCGCTCGACCACCCGCGTGAGCAGAGCCTGATAGGGATTGTCGGCTTGCGCCAGTTCCGGATAGTGCCGGCCGATGACGTGATCGGCGAGATCGCGCACCCCGTCGACATCGCCCCGCATGGCGAAGAACTGGAAGGTGCCGACGCGGATGTGGCTGGTGGCCACCCGGGTCAGGACACCGCCGGGCAGGACCGTCTCGCGCATCACGGAATCGCCGGTGAGCACGGCCGCCAGGGCGCGGGTGCTGGGAATGCCGAGCGCCGCCATGGCCTCGCTGACCACGTATTCCCGCAGCACCGGACCGAGGGCGGCCCGGCCGTCACCCCGCCGCGAGAACGGGGTCGGGCCCGACCCTTTAAGCTGGATATCGCGCCGGATGCCGTCGCGGCCGACCACCTCACCGAGCAGGATGGCCCGGCCGTCGCCGAGCTGCGGCACGCGGTTGCCGAACTGGTGGCCCGCATAGGCCATGGCGAGCGGCTCGGCGCCCTCCGGCACCCTGTTGCCCGCCAGCACCGCGACACCATCCGGGCTGGCGAGCCAATCGGAATCGATACCGAGCAGGGCGGCCAGTTCGGCGTTCACCCGGATGAGCCGGGGCGCGGCGACCGGCGTCGGCGCGACTTCGGCGAAGAAGCGCTCCGGCAGGCGCGCGTAGGTGTTGGCGAAGGGAATGGTGGAGGAGGAAGCGGGTGTCATCGAAGGGGTGATCCCGTGTGGGGCGCGGCGGCCATGTCGATCCCCGAGCTGGGGTCTGGCAGCCCGCAAGGCAAATCCTGCGCGGCGACGTTCATGGGGTATGGCTCCGGTCAGTTGTCCCGACCAGAGGGATCACGGTGCCTTCGGAGAGGCGGCGCCACCCTGATCTCGGCGCTCGGCGTCGAAAATCCCGGCAGCGGGTGTGGTAGCGATGAGCCGATGCGAAGCGCCGATCCGGACCGCAGGAGCCGTTATGCCGGACAACGCGGCCCGTCCACGGCGGGTTCAGCGGCGCCCCGCGCCCTCCGGCGAGACCAGACCCGCCGCCGCAGCATCGAGCGACCGCCGATGACGACGGCGGACAGGGCGAAACCCGCCAGGACATCCGGCAGATAATGTCCGCCGGCCCCCAGGGTCGCCACCATGATCACGGCGTTGAGCAGGATCGCCAGCGGGCCGACGACCGGAACCTGCGCCAGCGCCCAGGCGGTCAGGGCGGCGAGGCAGACATGGAAGGACGGAAAGGTCACGAGGCCCCGGATGTCCCCGAGGGCCAGGGTGTGCAGGGTGCCGGCCCTCAGGTGCTCCAGCGCGTCGAGGTGCCAGAGCGCCCCCATGGTCTCGATCGACCCGTCCGGGTCGGTCGGAAGGCCGTATTGCACGAAGGGACCGGCGGCCGGCACCAGGGCGGCGATCAACACCACGGCGACGAGCAGGACTGTGAACATCCGGACATAGGCCCAGAGCCGGCCGAGGCGGCAGGTGGCGGCGAGCACGATCACCGTCAGCCCCACCTGCGGGCCGCTGGTGTGGTAGGCGAGCGCCAGCCACCAGGCGAGGCGCGGATGCGCCTGCAGGAAGGCGAGATAGGCCGGCCAGTCGAAGCCGAGCGCGACCTCCGTGCGCGCCAGGCGGGCATCGGCGAGCGGCAGGGCCCAGGTGGCGGTGAGGTAGTGCAGCACCGCGATCGGCAGCGTCACGGCGATCAGACAGGCACTTGCGAGGGCCATGGCCCGCAGCTTCGGTTCGGACAGGATCGGCCCGAACAGGAAGGCCAGAGCGAGCAGCGCCCCGACGAGCCCCGCCGCCACGGTGAATCCCTGCGGCGCCACGGCGATCCCGAGCCGGCGCAGCCAGAGCGCGTCGAGAAGCGCGACCGCGCCAGCGAGTCCCCAGAGACCGGGATGCGGCGCCGCCAGGGCCGCGGCGAACCGGTTGATCCGCCCGACCGGCGTCTCGAGACGGGAGCGGACGAAACGGGTCGGGGCCAAGAACACCGGAACGACATCGGCACGCCACCGGCGCGCGCCGCGCACGGGCATCGAGATCGGTGTTGCGTCGCTCACACGGGGTCCTTCGCGGTTCGTCGAAGCCGGAACTCGGCTTTGCACCGGTTTGTTGCCCGGCATCGTTCCTTTTCCCGTGCCGATCCTCTCGACCCCGAGCCGTGGCCCCACCGATGGTCCGCCCGTGACCCGCATCGCCTTCCTGGATTTCGAGGCTTCGTCGCTGGCCAGGACCAGCTATCCGATCGAGGTCGCCTGGGTCTTCGCGGACGGGCCTTCGGAGAGCTACCTGATCCGCCCGGCCCCAGGCTGGACCGATTGGTCCCCGGAGGCGGAGCGGGTCCACGGCCTGGAGCGCGCGCGCCTGATCCGGGAGGGCGTGGCTCACGACTGGGTGGCACTGCACATGCTGACCACTTTGCGCGACGTCGCCCTCTATGCCTCGGCGCCGTCCTGGGACGGCCAATGGCTGAGCCGGCTCCTGCGCGCGTCCGGCCTGCCCCGGCACGCCCTCCGGCTCAGGGCGACCCGGGAGGCGCAGCGCAGCGCCATCCTGGACGTACTGGCCCATGGCGGCATCCCGCTCCCGTCGCGCGACGGCATCGCGGGCAAGCTGCTCGCGGACCTGCGCCGGGACGCGCAGGCCGACCCCGCCCCGGACCATCGCGCCCTGTCGGATGCGCGTCGCGAGTGCCGGCGCTGGGAACGGGCGCGGTCCCTGGCCGAGGCCACGATCCGCGCGGCTGAGCCGGGTTTTGCCGACTGAGCCGTTTCAGGCCGCCCCGAGATAGGCGGCCTCCAGGCCGGCATCGGCGCCGAGTTCGGCCGCCGTCCCCGCGGTGACGACCCGGCCCTGCTCCAGCACGTAGCCCCGATCCGCCACTGTCAGGGCGAGAGCCGCCATCTGGTCGACGATCAGGATGGTCACACCCTGGTCCCGCAGGTCCGCCACCACGGCGTAGAGGGCGTTGATCATCGCCGGCGCGAGACCGAGGGAGGGCTCGTCGAGGAGGAGGATGCGCGGCTGTGCCATCATCCCGCGGGCGATCGCCAGCATCTGCTGTTCGCCTCCCGAGAGGAGGCCGGCCCGGCTCGTCGCCCGGTCGCGCAGACGGGGGAACCGGGTGAGCAGCGCCTCGATCTCGGCCGGGTCGATCGGCGCCTTGCGGCCATGCGCCCCGAGGCGGATGTTCTCGATGACGGTGAGTTCGGGAAATACCTGCCGGCCCTCGGGCACCAGGGCGAGGCCGAGGCGGGCGATGGCATGGGCCGGCAGGTGCGCGATGCTGCGGTCCTCCAGGACGATCCGGCCCTCCACCGGCCGGAGCAGCCCGGCGAGCGCCCGCATGGTGGTCGACTTGCCGGCGCCGTTGGCGCCCAGGAGCGCCACGGTCTCGCCGGGGCGGACCTCGACGCTGACGCCGTCGAGGACCGGGGCGGCGCCATAGTCGGCGGTGAGGCCCAGGGTCGAGAGCACCGCGTCGGCCGGGGGCGTCCATGCGGCCGCGCGGGGCCGCGCCGGCGTGTCGGCGCCGCCCAGATAGGCGCGGATCACCGCCGGGTCGCGCCGGATCGCGGCCGGGGTCCCCTGCGCGATCGGCCGCCCGGCATCCATGACCAGGATGGCGTCGGAAACGCTCATGACGAGGGGCATGTCGTGCTCGACCAGCACCACGGCGATGCCCTGCCCGGCGATCCGGCGCAGGAGCCCGCCGAGCACATCGGTGTCGGCCCGGGTCAGGCCGGCGGCGGGCTCGTCGAGGAGGAGGATGCGGGGCCGGCCGGCGAGCGCCCGGGCGATCTCCACGAGGCGGCGGTCGACATGCGGCAGTTCGGATGCGGGCCGGTCCGGAGCGCCCGCATAGCCGACGAAGTCCAGCAGGGTCGCGGCCGCGGCGCGATCCCGGGCACGGGTGCGCCGCCACAGGCGCCCCGGGTCGAGGGCCAGGGCCACGTTGTCGAGAACGCTGAGCGAACCGAACAGGCGCGTGGTCTGGTAGGTGCGGGCGATGCCGGCCCGGGCGATGACGTGGGCCGGAGCGCCGGCGAGGTCGCGCCCTCCGAGGCGGATCGTCCCGGCCTGAGGACGGTAGAACCCCGAGACCATGTTGAGCACGGTGGTCTTGCCGGCGCCGTTGGGGCCGATGAGGCTCGTCACCGCCCCGGCCTCGGCCCTCACCGAGACGCCCTCCGCCGCGCGGATGCCGCCGAAGCTGATGCCGATGCCCTCGACCACCAGGGCCTCGGCCGCGCGCTGCCCGATCAGTTGCCCGAAATCCGTGGCCGGCGGGACGGTACCGGCGCGCGGCCGCGGCAGCAGCCGGGCCGCGCTGCCGACGATCCCCGAGGGCACCAGCCACAAAACCACCAGGGTGGCGAGGCCGAAGAACAGCAGCCGGTACTCGGCGAGCCCCGCCAGGGTCTCGGGCAGCAGCACGGTGACGAGGGCACCCAGCAGCGGCCCGAGCACGGTACCGGCCCCGCCGACCACCACGGAGAGCACGAACAGGATCGACTGCGAGAACGGGAAGGAGCTTGGGGCGATGAAAAGCATCAACGGCGGCAGCACAGCCCCGGCGAGCCCCGTCAGCGCGGCCGAGATTGCGAAGGCCAGGGTCTTCACCCGCACCGGGTCGAAGCCCAGGGACGCGGCCGCCACGTCGGCATCGCGCACCGCCCGCATGGCCCGGCCCAGGCGGCTGCGGGCGAGGCGGTGGAAGCCGTAGAGGCTCAGGCCTGCGCCGAGCACGGCGAGGCAAGCCAGCTCGCGCTCGGCGAAGGGAACTCCGAACAGGCTCGGCCCCGCGGTGACCACGAGGCCGTTCTGGCCACCGGTGAGCGACCCGCCCTCGATCAGGGCGTGCTCGATGATGAAGCCGAACGCGATGGTGACCATCGCGAGGTAAGGCCCCTTCACCCGCATCGCCGGCACCGCCAGCCCGGCCCCGACCAGGCCCGAGAGCAGGCCCGCGGCCGGAACCGCGAGCCAGAAGCTCAGGCCGGCCCCGGTCAGGATCGCGCTGGCATAGGCGCCGATGGCGTAGAAGCCGGCATGGCCGAAGGAGATCAGCCCGGTCAGCCCGAGGAGGACGTTGAGCCCGGTTCCCGCCACGGTGGTGAGCGCCACCAGGGCGATGACGAAGTGGCTGTAGTCGCCCGTCAGTCCCACCAGGGCGAGGCCCGCCAGGGTCAGGGCCAGGATGGCGACCGGCATCGCACCCGGGGCGCGCAAGATGTGCATCGGGCTCAGACCTTGTTGATCGCGGCGCGGCCGAGGAGCCCGTCGGGACGCAGCGCCAGGGCGACGATGATCACCGAGAACAC
Organism: Methylobacterium sp. 37f; assembly: GCF_023093475.1. Taxonomy (NCBI): domain Bacteria; kingdom Pseudomonadati; phylum Pseudomonadota; class Alphaproteobacteria; order Hyphomicrobiales; family Methylobacteriaceae; genus Methylobacterium; species Methylobacterium sp. 37f. Next base: position 150,578 of record NZ_JAGHKN010000003.1, read on the forward strand.
CACGAGCTGGGTGTAGGTGGAGCCGAGGGTCGCGGTGACGCCGGCCTCGACGAGGCCGTAGAGCAGGCCTGCCAGCACCACGCCGGTGGCCGAGCCGATGCCACCCAGGATCGCCACCGCGAAGGCCTTGATTCCGAACAATGCGCCCATCTCGGCCGAGACCGAGAACAGCGGCGCGATGAGGAGGCCGGCCGCCCCGGCGAGCAGGGCCGAGAGCGCGAAGGCGCAGGCGACCGTGCGCCGGACGTCGATGCCCATCAGACGGGCGGCGTCGGAATTCTGCGCCACCGCCAGCAGCACCCGGCCGAGATCGGTGCGGCGGAACAGGGTCTGGATCGCCGCAGCGACCGAGAGGCCGACGACGGGAATGAGGAGCTGGAGCGGGTAGATGCCGGTGCCGAGGATTTCCACCGGCGTCACCGCAAGCGACGAGGGCAGGCTGCGCGGCTCCTTGCCGAAGGTGAACAGCATCGCGTTGTCGAGGACGATGCCGCCCGCCACGGTGGCGAGCAGCCAGGCATCCGAACCCTTCTCGACGAAGGGCCGCACCAGCAGCCGCTCGACCACGAGGCCGAGGACGGCGCAGCCCAGCAGAGCCCCGAGGATCGCCACCGGCATCGGCCAGCCGAGGGTAACGCCGAGCGCGTAGCCGAGCACGGCCCCGAGCGTGACGGCGCTGCCCTGTGCGAAGTTCACCGTGCCGGAGACCGCGTAGGTGATGTGGAAGCCGAGCGCCACCAGCCCGTACATGCTGCCGAGGCCGAGGCCGGTGATGAGGGTGCTGGCGAGCATCGGCGCGGCGCCTTCAGTTCGTGACGGCGACGATCTCGCCATCCTTGAAGCGGGTGAAGACGTAGTCCTGCGGCCCGAGGGCGTCGTGCTGCCCGGGCGCGAAGGGCTTGTCGTAGGTCTTGATCAGGCCCGGATAGGCCGCGACCTTGTAGAAGCCGTCGCGCACCTCCGGTCCCTTGGTCGAACCGGCGGCCTTGATCGCCAGGGCGAGCAGGTGGATAGCGTCGTAGGCGTTGGCGATGCCCACCGCCGGGGTGACGTCGGCCATCGACTTGATCGCCGGATACTTCTTCTTCAGCGCCTCGAGCACGGCCAGCGCCTTCGGGGCGCTGTTGCCCGCGAAGGTGAAGGTCTGGATGAAATGGACCTTCGCGGCGCTCGGCCCGGCAAGCTCGTCGAAGCGTCCGCCGGCCGGCCCCCAATGCGAGACCACCGGCACGCTCCAGCCCATCCGGTCGAGGGACTTCACCACCTGGGCCGAGGGGCCGACATTGCCGACGAGGAACAGGGTGTCGGCGCCGGCCTCCCGCAGGCGGGTGAGCTGGGGCACCATGTCGAGGTCGGCGGCCTCGTACTTCTCGATGCCGGCGGCCGGCAGGTTGGCGGCCTTCAGCGCCGCCGTCAGGCCCTGCTGGTTCGACTCGCCCCAGGCGTTGTTGACCAGGATCATCCCGGGCTTCTTCGCCCCGTGAGTCTTCACCGCGTAGGCCACCAGCGCCTCGTCCACCAGGGCATCCACCGCCGAGACCCGGAAGGCGTAGTTGTCGGCGGCCCCGTTGCGGGTGATGCCGGTGCCGGCGGCCCAGGGGCCGAGGAACGGCACCTTCATCTGGTTGGCGATGGGCACCAGCGCCATCGAGACCGGCGTGTCGAGACCGCCGACCAGCGCCACCACGCCGACCCGCTGGATCAGCTCCCGGGCGGCGAGCACGCCTTTCGACGGGTTGGCCTCGTCGTCGCGCGCCACCAGCTCCAGGGGCCGCCCGAGCACGCCGCCACCGGCGTTGATCTCGTCGATGGCGAGGCCGATGCCGCGGGAGATCGCCTCGCCGGATTTCGCCGACTGTCCGCTCAGCGCCGTGACGAGGCCGATCCGGATCGGCTCCGCGGCCCGCGCCGCACCGGCGAGGGGCAGCCCCAGGAGCAGGCAGGCGCCGAGCGCGAGGCGGCAGGTCAGGGGCGGCGTCGATCGGCGGGGCATCGGGTCTCTCCGGCGGGCAATTTGGCAACCCGTCCGCAACCGCCATGCCATCGGGCACACCGCTGACATCGCTGGGAAATTCTCGGGACTGTCCGCGTCGGTGCCTCACGATGCGCCAAAGTGCATACAGTTGTTGCATGCACTTTGGCGGCATTTGCGTCAGGTTTGGCGACGCCTCGGAGACCCGACCATGCCCGATACCTCCCTCACTCAAGACATCACCGCGCGCGACGCGGCCAACGTCACCGCCTATCTCGAAGCCTCGATGGTGCCGGACCCCGAGCGGGCCGCGACCTACATGGCACCGGGCATCAGCATCGTGTTCACGGGGGCCCGCACCTTCGCGCATCCGCGCGAGGTCACCGCTTTCAATGCCGGGCGCTACGCCTGGGTGAAGAAGCGGATGGAGCGCCTCGACGTGGTGCCGGGCGATGGCGTCACCACGGTCTACAGCCTCGGCACGCTCTACGGTGCCTGGCCGGACGGGACGCCGTTCGAGGGCAACCGCTACGTCGACCGGTTCACGGTGCGGGACGGTCTGATCGTGACCATGGAGGTCTGGAACGACAGCGCCGAGCGGCTGCTCACCCGCGCCGGCCTCGACACCTGAGCCGGGCTCAGCCGTCCACGGCCTCGATGTAGGGCGCCAGCAGGCGGCCGAGGTCGCGCTCGCGCGGCGGGGTCGCGACGATGCGCGCCCGCTCGGCGACCGCATCGAGATGATGGTCCATCAGGGCGCTCACGCGCTCCGGATCGCCGGCGATCAGGGCGGCCACCAGGGCGCGGTGCTCGCTGACACCGCACTCGGCCGAATGGGGTCGGCTGTAGAGCGAGAGCACCAGGGCGCAGCGGTATCCGAGTTCGGCCACGTAGCGCTCCAGCACGGGGCTGCGGGTCATCTGGGCCAGCAACAGGTGGAACTCGGTGGCCAGCCGGATCGACCCGGCCTCGGAGCCTCCCTGCGCGGCCTCCTCCAGCGCGATATGCGCGAGCAGCGCCGCCTGCTGCGCCTCGGTGAGGCGCCCGGCCAAGCGGGCGACCACCAGCCGCTCCAGGCAGATGCGGACATCGAAGGTGTCGCGGGCCTCTTCCCAGCTCGGCGTTGCCACCACGGCGATCCGGTTGCGCCGCAGCTCCACCAGCCCCTCGCTCGCCAGTTGCCCGAGGGCCTGACGGGCGATGGTGCGGCTGACACCGAAGCGTTCGCCGAGGGCATCCTCCGGCAGACGGTCCCCGGGCACGATGGCCCGCTCGACGATCGCGCGGCGCAGGGCCCGGCAGATCGACCCGACCCGATCCTTGGTCCCCGCCCGCGTGTTGTCGTCCTGCGAGTGGCTCTGCAAGTGACTCTGCATGTGGCTCTGCAAGTGACTCTGCCTTTCGTCCCGTATGTGGTCCCGATTCGTCCCGGTGGTTCGGAAGCACGAGCGGGACCAGACAGGGTCCGATGCCTTCGGTCGAGGGGCCACGGGACGCTGCCTGGTGCGAAAGGCGGGAATCGTCACGGGCGGCGCCCCGGCTGGGCGCCCGTGACCAGGGCGGCGGCGAGGCCGAGCCCCATCAGCGCGAGGCTCAGGCGCTCGCCCTGCAGCATGGCGGAGGACAGGAGGCCGATCAGGCGTGGCGACCAGGCTACGGTGAGCGGCTCCTCGACGGCGAGGGCGGCAACCGGCAGCGGGATCGCCGCCGGCAGCATCTGCCAGGGCGCGAGTTCGAGGGGGTGGGCGGTCCAGTTGTGGCGGCGGACATGCAGGATGGCGATGGCCCAGCCCAGCCGGCGATGATCGATTATGAGTATCGGATCGTACAGCGAGACGGCCCCACTGCTCATACCATCCGGATGTCAACATAGATCAAAATTCGGACCGCGAAACAAAGTGATCCGGGCGCGGTTATCGTGACAGAACCGACCCAACACACCGGGACACGTCGCAGGCCGACGCACGATACAAGGATGCGGCGCGGTCAGATCTGGTCCTCGGGTCTGCCCCCGACCGCTGCACCACCGCCACGATGCCGAACCGCCCTTCCGGGACATCCTGATCCCGTGCGCGGCGCGGCCTGCCGGTGCCCCGAACCCGATCCGCCACCCCTCAGGAAGAGTTTCGCGATGACGGACTTCCCGAAGCCGCCCTTCGACAAGCAGCGCCAGCTCACGCCGCCGGCCCGCGACGCCGACATGGACCCGCGCCCCGATTACGGCGAGGCGCATTATCGTGGGTCGGGGCGGCTCACCGGACGGAAGACCATCATCACCGGCGCCGACAGCGGCATCGGTCGCGCCGTCGCCCTGGCCTATGCCCGCGAGGGTGCCGACGTGCTGGTCGCCTATTACGACGAGCACGACGACGCGAAGGAGACCTGCCGCCTGGTCGAGGAGGCCGGACGCAAGGCCGTGGCCGTCGCGGGCGACATCAAGGACCCCAAGCATTGCCGCGCGATCATCGACCGGGCGGTGGCGGCCTTCGGGCAGGTCGACGTCCTCGTCAACAACGCAGCCCACCAGAAGACCTTCGAGAAGCCCGAGGACATCTCCGACGAGGAGTGGGAAGTCACCTTCGCCACCAACATCCATGCGATGTTCTATCTGGTGAAGGCCGCGCTGCCGCACATGAAGGCGGGTGCGGCCATCATCAACACCACATCGGTCAATGCCGACACGCCGAGCCCGCAACTGCTCGCCTACGCCACCACCAAAGGCGCGATCCAGAACTTCACCGGCGGTCTGGCCCAGATGCTGGCCGACCGCGACATCCGGGTGAATTGCGTCGCGCCGGGGCCGATCTGGACGCCGCTGATCCCCTCCACCATGCCGATGGAGAAGGTCCGGAGCTTCGGATCGCAGGTGCCGATGCAGCGGCCCGGCCAGCCCTGCGAACTGGCCCCCGTCTACGTCATGCTGGCGAGCCCGGAAGCCAGCTACGTCTCCGGCGCCACCATCGCGGTCACCGGCGGCAAACCTATCATCTGATCACGCCCGTCATCCGAGAGCGCCCATCCTATGGCCCTGTGATCCTGTGATCAGCCGATCCTGTGAGGAGATCGCCATGAACGCCCCCCGGAACCGCCCTGATGCGCCCGCGCGCCCGAGCTTGCGCGACTTCGATGCCTCTACCGACCGGAACGGCCAGGATTTCGGTCAGGACGAGGCCCGCGATGTCGGCCGCCCGGACCGGTTGCAGCACGCGTTGGACTCGGACCCGAGCTGGCAGGCCGAGACGGCGCGCGTCGCCTCCGGCTTTCCCCGCCAGGATTCCATCGGCGGCGGCGATATCGCCAGCGTCGAGGCGACCGAGGCAGAGACGCCGGCCGCCAACCTGCGCCGCATCTCCGATCCAAGCCCTGCTTCTGATGCAAGCCCCGACTCCAAGGCAAGCCCAGCCTCCAAGGCAAGCCTTCCCTCCAAAGCAAGCCCCGCCTCCAATTCGAGCCCCGACTCCGCTCCGCGTCCGGCCGCGTCCGGTTCGAAAGAAACGCTCTGACACGAAGGCCGACAGCGATGATTCCCACCCGCCTGCACGCCGTGGCCGACTACCTGTTGCCGGCCGCCATCGCCGCCCTCTCGCTCTCGCCGCGGCGTGGGCGCGCGACGCGCCGGATCATGCGGGTCGGGCCGGTCTGGCACTACGGCTACACGATGCTCACCCGCTACGAAGGCGGTCTCGTTCCGGCGATCGGAATGCCGACCCATCTGGCGTGCGATGCCGTCGGTGCCCTCGGCTTCGTCGGGGCGGCCGCCCTGCTGCAGGACGAGCCGGCCCGGGACCGTCTGCTGCTGGCCGCCATCGGTCTCGGGGAACTCGCCGTCATCGCGGCGAGCCGCCGGCATCCGCCGTGGGACGTGCGCGCGACGACCGATGGACGGCACCGCTAGCGGCTCACCGAACGCCTTCCTGATCGAACCACAGGAGCCCGCCATGGATCGCGACATCGAGGACTCGACATCGGACAAGCCGGACTCCACCGGCACCAACGCGCGTCCGCGTGAGACAACCATCGCTCAGACCGGAGACGGTATTCCGGACGACAGCGGCCGTCCGGTGCAAGTCGATGACACCGAACTCAAGCGCATCGCGGACAAGATCCGCACGCTATAGCCTGGCACCGATGCGACAGCATCGCGACGGAACTGTTCGAATGCGGAACGATTGATTGCTTACCCACCCGAAACCGCAGACAGGAGCCGCGCATGACGGCCAAGGCACCGCCCGTTCCGCCCGCCAACCAGTCCGATAAGGGCCCCGGGAGCGCACCGGAAGCGCCCCTTGCCACGGGTCCGAAGGGGTCGAGCCAGACCCAGAACCCCGACAAGATCGGGCAGGCCGGCAATTCCAAGGTGAACACCACGAACCAGGGCTACCAGCAGGATCGCTAATGAGCACCTCGAAGAAGACGCCCGCCGCCGACCGTCATCACGGCGGCCCCGGCAGCAGCCATCAGGACGCGTCCAAGCCGCAGGCGGACGTACGGCACGGCCCGATTCCGGGCAGTCCGACCAACGACGCGACGTCCCATGTATCCGGCGGCGGCGGTGAGCGCGACCGGCATCATGCCCACGATGCCGAGGGTAAATCCGCCGCCCGGTCGCACTGAGTCGGCTTCTTCGGAGCTGACTTTTTCGGAGCTGACCTCTGCCGAGCCGGCGTCTTCGGTGCCGGCGCCGGCCCTCAGGATCTCAACATCTCAGGAGACGCAGCGATGGCGAACGCCGATCGACACAAGATGGGTCCGGCCGCACAGGGCAAGGGCACCGGAACCGGCGCCATGACGGACCTGCCGGACGGAATCCTGGAAGAGAACATGGTTCTCAGCAATCGCGACAAGTCCCGGCACAACGACATGCGCGGGCTCGACAGCAAGATGGTCCAGACCGAGCAGTATCAGGACCATGCCGCCAACCGGGAGGTTCCGGCCGACGCGATCGAGTCGGATCCGGCCGGAAACACGACCGGGCTCGCCAGCCCGAAGTCGGACCTGTCCGGCGCTCAGAGCAGCCTCGCCAGCCAGGACAAGCCGTAGGCCGCAGAAGATCTTGCTCACGAGGATCTTGCCCACGAGGATCTTGCCCGCGAGGATCTTGCCCATGCAGACAACCACGCAGCTTCGCGACCAGGGCCGCCCCGAGACCGGCGGCCCCCGTCAGGGTCCGGGTTCCGGCGACGGTCGGACCGTCGATCAAGCCGATCAGGTCAGCAGCCTGGTGCTGCTCGGCCTCGCCATCGTGGGCGCCGGCGTAGTCGTGACCCTGGAAGCCCTCATCCACTGAGCCGGGCTTACCGACGGACGCGGGATCGGCTTCGGATCTCGCGACCGGATGCCATTCGGGAGATCCTTCGTGCCGCCCATCGACCATAAACCCAACCCTGTGCGGACGAACCGCTTCGGATGGATCGCCGCCGGTCTGCTGGTAGCAGCCCTGATCGCCTACACGATCTACTTCGTCATGATCCCATCGCCCCTGCCGCCGCAATAATCGGCATCAGCAAGGTGCTCACCTTGAGCCGGGCACGGGTCGCAAGGTCATCATCGGATAGTCTACTCATTGATCGAAGTTAAGATCTTTTCTAATCTGAAAATCGACTCGGCCGCATCCGACAAGTGGGAACAAGCAACGGCGAACTGAAATTCACGGAAATGATCACGCTTTAAGATCAAAATCCTGTTCTCTCAGCTCGAAAGACCGTTTCCATGGATCGACGTTCCGTTCTGTTTGCTATGGCAGGTCTGGTCTCGGCCGTGCCGCTGGCCCAGGCCCAGCCCGCTTTCGACCTCGGCTCGCCGGATCAGTTCCGGCTGTCGGAACTGATGGGCGGCGAGTTCGCCATCCAGACCAGCCGGCTCGCTCTCGAGCGCTCGCGCAGCCCCGCCATCCGCAACTTCGCGCAACTCGAGATCAACGAGCAGACCGCCGTGGCGGCCGCCCTCGGGGCGACACCGGGCAACGTGCAGCCGCGGCCGGACCAGATGGCGATCCTGCAGCAACTACAGGGCCTCTCGCCGGGTCGAGCCTTCGACCGTGCCTACGTGCAGGGACAGATCGCCGGTCATGAGGAGTTGCTGGCGCTGAACACCGCCTATGCGCAGGGTGGCTCCGACCCCCGCAGCCGCGCGGTGGCCACCGTCGCGGTGCCGTCGATCCAGACCCACCTGTCCATGCTCAGCAGCCTGCGCCGCGGCGGCCACGTCTGACGCGGATCGGAGAATCCCGCGGGGCAGACTGCGTCATGCCCCGCGGATCTCGTGATCGACCCGTAGGGCTGGCGGCTCAGCCGCCGCCGATCCCGCTGGTGATGGTGCCGGTCCCCCGGCATTCGGGGCAGGGCTGGGCGTTCAGCAGTCCGGTCCCCTGGCAGTGACGACACAGGTTCTCGCCGGTCCCCGGCGCGCCAGGCGTGGCCTCGTCACCGGGTTTGGTCGGTTCCGGATCCTGCATTCGTCGCTCCTCATAGCTTTCGATTGTCAGATCCTGGTAAAAACTCAAACGACAACGTGTGTTCCCCTTGGGACAGCAGAGCCATTACAGGAACTGTACGGATCAGGACAGAAGTATCGCGTGTCTCAAGACTGAGGAACGAGCGCGATATTCGGCGGTTGCCCTGACATATCCCCTCTTTGGAAAGCCTTCGTAGCATGTCCCTCGTGAAAACGTCCGCGCCCCTTCTCGGAGCCGCCCTCATCGCCGCCGTCACCGGCCTGTCCGTCTCGGCCCAGACCGGCGTCCTGCCCGAGCGCGGACCCGGTGGACGCGGCACCATCGTCGAGAGCCAGCCGAACACCACCGGAAACGATCCCGACGTGGTGATCGCGCGGGGCGCCAACGGGGCCGACACCATCACCACCGACTCGGCCGCGGGCGGCAACGCCAACCTTCCCGAGCGCGCCATCCCGAACGGCAGCGCGGGCGGCGGCGGCGGTCGCTGATCGCACAGGCCGATCACCTCGGACCCGAACGCAGCCAGAAGAGTCCCGAACCCTGGTTCGGGGCTCTTCTGGCATTCCGGCTGCGTCACAGCGTGGCGCCGCCGGAGGGCGTCGAACGGCCGGTCGGATTGACGCGTTGGCCCCGCACAGACACCCGGAGACCTCCATGGCCCTGCGATCCGAAACCCCACCCACCCCGGGCGATCTCTCCGTCGAGACGCCCCCGGACTCCGAGCGGCCCACCACCGCCATGCTCAAGGCGGATATCGACAGCGGGCGGACCGGCGACAAGATCGCCCATTACGACACCGGCCTGTCGCAACTCGGCACCGACGACGAGGCGGCCGGCAATGCCCCCTCGCATGCCCGCATCGCCCTGGCACGCAAGACCGAGGCGGCGCCCCCGAAGGTCCGCGCCGCCGCGAAGCCCGAGGGTCACAACCGGTGGATCCTGCCGCTGTTCATCGGGTTCGCCGCGATGGTCCCCGTGGTGGTCGGTACGTCGCTCTACCTGTTCGGACGATAGGCGACCGCACGCCGCGGAAAGGGCCGGACCTCAGACGGTCCGGCTGCGCCGGCGGGCGACCTCGGCGAGGGCGGCGAGGTCCTTGTCGGCATCGCCGTGGTCCATCGCCGCGATCAGGGTGTCGCGCAACACGTCGGCGAAGGGCATCGGCACGCCGGCCGCCCCGGCGGCGTCCAGGGCGAGGCCGATATCCTTGGCGCCGAGCTTGAGGGCGAATCCCGGCGGCTCGTAGCGATGGTCGGCGATCAGGGCGCCGTAGTTCTTGTAGACCGGCGATGCGAACAGCGTGTTGGTGAAAAGGTCGAGGAGATCGGCCCCCGTCACCCCGTGCCCCTCCACCAAGGCGGCCGCTTCGCCCATCGCCTCGATCGCCGAGATCAGCATGAAGTTGCCCGCGAGCTTGACCGCGTTGGCCCGGTGCGGCTCGGACCCGAAGGCCCAGGTCCGGGCGCCCATGGCATCGAGCAGCGGCTGCGCCCGGGCGACGGCTGCGGGATCGCCCGCCGCGACGATGTTCAGCTTGCCCATCGCGGCGACATCGGGGCGCCCGAAGACCGGGGCCGCGACATAGGGCACTCCGGCGCGCGCATGGATCGCCGCCAGATCCTGGGCCAGGGCCACCGAGATCGTGCTCATCGACAGGTGCAGGCCCGGGCGGGTGCCGCCGTCGAGGAGACCGCCCGCGACGATCACGGCGCGCAACGCCGCGTCGTCCGCCAGCATGGTGATCGCCGCATCGCCCGCGAAGGCCTCGGCGGCCGTGGCCACCGGCACCACGCCTTCCAGCCCCTCGACCCCCGCCGGGGAGCGATTCCAGACCCGGACCCGGTGACCGGCCCGCACGAGGCTCGCCGCCATGCCGCGTCCCATCCGGCCGAGGCCGATCACGCCCACATCCATGAACCGTCTCCCGCGTTGCGTCGTCTCAGTGGCCGTTGAGGAATTCGAGGGTCAGCGTGTTGAACTGGTCCGTCGCTTCCAGGTGGACGAGATGGCCGATGCCCGGCAGCACCACGGCGCGGCCGTTCGGCATCCGAGCGGCCAACGTGCGCGCGTGCTCGGCGTTGCGCCCCATGTCGGCCCGGAGCGATTCCGGCGCGAAGGGCTTGCCCGGGGCATTGTGGTCGTTTTCGCCCATGAGGAAGAGGGTCGGCACCGGGATCAGCGGGATCTCGTGCACCACCGGCTGGCCCCAGATGGCCTGGTAGGAATTGACGAAGGACTGGAGCCAGCGCGGATACTCGCCCGAGCCCTTGACCCGCTCGCGCACGGAGACGAACGGCTCGATGGCGGAGGACGGCAGCGAAAGGGCATAGTTCGTCATCAACTGGCGGCGGTAGGAATCGGCGGTCGTGTCGCCCTCCAGGCGCAGCAGGGTCGCGTCGGAGACGGGCGGCACGGTGAACCGGTAATCCTCCAGACCGATCGGGGCTTCGAGCACGAGGCTGTTGATGCGGGCAGGGGCATTGCGGGTCAGGCGCACCGCCAGCATTCCGCCCATCGAATGGGCCACCACGTCGACGCGCGGCAACCCGAGGGAATCGAGCAGGCCCACCGTGTCGGCCGCCATGGCGTCGAACGTGTACGGGCCAACGGGCTTGGCCGATTTGCCGAAGCCGAGCTGATCCGGAACCAGCACCCGGTACCCGGCGCGGCTGAGCGCCAGGATCACCGGCTGCCAGTAGCTCGACGGGAAATTGCGCCCGTGCAGGAGCAGGACGGTGCGTCCGTTGGCCTGCCCCTCGGCGGGCACATCCATATAGGCGAGGCGCTGGCGCTCGCCGTCGCGCATCCGCTCGAGGAAGAACACCGGATAGGGATAGGCGAAGCCTTCGAGGGCGATGCCCAGGGGAGACGCGTCGTCGGCCCTCGTCTGCGCGGCGGCCGGTGCCACGGTGAGCTGGGCCGCCAGAAGGAGGGCGGAGACTGAGCGGAGCGCGTCCATGTGTGTTCCCGACAACGGCGCGCGGTCGCACGCATCGGCTGACATAGCGCAGGTTCCGGCCGCATGCCGCCCGATCCGGGTGACAAAGGACACGCGGAGTCTCCGGCCCCCTTGCGGAAACCGGCGCCGCGTCCCACGCCTCGGCCATGAATGTCGACGCGCCCCGCCACGCCTCGCCCGAGCCCGTACCGGATGGCTTGCCGGTGCGCGAACGCATGCTGGCGCTTTTGGCGATCAGCCTTGCGATGACCATGGCGGTGCTCGACGGCGCCATCGTCAACGTGGCCCTGCCGGTGATGGCCAAGGATCTGGCGGTGGAGCCCTCCGCGGCGATCTTCGTCACCAACAGCTTCCAGATCGCGGTGACGGCCTCCCTGCTGCCTCTGGCCTCGCTCGGCGACATCCTCGGTTATCGCCGGGTCTACCTCACCGGCCTCGTCCTGTTCACGGCGGCCTCCGTGGCCTGCGCCTTCGCCCCGACCCTCGACTGGCTGGTGGCGGCGCGGATCGCGCAGGGGTTCGGCGCCGCCGGCATCATGAGCGTCAACATCGCCCTGGTGCGCTTCATCTATCCGCATCGCCTGATCGGGCGCGGCGTCGGCAACGTCGCCCTGGTGGTGGCCATGGCCTCGGCCGCCGGGCCGACGGTGGCGGCCGCGATCCTGTCGGTGGCGACTTGGCCCTGGCTGTTCCTGGTCAACCTGCCGGTCGGGGTGATCGCCCTCGCGGTCGGCGCCCGCACCCTGCCGGCGACGCCGAAGAGCGGCGGCCGCTTCGACATCCGCAGCGCGCTTCTCAACGCCCTGACCTTCGGGCTCCTGATCACCGGCGTCGACGGCCTCGGCGATCCGGCCACGCGCGGCGTCGCCCTGGCGGAGATCGGCGCGGCCCTCTGCGTCGGCGCCGTCTTCGTCTGGACGCAGACCCGGATGACCCGTCCGCTCCTGCCGGTCGATCTCCTGCGGATTCCAGCCTTCGCCCTCTCCATGGCGACCTCGATCGCCTCGTTCGGGGCGCAGATGATGGCCTATGTCGCCCTGCCCTTCTACTTTCAGGACGTGCTGCACCTGTCCGAGACGCAGACCGGATTCCTGATGACGCCCTGGCCCATCGCCATCGCGGTGATGGCCCCCCTGTCCGGGCGCCTCGCGGACCGCTACGCTCCAGGGCTGCTGGGCGGCCTTGGTCTCGCCCTGATGGCGACCGGCCTCGCGGCGATCGCGCTGCTGCCGTCGGACGCCTCCCATCTCGACATCGCCTGGCGCCTCACCCTGTGCGGCCTCGGCTTCGGGCTGTTCCAGTCGCCGAACAACAAGGTCATCATCACCAGCGCCCCGCGTGACCGCAGCGGCGGGGCCAGCGGCATGCAATCCACCGCGCGTCTGACCGGACAATCCTTCGGGGCCGCCCTGGTGGCGGTGATCTTCGGGTTGCACCAGGGCGCCGCTCCGGCCGGACCGGTGGCCGCCACCCTGTGGTGCGCCGTCGGTCTCGCCGCCTTCGGGGCGGTGGCCAGCGTATTGCGGCGCCAACAGACAGGATGACGCTTCGGAGAAACGAGACTTCGAAGAGACGAGACTTCGAAGAGACGGTCTTCGGAACGTTGACCCAGCCTCGGCAGAGCCGCGCCGATGGCGTGATCGCACCAGGGCCGTTCCGGCGCGTTGACCCGGTGCCAGCTCCACCGAGGACAACACCATGCAACTCGACCTGTCGGGCAAGCGCGCCCTCGTCAGCGGTTCCACCACCGGCATCGGCTACGCCATCGCCAAGGCCCTGGCGGAGCTCGGCGCGACGGTGGCGATCAACGGGCGCACCCAGGATCGCGTGCGCGACGCCGTCGAGCGCCTCAAGCGCGAGACCGGCAAGGCGACCTTCATCGGCGCGCCGGGCGACGTCTCCACCCCGGACGGGGCCGCGCGCGTGGTCGCGGGGCTGCCGGACATCGACATCCTGGTCAACAACACCGGCATCTTCGAGCCGAAGCCGTTCTTCGACATTCCGGACGAGGACTGGCACCGCTTCTTCGAGACCAACGTGATGAGCGGCGTGCGCCTGTCGCGCGCCTACACGCCGGGCATGGTCCAGCGCGGTTGGGGCCGGGTTGTCTTCATCTCCAGCGAATCCGGCGTGAACATCCCGGTGGAGATGGTCCATTACGGCATGACCAAGACGGCCCAGCTCGCCGTGGCGCGCGGCCTCGCCGAGACCGTGTCCGGCTCCGGCGTGACCGTGAACAGCGTGCTGCCGGGACCGACCCTGTCCGAGGGCGTCGCGGACTTCATGAAGAGCATGGCCAAGGACGACGGACGCGGCGGCGACGTCGACCTCGATGCCGCCGGCCGCGCCTTCGTGGCCGAGCATCGCCCGACCTCGCTGATCGGCCGCCTCGCCACCGTCGACGAAGTCGCCAGCATGGTGGCCTACATCTGCAGCCCGGCCGCCAGCGCCACCAGCGGGGCGGCCCTCCGGGTCGATGGCGGCGTGGTGCGCAGCATCGTGTGACGCCCAAGTCACAGGGAGCCGAGCACTCGATTGAGAAGGGCCGGGATCGAAAAGGATTGAAAAAAGCGCGGTGTCATTAACGATTTGGTCATCCTTCCATTCGAGGTTCCCGGGCCGATGGGAGGATGCAGATGGGAGATTACGCGCTCGAGGGACCGCGCTGGGGCCGAGGTCCGGCGGGGACAGGCGGCGGCATGGTCACCTGGGCTCTCGACGCAACGATTCCCGCGAGCTTCGTCGGCGTCATCCAGGCCGCCTTCGCCGCCTGGTCGAGCTATGCCGACATCGCCTTCCAGCAGGTCGTGTCGACGGTCGAATCCGATATCGATCTCACCCTGAATAGCATCGACGGTCTCGGCAAGGTCGTCGGGAATGCGACCTATTCCTATAGCGGACAGCGCCTTCAATCCGTGACCGTCGCCTTCGACAGTGGAGAAGGATGGCACACGGCGAAGGGCCGCGTCGTCAGCAATCAGAACGTCGATCTTTCCGCCGTCGCCCTTCACGAGATCGGGCATGCGATCGGGCTCGACCACTACAATGCCAAGCCGGAGGTGATGAACGCCATCCTGGATCCCACCATCTCCAGCCTCGCGGCCGGCGACATCGCGGGCGTCCAGGCGCTGTACGGCGCTCGCAGCGCCCCGATTCAGGCAGCACCGCCCGCCCTGGTCGTGCAGGCCGAGGTCACGGCCGTGCACCGTTTCTACGACACCAAGACCGGGGACCATTTCTACACCACGAGCGGCGCCGAGAAGGCGCAGATCCTGCAGACCCTGCCGTGGTTCACCTACGAGGGAACCCCGTGGGCGACCCCGAGCCAGGGGGCCGACACCATCGACGTGTTCCGGTTCTTCGACACCGGCACGACCGCGCATTTCTTCACGACCAGCGTCGGCGAGCGCGACCAGATCATCAAGACCAACCCGTCCTACAAATACGAGGGCGTCGCGTTCGAGGCCTACGCGGATGCCAGCGCGCCCGGCACCGTGACGCTGGAGCGGTTCTTCAACACCAAGACCGGCCAGCATCACTTCGCCGGCAATGCCGAGGAGGCCGCCGGCATCAACCAGGGCGCTGCCGGTGCGGGCTGGATCGACGAGGGCAAGGGCTTCACCGTGCACGCGCCCAGCGACGGCATGCTGTTCGCCTGACTGCGTGGTAACGGCCGCCCTACTCGCCCTCTGCCTCGAACATCTCGTCGAAGGAATAGCCCGAGCCGCGCACGGTGCGGATCGGGTCGCTCTGGCGCGGACGGTTCAGGGCCTTGCGCAGGCGGCCGACATGGACGTCGACGGTGCGCTCGTCGATGTAGACGTCGTGGCCCCAGACCCCGTCGAGGAGCTGCTCGCGGGAAAACACCCGGCCGGGGCTCTGCATCAGGAACTCGAGCAGCTTGAACTCGGTCGGCCCGAGATGGATCTCGCGGCCCTCGCGGCGAATGCGGTGGCTGACCCGGTCGAGCTCGATGTCGCCGGCCACCAGCAGGTTGGCCACGTGGGCGGGCTTGGCCCGACGCAGCAGCGCGCGCACCCGCGCCAGCAGTTCCGGCACCGAGAACGGCTTGACGATGTAGTCGTCGGCGCCCGTGCCGAGACCGCGGATGCGGTCGCCCTCCTCGCCGCGCGCCGTGAGCATGATCACCGGCAGGCGCTCGGTCTCGCGCCGGGCCCGGATGCGGCGGCACAGCTCGATGCCCGACAGGGCCGGCAGCATCCAGTCGAGCAGGACAAGGTCGGGGACCTGCTCCTGCAGGCGCAGGTCCGCCTCGTCGCCGCGCGCGGCGGAATCGACGATGAAGCCCTCGGCCTCGAGGTTGTAACGGAGGAGGAGGGTCAGGGCCTCCTCGTCCTCGACGATCAGGATACGCGTACTCATCGTGCGCTTTCGATCAGGCGGAATCAGGCCGCGCCGGGCATGTCCACCGTGGCGTAGTTGGACGCGTCGTTCTTGGGCCGCTCCCGCTCCGCCAGCAGGTTCTCGCCGGTGACCAGGTAGTGGATCGTCTCGGCGATGTTGGTGGTGTGATCGCCGATGCGCTCGATGTTCTTGGCCACGAACAGCAGGTGGGTACAGAACGAGATGTTGCGCGGGTCCTCCATCATGTAGGTCAGGAGTTCGCGGAACAGCGAGTTGTAGAGCGCGTCGATGGCGTCGTCGCGCTCCCAGACGTCGAGCGCCGCCTTGATGTCGCGGCTGGCATAGGCGTCGAGCACGTCCTTGAGCTGCTCCTGCACGAGGTCGCTCATGTGCTGGACGCCGATGACGATCTTCTGCGGCTGGATCTGGTCGGCGATGGCCACGACGCGCTTGGCGACGTTCTTGGCGAGATCGCCGATGCGCTCGATATCGTTCGAGACTCGGATCGCCGTCACCGTCTCGCGCAGGTCGATGGCCAGCGGCTGGCGCCGGGCGATCAGCAGGATCGCCCGCTCCTCGATCTCGCGCTGAAGGGTGTCGAGGCGGGTATCGGCCGCGATGACGGCCTGAGCTAGGGGAGAGTCGCGGCGCACCAGGGCCTCGCCGGCCTCGGTCATCATCTTCTCGGCGATGCCGCCCATCTCGGAGATCGAGCGGCGCAGGTTCTCAAGATCCGTGTCGTAGGATTTGACGATGTGGTCGGGCATGGGTCGCACTCCTCGGTCGGGCCCGCCTGTCCGGTGCCCGCCACGGCATGGGATCTGGCATGGGTTCTGGCATGGGGTCTGGCGTGGACCGGATCAGCCGAAGCGGCCGGTGATGTAGTCCTGGGTCTGGCGCTTCTCCGGATTCATGAAGATGCGCGTGGTGGGTCCGAACTCCACCAGTTCGCCGAGATACATGAAGGCGGTGAACTGCGAGATGCGCGCCGCCTGCTGCATGTTGTGGGTCACGATGACGATGGTGAATTCCGAGCGCAGCTGCTCGATCAGCTCCTCGATGCGACCGGTCGAGATCGGGTCGAGGGCCGAGGTCGGCTCGTCGAACAGGATCACCTCCGGGCGCTGGGCCACGGTGCGGGCGATGCAGAGGCGCTGCTGCTGACCGCCGGAGAGGCCCATGCCGGATTGCTTGAGCTTGTCCTTGACCTCGTCCCAGAGGGCGGCCTTGCGGAGCGATTCCTCGACGCGCACGTCGAGGTCGGCCTTGGGCAGCTTCTCGTAGAGGCGCAGGCCGAAGGCGACGTTGTCGTAGATCGACATCGGGAAGGGCGTCGGCTTCTGGAACACCATGCCGATGCGCGAGCGCAGCTCGTTCAGGTCGACGTTGGAATCCAGCACGTTCTGGCCGTCGAGGAGGATTTCGCCCTCCGCCCGCTGGTCCGGATACAGGCTGTAGATGCGGTTGAAGGTGCGCAGCAGGGTCGACTTCCCGCAGCCGGACGGGCCGATCAGCGCCGTCACCTGGCGGTCGTGGAAGTTGAGGTTGACCGACTTCAGGCCGTGGAAGCTGCCGTAATAGAAGTTCAGGTCCTTGACGGCGATGCGGATCGGCGAGGTCTCGTCGGCCTTGTGGCGTCCGGTGAGCTGCGCGGAGGTGATCCCGGGGGCGGCGTTCATCGGTTCAGCATCCTGTCGAGCGAAGGGGAGGAAGCGGGAGGCGGGGCGCTGGAGGTCAGCGCGACCGCTCGGTCTTGATGACGAACCGGGCCACGATCGACAGGGCGAGGATCGTGACCGTGATCAGGAGGGCGCCGGCCCAGGCGAGCTGCTGCCAGTTCTGGTAGGGCGAGAGCGCGAACTGGTAGATCATCACCGGAAGGTTCGGGACGCCGCCCATCAAGTTGGGGGAGAACCAGCTGTTGTTGTTGAGCGCCGTGAACAGGAGCGGCGCCGTCTCGCCGGCGATGCGGGCGAGCGCCAGGATGATGCCGGTGACGATGCCGGCGCTGGCCCCGCGCCAGGTGATGCTCTTGATCACGATGGAGGGCGGCGCGCCGAGCGCCGCGCCGGCTTCGCGCAGGGTCGAGGGCACGAGGCGCAGCATGTCCTCGGTGGTGCGCACGATGACCGGGGTGGCGATGATGGCGAGCGCCACGGCGCCGGCCCAGCCCGAATAGGAGCCCATCGGGCGCACCATCAGGGTGTAGACGAACAGGCCGATGAGGATCGAGGGCGCCGACAGAAGGATGTCGTTCAGGAAGCGGATGACATCGGCGAGCTTCGAGTTGCGGCCGTACTCGGCCAGGAAGGTGCCGGCCATCACGCCGACCGGGGTCGCCACCAGGATGGCCAGGACGGTCATCACGAGGCTGCCCAGGATGGCGTTGGCGATGCCGCCGCCCTCGGAGCCGGGTCCCGGCGTCGGCTCGGTGAAGAGCATCGGCGAGAAGCCCTTGATGCCCTCGACCACCAGCATGAACAGGATCGAGCCGAGCACGACGATGCCGACCAGCGTGGCGATCGTGCTGGCCAGGATCAGGGTCCGGTCGGCGATCCGGCGGCCCGAGCGGACCCGGCTGATCCGGGCCGGGGTTGCGGTGAGGGGGTTGGCGGCGTCCATGATGGGGTTCCTGACGTCTCGAAGCGCGGGGTCGCGGGCCTTGGGGCGATCCGGCTTCAGGCGACCTTGGCGCGGCGGGTGAGGATGCGGGCGATGATCAGGACGAAGAAGGTGATCACGAAGAGGATGCAGCCGAGCGCCATCAGGGAGTTCAGCTGCAGGCCGTCGGCCTCGTTGAACTCGTTGGCGATGCGCGACGCGATGGTGGAGCCCGGATCGAAGACCGAACCCGAGAGCCGGTTGGCGTTGCCGATGACGAAGGTCACCGCCATGGTCTCGCCGAGCGCCCGGCCCAGGCCGAGCATGATCGCGCCGATGATCGAGACCGAGGCCTGCGGCACCAGCACGTGGCGCACCACCTCCCAGGTGGTGCAGCCGATGCCGTAGGCGCTCTCGCGCAGCACGGTCGGGATCTGGTCGAGCATGTCGCGGGTGATCGAGGCCACGAAGGGCACGATCATGATGGCGAGGATGATGCCGGCGGTGAGGATGCCGACGCCGGAGGGCACGCGGGCGTAGAACAGGGTGCCGACGATCGGCATGCCCTCGACGAGGTTCGAGACCGGCACCTGCACGAAGCGGGCGAACAGGGGGGCGAACACGAACAGGCCCCACATGCCGTAGATGATGCTCGGCACCGAGGCGAGAAGCTCGATGGTCATCGAGACCGGCTTGCGGGCCCAGCCGGGGCAAAGCTGGGTCAGGTAGACCGCGATGCCGAGCGACAGCGGCACGCCGATCAGCAGGGCGAGGACCGCCGAGGCCAGGGTGCCCACGATGGCCACCAGGGCGCCGTACTGCTCCTGCCCGATATTCCAGGTGCTGGAGGTGATGAAGCCGAAGCCGAACTCGTTGAAGGCCGGCCAGGCGCCGTAGGCGATGGAGCCCAGGATGCCGGCCAGGAAGAGGAGCACCAGGAGGGCCGAGCCGTAGGAGGCCGTCCGGAACAGGCTGTCGCCGAGGCCGCCGGGCTTCTTGCGGACCGAGGCGCGGTCCCGAGTCAGGGCGATCTGGTCAGTCAAGGCGGCCATCCGAGTGTCTTCTCTTCACCGGGCGGCGTCCTACCCTGCGCCGGGCGTCGGCGCGAGAGGGGATCACCGGATCGTTGCCAGGGGGGGTGCGCCGGCCGAATCCGGCGTCGTGACGCCGGGCCGGTCTGGCACGCTTGCGCGAGGTGGCTCGCCCCGCGGGGCTCGCTGGCCGCGCGGGGTGGCTCGCCCCCGCGGGGCTCGCGGGCCGGAGCCCGCGAGGGTTTCGGCTCACATGTTGAAGACGGGCTTGCCGTCCTTGCCCTTGATCTCCTTCCACGCGTCGTGGATCTGGCTCACGACGGCGTCGGGCAGCGGCACGTAGTCGAGATCGACCGCGAGCTTGTCGCCGTTCTTGTAGGCCCAGTCGAAGAACTTCAGGACTTCGGCCGTGCGAACCGGGTCGGTCGGGTCCTTGTGGACGAGGATGAAGGTCGCGGCGGTGATCGGCCAGGCATCGTCGCCGGGCTCGTTGGTCAGCGAGATGCCGAAGCCGGGGGCGGCTTTCCAATCGGCGCTGGCGGCGGCGGCCTGGAAGGCCTTGTCGTCGGGCTGCGGGAACTTGCCCGCCTTGTTCTGGATCAGAGCGTAGCTGAGCTTGTTCTGCTTGGCGTAGGCCGACTCGACGTAGCCGATGGCGTTCGGGACCTGCTTGACGGTGGCGGTGACGCCCTCGTTGCCCTTGCCGCCCTGGCCCACGGGCCAGCTGATGGTGGTGGCCGAACCGTAATCCTTCTTCCAGGGCTCGGAGACCTGGGACAGGTAGGTGGTGAAGATGTTGGTCGTGCCGGAGGCATCCGAGCGGTAGACCGGGGTGATGTTGGAATCGGGCAGCTTCAGGCCCTCATTCAGCTTGGCGATGCGGGCATCCGACCACTTGGCGATCTTGCCGGCATAGATGTCGGCGATGACGTCGCCGGTGAGCTTGAGCTTGCCCGGCTCGACGCCCGGGATGTTCACCACGGTGACGATGCCGCCCATGACAGTCGGGAACTGGACGAGGCCGTCCTTCTCCAGGGCGGGGCCCTTCAGCGGCGCGTCGGAAGCGCCGAAATCGACGGTCTTGGCCTGGATCTGCTTGATGCCGCCGCCGGAGCCGATCGACTGGTAGTTGAGGCCGAGACCGCTCTCCTTGCGGTAGGCTTCGGCCCACTTCGAATAGATCGGGAACGGGAAGGTCGCGCCCGCTCCCGTGATCTCGGCGGCCTGGGCCGGTGCGAGGGAGGCAAGGCCAAGTCCCACGAGGGTGGCAAGGGTAGTGAACTTCATCGAAGGATCTCCTGGAGGAGTGCGCACCGGATCACATGCCGCAGCGCGTCGTCCGGTGTGCACCGCGCCATACGGTGCGTTGGGCCAAGGCGGTATGACGATTGCGCGACAGTCTCATGACACACGCCTCGGCGGTGGTGTGGCGCATTACAATCTGCGGGATTGACTGGTCGAGGCCGGCCCGGAGCGGTGCCGGGCCGCGCATGGGGTCGATGCCTTGAAACCCTGTCGCGGGACCGGTATCGCCGGCTCCCAGGGTGAGTCGGTGCCGAGGGGGCTTCGTGACAGGCCGGCATCGCCGCCGGGTCCGGTGACGTCGCGCCCGACCCCGCACCATCGTCGAAGGGATGCGCCATGACCGAGATCCGCCCTCGCCGCAGCGTCCTCGCGATGCCGGGCTCGAATCCCCGCCTGCTGGAGAAGGCCCGCACGCTCCCGACCGACGTGGTGATGATCGACCTGGAGGACGGGGTCGCGCCGGAGACGCGGGCGGCAACGCGCGAGGCCGTCGCCCGCGCGGTGGCGGAGCGGGGCTTCGGCCGGCGCGAGGTCGTGGTGCGGATCAACGCCCTCGACACGCCCTATGGCGAGGCCGACCTCGCCGCCATCGCGCCCGCCGGCCCCGACGCGATCGTGGTGCCGAAGGTGACGGGCGCCGATGCCCTGGTGGCCGTGGGCTCGCGCCTGCGCCGCCTCGGCGCACCGGACCGGACCCGCACCTGGGCGATGATCGAGAGCCCCATGGCGATCCTGCACCTCGCCGACATCGCGAGTTCGGCCCGCGACGTCGACACCCGCCTCGCCTGCCTGATGGTCGGGCCGAACGATCTGGCCAAGGCCAGCCGCCTGCGCCTCGGCGTGCCGGGCCGGCCGGCCCTGATGCCGTGGCTGATGAGCGTGATCGCCGCCGCCCGCGCCTACGAGATCGACGTGATCGACGGGATCTACAACGAGTTTCGCGATGCGGCGGGCTTCGCGTCCGAATGCGCGCAGGGGCGCGATTGCGGCTTCGACGGCAAGATGCTGATCCACCCGGACCAGATCGCGCCCGCCAACGCCGCCTTCGGCCCGAGCGAGGCGGACATCGCCTGGGCCCGACGCATCCTGGCGGCCTTCGCCGAGCCGGAGAATCGCGACCGCGGCGTCATCGGCCTCGACGGCAAGATGGTGGAGCGCCTGCATGCCGCGGAGGCGACCCGGACGGTCGCGCTGGCCGACTCCATCGCGGCGCGGACCGCATGACCGCCGGACCCGATGGTGCCGAGGGCCTCGCCGTCGACCTCTCCATCGGCCTCGGCCTCGCCGTCGACCTCGCCGTCGACTTGCGCCTGCTCGATTCCCGCCTCGCCGGCTGGGGATTTCCGCGCTGGGGCTCGGCCCAGGCCGCCGGCCTCGATCTCCACGCCTGCCTCGACGCGCCCCTGATCCTGGCGCCGCAGGGTCCGCCGGCCCTGATCCCGGCCGGGTTTTCCCTGGCGATCCGCGATCCGCGCTGGTGCGGCCTCCTCTTCGCGCGCTCCGGCCTCGGCCACCGCGAGGGCCTGGTCCTCGGCAACGGCACGGGCGTGATCGACGCGGACTACGAGGGGCCGCTGATGATCTCGGCCTGGAACCGCAATCCGCCCGGCCCGGACGCCGCCGGCATCCGGATCGAGCCGGGCGACCGCATCGCCCAGCTCGTCTTCACCCGCGTGATGCGGCCGACCTTCGCGATTCGGGACGAGACCGGGCATGACGGGCCCGGTGCGGCTCCGCGCATCACCGAGTCCGGCCCCCGCGGCACCGGCGGCTTCGGCTCGAGCGGGCGCCGCTGAGGGACGCCGCTTCGCCCTTACACGATGCCGCTGCCCTCGAACGGCCAGGGCCGGCCGAGCCGCGCGGCGACGGCCTGGGGATCGTGCCCCACCGCCGCGACGGCCGCCTCGACCTCCTCGCGCGGCACCTCGAAGCGGCGGGCCCAATAGGCCAAGGTCCAGGGCTCCGAGACGTTGACGGTGGCGGGCTCGTGGTCGTTGTCGGGCGTGGCCGTGCTGCTCATCGGGCGGTCTCGCTTCGGTTACTCTGCGCAGCGTCAACGCGCGGCGCCGCGCGCGGTCCCACCCGGACCCGGCGTTTCGGGGGAGAAACGATCCAGCCCCACGCAAGCCATCCTGGTTAGGTCCGCTCCATCGGATTTTTCCATCCCCAGCGGAGGCGTCGAGCCTTGGGCGTTCTGATCGGCCTCGTCATCGCAATCGGCTGCATGCTCGGCGGCTTCGTCGCCATGGGCGGCCATCTGGTCGTGCTCTGGCAGCCCTGGGAATTCGTCATCATCGGCGGGATGGGGGCCGGCACCTTCGTGATGGCCAACCCGATGAAGACGGTGGTCGACTCGGGCAAGGCCAGCCTCGATGCGCTGACCGGCAAGGTGCCGAAGCGCAAGGATTACCTCGCGCTGCTGGGCCTCCTGCACGCCCTGATGCGCGAGCTGAAGGCCAAGCCCCGCAACGAGGTCGAGCCCCACCTCGACGACCCGGCCAATTCCGAGATCTTCAAGGCCTACCCGGACATCGCCAAGAACGCCGACCTCGTGCTGTTCATCTGCGACTATGCCCGTCTCATCCTGATCGGCAACGCCCGCGCGCACGAGATCGAGGCGCTGATGGAGGAGGAGATCAGCGGCTACCGCAAGGATCGCCTCAAGCCCTACGGCGCGGTCACCACCGTGGCCGAGGCGATGCCGGCGCTGGGCATCGTGGCGGCGGTGCTCGGCATCGTGAAGGCGATGGGCGCCCTCGATCAGTCGCCCCAGATCCTCGGCGGCCTCATCG
This sequence comes from Methylobacterium sp. 37f, assembly GCF_023093475.1. NCBI lineage: Bacteria > Pseudomonadati > Pseudomonadota > Alphaproteobacteria > Hyphomicrobiales > Methylobacteriaceae > Methylobacterium > Methylobacterium sp. 37f. The sequence goes on from NZ_JAGHKN010000003.1 coordinate 174,057, forward strand.
GCGCGGCGCTGGTGGGCACCTTCTTCGGCGTGTTCATGTCCTACGGCGTGCTCGGCCCCTTCGCCATCAAGATCAAGATCATCCGCGAGAAGCAGAACCACGTCTACGTCATCGTCAAGCAGAGCCTGATCGCCTACATGAGCGGGGCCGTGCCGCAGATCGCCGTCGAGCATGGCCGCAAGGGTATCGCCCTGAGCGACCGGCCCACCATCGACGAGGTCGAGAACGCCACCGTCAACGGCGGCGCGCAGAGGGAGGCCGCCTGAGCATGAACGTCCCCACCGGGAACGCCGCCGAGGTCCGTGCCCGCCTGATCGAAGCGGGCGGGCTCTCCCTCGACCGCATGCCGATGCTGCACGTGGTGTTCGACCGGCTCACCTCGGGCTGCTCGGACAACCTCAAGCCCCTCGTCTCATCGCCGGTCTACTTCTCCTTCAGCGGCGTCACCAGCGGCCGCTTCGGCGAGATGCTCGACGCCTACGAGAACAACGCGATCGCGGGCATCTTCCACGCCCCCGAATGGGACAGCCACATCCTGGTCGGCCTCGACCGCGACTTCCTCTTCACCCTGGTGGAAGCCCTGTTCGGTGCGGATGGGGCCGAGCCGCCGGTGGAGGACGAGCGCCCGTTCTCCAGCCTCGAGATCCGCCTCGCCCAGACCATCCTGGAGCAGGTCGGCAAGGCCCTCGAATCGTCGTTCTCCCTCGTCTCGATGACGCCGTTCCGGTTGGAGCGCACCGAGACCCGGATGGAGTTCGCGGTGATCGGCGGGCGCAACAACAAGGCCGTCGAGGCCAAGTTCTCGGTCCAGGCGCTCAATCGCGGCGGCGAGATGTTCCTGATCCTGCCCCAGTCGGTGATCAACCCGATGCGGCCGGCCCTTGCCAAGGTGCTGACCGGCGACTCGGCCGCCCGCGACCCGAAATGGACGCAGCAGATCGCCGCCGAGGTGCAGAAGGCGGAGGTCACCCTGCGGGCGGTGCTCGAGGAGCGCACGCTCACGCTCGGCGAGATCGCGGACCTCAAGGTCGGCCAGGTCATCGGCCTCGACGCGACGCCGGCGACGCGGGTGAAGCTCGAGGGCAACGACCGGGCGCTGTTCTGGTGCCACATGGGCCAGGCGCAGGGCTCCTACGTGCTGCGCGTCGACGAAGCCATCACGCAGGACCAGGAGGGCGTGCCCCATGACCCCGTGGGTTGATACCATTCTGCTCCTCGCCCTCATGGCGACGAGCGCCTGCGTGGTGCCGATGTACCTCAAGCTGAAGCGCCTCGACCGGACGCAGGCCGAGTACGGCCGCATCCTGACGCAGTCCGGTCAGGCCCTGGCCCAAGCGGGCGAGGCGGTGCGCAACTTCAGCACCGAGGGTCGCGAGATCCTCGAAGCGCTCGACCAGCGCATCGGCGAAGCGCGCCAGACCCTGGCCGAGCTGGAGGCCAGCCGTCGCGAGATCGCGGGTCGCGAAGGACCAAGTGGCGAAGGACCGGGCCGCGAAGGACCGGGCCGCGATGTGGCGGCCACAGGTCGGCACCAACTGACCGCCTGACGCCGATCCGCTTGCGTGCGGACCGACTTTCCCCGATCCTTATCCCTTCCGCACCCGGCCGGCCTCCTGTCCGGCCTTCGATTGCAGCCCCTGACGAGCGGATGATGAGCAACAGCCCCTTCGACGATGCGGACATCGCCTCCGCCGGCACCGCCCCGGTGTTCCCCAGCGTGTCGGTCGACGTGCCGGCCGGGAACGACGCGCGGATCGGCGACGGCCGCAACCTCGATTCGATCCTGCGCATCCCCGTGCTGATCCAGGTCGTGCTGGGCTCCGCCACCATGCCGGTGGCCAACCTGATGAAGCTCGGGCGCGGCGCCATCGTGCCCCTCGACCACCGGGTCGGCGAACCCGTCGACGTCACCGTCAACGGTCGGGTCGTGGCGCGCGGCGAGATCGTCGTGGTCGAGGAGGACAATTCCCGCTTCGGCGTCTCCCTGACCGAGATCGTCGGCCCGGCCGACGCCGGCCAGAACGGCTGAGGACGAAGACCGTGGCGAGCGTGCCGATCCCCCAACGGGCCCCGGGCGCCCATCGGCCCCTCAACCCGGTGGACGAGGTCGCGGCCCTGCTCCTGGCCATGGGCAAGCCCGCGGCCGGGCGCCTGCTGAAATATTTCGAGCCGGACGAGATCCGCCGCATCACCCGCTCGGCGACGCAGCTCGGCACGGTCAGCGCGCATCAGCTCGACGACATTGTCGAGATGTTCTCGCACGAGTTTTCCGCCGATGGGCGCCTCATCGGCACCGCGTCCGAGGTGGAGAAGCTGCTCACCGGCCTGATGCCCGCCGATCAGGTGGCCGCCATCCTGGCCGATGTCCGGGGCGATGCCGACCGCTCGGTCTGGGAGCGCATGGCGGCGGTCTCCGAGGGCGTGATCGCGAGCTACCTCGTCAAGGAGCATCCGCAGACGGCGGCCCTCATCCTGTCGCGCCTCAAGCCCGCGGCGGCCGCGAAGGTGATGGCCCATCTGCCCCAACCCACCCGCAACACGGTGATGCGGCGGATGCTGAGCTTCAAGCCGGTCTGCGACGAGGTGATCGCCACCATCGAGCGCGCCCTGAACGAGGACCTGCTCGCCAACGGGGCCCGCAATGCGGGGGCGGACACCCACGCCAAGATGGCCGACATCATCAACAAGATGGAGCGCACCCAGATCGACGAGGTGCTGTCCAGCCTGTCCGAATCGCGACCGAAATCCGTCGAGATCCTCAAGGGCCTGCTGTTCACCTTCGACGACATCGTCAAGCTGGCGCCGCGCGCCCGCACCACCCTGTTCGACGCGGTGCCCAACGATCGCCTCGTCCTGGCCCTGAAGGGCACCGATGCCGAGTTCCGCGGCGTCATCCTGAGTGCGCTCTCCGCCCGCGTCCGCCGCATGGTCGAGCACGAATTGAACGGCGGCGAGCCGGCGGCCCAGAAGGACGTGACCGAGGCGCGCCGCAGCATCACCGATCTCGCCCTGGAGATGGCCGGGCGCGGCGAACTCGAAATCAACGCCGAGGGCGAGGTCGAGACCCTCGTCCGCTAGGGCGAGCGGTCCCGGCCCGGTCATGCGATGTCCGACGACGACAAAGAGAGCAAGACCGAGGCGGCGACCGAGCGCAAGATCCGCGAGGCGGTCGAGAAGGGCAACGTCCCGTTCTCGCGCGAGGCGCCGATCTTCGCCTCGATTCTCGGGCTGCTCATCGCCCTCAGCTTCGGTCTCCGCGAGTCCCTCACGCCCCTGATCCAGGCGCTGGCTCCGTTCCTCGACCACCCCCGCGACTTCGCCCTCGAGAACAACCAGGACGTGGCGCGCCTCCTCGAAGCCACCGCCCTGGCGGCGGCGCGCTTCCTGGTGCCGATCGTACTGGTCATCGGCGGCTGCGGCCTCGTCTCGGCGCTGATCCAGAACGTGCCGAGCCTCGTCCTCGAACGCATCCGCCCGCAATGGTCCAGGGTGTCGCCGATGGCCGGCTGGGGACGGATCTTCGGAAAGGCGGGTCAGGCCGAATTCCTGAAATCGGTCCTTAAATTTTTAAGTGTCAGTCTCATTGCCCTGCTGCTCCTGCGCTCGGAGGGCGGCAAAGTCGTGAGTGCCATGTTCGCCGACCCGAGCCAGATCCCGGATCTCATCCTGACCGTGTCGATCCGGCTCATTTCGGTCGTGTGCATCGCCACGATCGTCATCGTGGCCGCCGACCTGGTCTGGTCGCGGATGCGCTGGCAGCGCTCGCTCCGGATGTCGAAGCAGGATCTGAAGGACGAGCACAAGCAGACGGAGGGCGATCCGCTGGTGAAGAGCCGGCTGCGCTCGCTGGCGCAGGATCGCTCGCGCAAGCGCATGCTCGCCAACGTCAAACAGGCCACCGTGGTGATCGCCAACCCGACGCACTACGCCATCGCGCTGCGCTATGCCCGCGACGAGCAGCCCGCGCCCCTCGTGCTGGCCAAGGGCAAGGACCTCGTCGCCCTGCGCATCCGAGAAATCGCCGAGGCGAACGGCATCGCGGTGGTGGAAGACAAGCCTCTCGCAAGGTCCCTGTACGACAGTGTCGAGGTGGACCAGATGATTCCCGCGGAGTTCTACAGCGCAGTGGCTCAGATCCTGTTCTTCCTGTTCTCGAAGGCGCGCTGATGACCGAAACGTCGTTTTCCGCCGAAGCCTCGCCCTGGCACGAGCCGGACGTGCTCGCCGATGCCGAGCGCGTCTTCGCCACCGCGATCCGCGACTTCATCGCCGAACTCTGCCTGCTCGACGGCGGCATCCTGATCGGATGGGTGCAGGCTGCGCGACACGGCAACATCGCCGACCTCGTCGCCTCCTCGGCCGAACCGTTCTTCAAGGAAGCGACGATCGCCTATGCGGACGGCGCCGACGTGCAGTTCGATTGGGGCCGCTCCCTCACCGTCGTGCTCGACATGGAATTCGTCACCGAACCCGTGACGGTCTTCTTCAAGCTGATCCTCGACGGGGTCTATGTCGGCGTCGCCATCCAGCGCATCCTCGCGGACCGGGATATCCGCGCCGACCAGGACATCCGCACCAATCAGGACATCCGCGCCAAAAAGGAACCCGGCTTCTGCCTCGCCGAATTCAAGGCGGCCCTGGAGGATGCCAGGCTGGTGCGCGCGGCGGCGTGATGCGGCACGATCTCGGGCGCGGCAATTTGGTATGCCAAAGCGGTTCGATCACGTTCGCGTGTGCTCATTCAGCCATTGACGGCGCGGTCGATGCTCGACATTGCTGAATGATAGCCGAATCGAACCGCCCTGCTTTGTCTCCGCCTACATTGACTAAGCGCCGGCGGAGCTTTCAGTTGTCTTGCCTATGCGCGTTGACACGTTCGCCTGTGATTGACGTGCACGGTGACCCGGAGACTGTCGATGTACGTCCTGGTCGATGAGCGGCCATCAGTAAATTCCGGATACAAGGCCAGCTTCGATCGCGAAGGCATCTCCTCCCTCGGGCTCGATCCGCAGGAATTCACGCACTGGTTCCAGTCCTCCTCGCCGGTCGACCGGGAGGCGATCCAGGGCTTCCTGCTCGGGGATTTCGAGGGCCGGGCGCGCTGCGCCGGTCTGATCCGGAAGATGTCGCGCGCCCCGATCATCGCGCTGAGCGATGTGCGCTCGCTCGACCAGACCCTCCAGCTGTTCGAGGCCGGCATCGACGACGTGCTGCCGAAGCCCGTCCACATCCGCGAGATCCTGGCGCGTTCGGAGGCGATCTGGCGCCGCGTCAACGCCGAGACCCAGCCGGTCCGGGAAACGACGCCCGAGGCCGCGCGCCTGAAGGTGCATTTCGATGGCCGCGACCCGGAGGTCGACGGCGCGGTGCTGCCCCTGCCGCGCCGGGAACGGCACATCCTCGAATGCCTGGTGCGCCATCGCGGCCGCCGCATGACGAAGGCGCAGATCTACAACATCGTCTACGGCGTCTACAGCAACGGCGTCGAGGAAAGCGTCATCGAGGGCCACGTCAGCAAGCTGCGCAAGAAGCTCAGCCAGCGCCTCGGCTACGATCCGATCGAAGCCAAGCGCTTCATGGGCTACACCTTCGTCGGCTGATCTCCCTCACTGGCAGAAGCTGCGCGCCCCCGGGGTCCAGGCTCCGAAGCCGGTGGCGACCATGTTGGTGATGACCCGGCAGACATACTGCTTCTGCGCCGGGTTGTTGTTCGGCCCGGCATGGTAGCGCGCCACCGCCAGGGTCCAGCTGCCCTCGCGCGCCTTCAACTGCTTCAGGAACAGGGTGGCGTACTCGACGTTCTGGCGCGGATCGATCATCGCCTCCAGGCTCGCGAATTTTTCGCGGTGGTAGTGATGGTTGATCTGCATGCAGCCGAGATCGACGAGCTTGATCCCGCCGGCCCGGGCCTGGGCGAGCTGGCTCATCACGTCGGCGGCGCTGGTCCCGAAATAGGCCCGCCCCTGGATGTTCATGGCGTAGGGCTGCAGCGAGCCGCGCCTGCCGCTCTCGGTCAGGCCCACCGCGTAGAGCACGCCGAGCGGTACCCCGTGCCGGGCCGAGGCGCCCGCCATCTCGCGCTCGCAGATATTGGCCGAGGCGGGCAGCGCGGCGGCCTTGGCGGGCGCCGGCGGCGCGCTGTTGGCGACCGCCGCGCCCGGAAGGCTAGAGGTAAACGCCGCTGCGATCAGGGCTGCTCGAAACGCTCTCATGCATCCGCTCTCGGGAATCGTGGGAGGCCGCACCGGACTCGTCCGGGGCACGCCGGCCCGACTGGTCGGGCGTCGCACGGCCCTGGTTCGCGCCGGACTCGCCCTGCGCCGGGAAGCCTTGTGCGCCCTGTCCCTGTTGCGAGCCTGGATTGGCCGACCCGTCGCCCTGCGGGCTGCCCGGCAGGATGGTGACCGTCACGGCCTCGGAACGATATCCGGCCTGACGCAGGAGGTCGTTCAGGACCGCACCGCCCTCGCGCAGGAGACGCGCCGTGTCCTCACGACCAGCCTGCAGGCTCAGCGCGAGCTGACCGTCGCGCAGGCGCATCCGCACCAGGACGGTGCCGAGATCCGCCGGGTGCAGTTGCAGCGTCAGGAGCCTCAAAGGCCCCTCCCCCTGGGCTGCGCCGGGAAGCACAGGCGGGCCGGGTGGAAGCGCCGCCACGACGGCGGCAGCGACCTGCTGCGCGGGGGCGGCCGCGGGGCCGGGCAAGGCCCCGGTTACAAGGCCGGGATCGGCGATGCCCGGCAGGGACGGAGCCGGGTTCGGCGCGGACGGGATGGCGGCCTCGCCAGCCCCGGAGGCGACCGCCGGCGCGATCCGCCACCCGGCATCCGCCATCGTCCGGGCGAGGCCGGCGGACTGGACCGATCCACCACTGGACGGCAGCGGACCGCGCAGCGCGGAGGCGACGCCGAGATCCGGCGTCCGCGCGGCCGCGCCGGCTCCCCGAGTTTCGCCGAGGCCGGATCGGGCATCCGCCCGCGCCTCGGCATCCGGGGATGCGGCCCCGAGCCCGGCCGGGGGGCCGGAGGGCGCGCCCGGGAGCGGAGACCCGTTCGCGCCGGCACTCTGCGCGCGCGCCGCCGCCAGCCGCGCCGGATCGGCCAGGGCTGCGGCCATCGCTCGGTCCGGGTCCTGAACCGGGCTTGCCGAGCCCGAATGAGCCGCAGCCGCGACCGGCGCACCGCCCGGAGGTGACACGGACGGGGATGCGGGCATCGCCGCGGCATCGAACAGACCGGCGGCCTCATGCGCCAGAGATGCCGCATCGGGCGGGCCGAAGGCCGGGGTTCCGGCGATGATCGCCTGGCTGCCCGTCTCGGCTCCCGATGGAGAGGTGCCGGGCAGAAGGTTCGGGCGAACCGGGGCGAAGTGGGTTTCGCGCTGGAGTACCGTGACGCGGGTGCGCGCCTCGGCGGTTCCGGACGCGGCCTCCATCCCCGGCGCCAGAGGGGCGAGGCTGGCTTCCGACCCGGCCGCCAGAGCCACGCCGTCAACCTGCACGGCCGCCGAGGCAACGCCCTGGCCCGGCAGGGCGCGGGCCACCAGCGTTTCCAGCGTTTCTTGAGGCAGGTCGTGCGGTCTCGGTGCCGGCGTCCCGCCGGACGGCATCAGGAGGGCGAGGAGGGCCATCGGGCCGGAGCCCTCGCCGGGTGACGGCGCCTGTGCGTCGGCGGACGCCGGATGGCCCTCCGCCTCCGCCGTCTTGTCCTCCCGCGATGCCGTCTCGCCGTCCCGCGACGCTGTCCTGTCGTCGATGCCGGCGGCGTCCTCTCCGCGCTTCCCGCGCTCGGCCTTCGGCGGAACGGTGTCGCCCGGGGCTCGCGCACCGTGCAGGGCTCCGAGCACGGTCCCGAAAGCGTCGGCGCCGGGCTCCGGCGTCTCGTATCCGGTCGAGCGGGACCCCGCCGGATCGGCGAGGGATCGGGAACCGGGATAAGTGGCACCGAGCGCGTTCATCGCTCACTCCTCCGCATGATCTCGTCGACGCGTCCGAGCGCGCCCTGCGCCCGCGCGATGGCGGGGGCGACGGGCAGAACCCGGGCGCCCGTCGACTCCGCTGCGGCCGGAATCGGCGCCTGGGCCGGCGCTGGGGCCGGGGCCGGGACAAGGGCCGGGGCAACGACATTCGCCCGGATCCCGCGCGCGGTCGACAGGGCCGCATCGAGCAGGTCGCGGTCGGCGGGCTCCAGCAGGGTGCGATCGGTCATCCGCAGAGTCTCGATCGATTCCTCGAAGCGCCCGTCCACCACGACGAGGGCCGCCGCCCGGTAGAGGCGCGCCCGCATGGCATCGACCGAGCCGGGCTCGGTCAGGGTGACGCCGCGCTCGGCGGCGAAGACCGCCGTCCCGCCCTTGCCCTGGTCGAGGGCCGCGCGGGCGACGAGGAGGTAGAGTTCGCGCCGTCCCTCGACCTCGATCTCGTCGAGCATGGCCTGGAGGCGCCCGAACCGGGTGTCGTCCCCGGTGAAATCGAGCCGGGTGAGCGCGGCGGCGAAGCGCTGGCGGAAATTGCCGGCATAGACCGAGTGGCGGAAGCGGCGCAGATACTGGATCGCCAGGGTCTCGAACTTGGACAGGTCGTTGGCCTGGGCGAGGACGAAGATCTCGCGGCGCAGGGCCCCCTCCTCCACCAGCGTACCGGGCGCCAGCAGACGCGCCAGGTCGAGCAGGCGGACCGATTGGGTCGGATCATCGCGCACGACGAGCGCGGATTGGGCCAGGGCGAGCTGGCCGCCGAGGCTGACCGGCACCGATTGCGGGTCGATCTTGACCAGCAGGGCCCGGGCCTCCTTCTCGCGCCCCTCCAGATAGGCGAGCGCCCCGAGGACCAGGGGCGTTTCGGCCTCCGGCAGCTTGCCCGAGGCGACGAGGTGGCGCAGCACCGTCGGCCCACCGCCGCCCAGAGCGAAGCTGACGGCCGCATTCAGGGCGGCGGAGTCGGTCCAGACCTCGGGTTCGAGGGCGAGCATGCGCGATTCCGCCAGCGCCAGAAGGGCGCGCTGGCCCTGATGCGCCTGGGCCGAGCCCTGGGCGATGCGGTCCTGCAGCAATTGCAGGGTCCGAACGAGTTCGACCGGGACCGGGCGCGGCTTGACCGGCAGCGGCTCGATCGGCGCGGCCGCGGCGGCGCCACTTCCGTGATCGCCGGTCGGAGAGCTTGCCGGGGCGTTTGTCGCTCCCCCCGCAGGGGAACTGCCGTGGCCGCCCGCCGGGGAACTTCCATGAGCATCGGCCGCTCCAGCCGGTGCGGCGAGCATCGCACCGGCGACGAAGAGGCCGCCGGCGAGCCACGCCCGGCGCAATCCGGTGCCCCCCCTCATTCGGGGCGCGCCCGCAGCAGGATCTCGATGCGCCGGTTCTCGGCGGCCTTCGGGTCGGCGCCATTGCGCGGCTGCCGGTCGGCATAGCCCTCGATGCGCTCGAGGCGGGCATCGGCGACGCCGCCGCGCACCAGCATGTAGGAGGCCATCTGGGCGCGGGCCGAGGACAGGCGCCAGTTGTCGTAGACCTCCGAGCGGAACGGCCGCGCATCGGTGTGGCCGCGCACGATGATCCGCCCGGGACGGTCCTTGAGGATGCGGGCGACCTGCTCCAGGGCGCGCACCACCTTGGCCTGCGGCTCGGCCGACCCGACGCTGAACATGCTGAAATTGACCTCGTCGGTGAGGCTGATGAGGATGCCCTCGCCGGTCCGCCGAACCTCGGTCCGGGGTGCCGGAGCGCCCCCTTGCGACGGCAGGACCTTGGCGATCTCCGCCTTGATCTCGGCCATCGCGGCGGTCTCGGCCGCGTCAGCCGCCTGCTTGGCATCCCGAAGAATCTTCTCCGCCGCTTCCGCAGCCACCTTCGCTTCGGACGCCTTCGCTTCGGGCGCCTTCGCTTCGGACGTCTTCACCTCGGACGTCTTCACCTCGGACGTCTTCACTTCGGAGGCTTTGGACTCCGACGAGGGCTTGGAATCCGGCACGGCCTTGCCGTCCTTCGGACCCGCGACCGGATCGGGTTTGCCCAGCATCGCCAGGACCTTGGAATCCGTCTCGCCGGGCAGTGCCGACGCGACACGGATCGGCGCCGGCTTCGGGCCGGGGGCCGCCCCGCGGGCATCGGGCAGACTGTCCTGGTGCAGGGGCGTCACCGTCGCGGTGGAGCCGGCCTGCTCGGTCCGGGTCTTGGCCAGCGGCGCGACCTGCCAGTAGAGCGGGTCGAACGGATCGCGCGCGGCCTCGCCGCCCTTGATCCCGGGCTCGCCGGTCTCGGTGGCGACCGCGTCGGCGGAGGCGGTCTCGGGGCCGGGCTCGATCTCGGCGGCGAGCTTGGCCAGCACCGCGTAGGGGTCCTGGAACAGGGCCGCCTCGCGCGCCCGGGTGCCCGGCGCGGCGGAAGCGCCCTTGCCGTCGCTCTTCCCATCACTTTTGCCCCCGGTCTTGCCCTCCGTGCTGCCCTCGCCCGTGCCCCCGTCCGGCTTGCCCTCCTCGGGGGTCGGCTCTCCGGGCTTGTTCTGGGGATCGCGCAGGCCGCGGCGGTCGAAGCTGGAATCGGCGAGCTTCACCGGGTTGAAGTATTCGGCGATGGCGGATTTCGTCTCCTTGGTGGTGGAGCCGATCAGCCAGAGCACCAGGAACAGCGCCATCATGGCGGTCATGAAGTCGGCCAGCGCGATCTTCCAGGCGCCGCCGTGATGGCCCTCTTCCTCGCCGCCCCGGCGCCGGATGATGATGATCTCCTGGAGCTTGTCGTCCGCCATGGCGTCAGGCTCCCCCGACCGCGGCGGTCATGAGGCGGCCCCAGGCGCCGAGCTGGGTCTCGATCACGGTCTGGTCGGCCTGGACCGACACGTCGGCGGCATCCGACGGCACGAAGGCGACGGAGGCCTCGAAGGGGCCGAGCTTGCCCGCCACCGCCTCGAGGAGGTCGGCCGGGCCGCTCACCCGGACGGGCGCGCGCACGTCGCCGAGGATGCGGGCGAGGCTCCGGGCGAGTTCGTCGACGGCCTGGCGCCGCAGCGCCTCGGTCAGCACCGGCACCAGCAGATGGCCGACGCGGTCGGTCAGACCGGCCCCGAGCGCCTGGAGCGCCTCGGCGAAGCCGGCCGCGAGGCGGTCGCCCTCCTCGGCGCACCAGGCCTGGCGCATCTCGACGAGGCGGGCGTCGTAATCGGCCTGCAGGCAGGCGAGGACCGAGGCGGTTTCGGCCGCCGCCTCGGCCCGGCCGAGGTCGCGCCCGCGCGCCAGGCCCCTGGCCTCGGCATCGCGCAGCAGGGCCTCGCGGTCCTCGGGCGGGGCCGCCGGCTTGCGCAGCAGAGCCGCGAGGCCGTCGACGGGCCGGGGTGCCGGGGCGGCGGGCGGCCGGGCCGCCGGGGCGGTGCGCGCCGGCGCCACGGCGTCGGAGAAGTCGGGCAGGAAGCGGGCGATCGCGGCGGCCATCACGCGGCCTCACGCAGGAGCCAGCGCTTCAGGATCTCGGCGGCCTGGGCCTCGTCGGCTTCGATCATCTGCTCGAGTCTCTTCTGCGGCGAGCGGTTCAGCTTGTCGGCGAGGTCTTCGATCATGGCGCCGACCGGGTTCGAGGCGGGGGCCGCGAGGCTCGCCACGGCGGCCGAACCCGCGGCCGGCTGGGCGCCGGGTCCCGCCAGCGCGGCGTTCGGCGCGGCATCCGCCAGGGCCTGGATCTCGGCGGCGGCGGCGAGCGCCCGCGCCTCCTCCTGCTGTGCGGCGGGGATCTCCAGGATCGCCCGCATGGCCGGGCGCAGCCCGAACCAGATCAGCAGGCCGGCCACGAGCAGGATGGTGCCGGCGTTGATCAGGGTCGCCGACTGGCGCATCAGCACGTCGGTGAGGCTCAGGGGCGCCACCGGCTCCAGCGGCTGCCCGTCATTGACGAAGCCGACGGCCGCGACCTTCACGTTGTCGCCGCGCTCCTTGTTGAAGCCGGCGGCCGAGCCGACGAGCTGCTCGATCTCGGCGACCTGGGCGTCGATGGCGGCCTTGCTGGCATCCGGCCCGGCCAGTGCCGTGAGGCGGGCGCGGTTGACCAGCACCGCCACCGAGATGTGCTTGATGTTGTAGCCGTCGCTCACCGTCTGGATCGTCTTCGAGGAGATCTCGTAGTTGGTGAGGTCCTCGCGCTTCTGGGTCTCGTTGCTGGCCGAGTCGTTGCCGTCCGAGCGGGCGCGCTGGTCCGGCAGGTTCGCCTGCGCGGTGGTCGGGCGCTGCGCGGCGTTGCGGTTCTGCGAGTTCTCGGTCTCGCGCACGGCGCGGGTGGAGCGCTCGACGCGCTGGTCGGGGTTGAAGATAGTCTCGTTCTGTACCGTCTTGTCGGTGTTCAGGCGCGCCGCGACGCTGACCTCGAAGTTACCGACACCGAGATAGGGGGTCAGCGTCCGGCGGATATTGTCCTGCACCTCGTGACCGATGGTTTTCTCCAGGGTCGCCATCTTGCCGGTGGGGACGGCGTTGGCGTCGTCGCCCGAGAGCAGCAGCGATCCGTCCGAGCCGATCACGGTGACGCGGTCGGGCTTCATGCCGGGCACCGCGGAGGCGACGAGGTGGCGGATCGACTGGGCGCCGCTGACGTCGTCGGCCGGTTCGGTGCGCACCACGACGGAGGCCGAGGGGGGCTGCTGGTCGCGGCGGAACGAGCCCCGGTCGGGCAGCACGATATGGACGCGGGCGGCCTTCACGCCCTTCATGCCCTGGATGGTGCGGGCGATCTCGCCCTCGAGGGCGCGCACCCGGGTCACCTCCTGCATGAACGAGGTCATGCCGAGGGAGCCGAGATCGTTGAACAGCTCGTAGCCGGATTTGGCGCTCTGCGGCAGGCCCTTCTCGGCCAGCAGCATGCGGGCCTGGGCGGTGTGCCCGTAGGCGACGAGCACCGCGGCGCCGTCGGCGCTGACGTCGAACGGAATGTTGGCGTCTTTCAGGACGCTGCCGATGCGGCCGACATCCTCGCGGCTGAGGCCCGTATAGAGCGGCTCCTGGGCCGGGCGGCTCAGGTAATAGGCGCCGAGGCCGACGGCGAGGAACACCACCACGCCGATCAGCGACAGGGCGGCGATGCGCCGTCCGCCGAGCGCGAGGATGTTGTTCCAGAGCCGTTCGGCGTGCTGAAGACCGGACATTCGGTGGGCTGCTCCGCTTCGGATCCGCGATCCGATAGCGTCCTGTCGCCCGCCAGCCTTGCGCGGAGATTGCGTCGCGGAGATCGCGTCGCAGCGCCATCGGGGCCGTCCGAACCCGACCCGGACCGGCCATCGGTCCGGAATGCGGTGCGCTCACGCACATCGACGGCGCTGCGCTTCATCCCCGTCAGGTCATCGATATCTTTGTCATAGACATCCGACTCCATGCCCGGCTAACCTCTGCATCGCCGACACAAATCGCAAGGTTATGTGGCGATCAGAACCGAACTTTGACGACTGGAATACGATTCGAAAACGCATGATTTCATGTGCAAAGAGGGGGCTTTGCATATCATTGGTCGGCATAAACCAAATCATAGGCTGAGATTTTCTCACAATATGGTCTGAATACAGCCGACGTTCAGCGGGATGTGCGCCATCGATATTCGGCGCCCGCCGCTTTCGTCAGGTATAGGCAAGATGATCAAGCCGGCTCTGCGCGATCTCGGATGTGTCGAGACAGAAACGATCCCTGGCAGATCGAGACCTCGTCCAGCACCTGCCGTCTATGTCGGCGCCCCCAGTCACGCGCAGGCGGCGGCCACGCCGGCGATGCCCCCGGCCCGTCAGGCCGCGCAGCTGGTTTCCCCGCTGATCCGACCCGGTCTGCTGGCGGATCGCTGGTTTGACACCGTATTCCGCCGCGTCTCGGAACGGCGAAGCGTCCGGGCGGCCCGCTTCGAGTACATCGAGCGCGGCTTCGGCGAGGATCTGATCGCCGAGATCGATCCGGCCCGGCTCAAGCGTCGCCTGATCGACGTTGTCTCGGACGGTCGCGACCACGTTCGCCTGTCGCACTGGTTCCTCGACGGAGCCGAGTGGACCTCGGCCCTCGTGCCTCTGGAACCCTCCGAAGTCCACCTGGAGATGGAGGCGATCTTTCAGCCGGAAGACCGCCTGCATCAGACGGTCGCGTACCAGCAGCTTCTCGCGGTCGCGGCGCTCGGGCGCCCCCAGATCCACAATGGCGTCCGTCTCGCGACGCCGGAACTGATCCGGGATTATTTCCAACATTACCGGACTCTGCGACAGAGCATCGAGCAGCACGGATTTCTGCCACGCCAGCACGTGTCGCGTGAGATCGCCGGCGCCTTCGCCAGCACCAGCGTACGGAGCGGCCGGGCCGAGCTGAAGGAACGCGAGGTCAGCGTCGCCATCGCGGCCGATGGCGAACTCGTCCGCATCGTCGGAGGGCACCATCGAACCGCCATCGCGCAGCGCCTGGGCCTGCGGCGCATGCCGGTGCAGATCCGCCTGGTGCACACCCAGTGGCTGGCCCAGCAGGTCCGTCGCACGCGCCTTGCGCCGGCAAAGGCGCTACGAGCCGGAATCCGAGACCTGAAACACGCGGTCTGGCTTCTGGCGGTGCTGTGTCAACGCTTCATCGATGAAGGCGGCGCGTCGGCTGCCGTAATCCTCTGAGGCCGCCGGCAGGGCCGGTCGATACCACTTCCGCCACGGGGCCGAGGGGCTGCGAGCCACGCCCTCGAATTTGTCAGGGATTCGTGGAAACCGGATGTCCCGACCCGACAAACGACGAAAGACACCAGAGTCCGGCTGGTTCGGAATGAACCGGACAGATCCTAGAAGAACGACCGGACCAGGCCTCCGACCAGCATGTTCCAGCCGTCGATCAGGATGAAGAACAGCACCTTGAACGGCAGCGAGATCACGGTCGGCGGCAGCATCATCATGCCCATCGACATGATGATGGTCGACACGATCATGTCGATGACGAGGAACGGCAGCGCGATCAGGAAGCCGATCTCGAAGCCGCGGCGCAGTTCCGAGATCATGAAGGCCGGGATCAGGATGCGCAGGTCGACCTTCTCGCCGCCCTCGGCGCGGGGGATGTTGCGGCTGGCCAGATCGGTGAAGGTCTGCAGATCCTTCGGCCGGACATGCTGGGTCATGAACTCGCGGAACGGCTCGACCAGCTTCGGGATCGCCTCCTCCTCGGAGATGCGGTTCTCGGTGAGCGGCTTCAGGCCCTCGTTCCAGGCCCGGTCGAAGGTCGGCGCCATCACGTAGAACGTCATGAACAGCGACAGGCTGACCAGGAAGATGTTGGCCGGCGTGCTCTGGAGGCCGAGGCCCGAGCGCAGGAACGAGAACGCGATGGCGAAGCGCGTGAAGCTCGTCACCATCACGAGGAGGCCCGGGGCCAGCGACAGCACGGTGAGCAGGGCCACGAGCTGCAGGATGCGCCCGCTCGCCGCGCCGTTGCCGGCCGGCAGCAGCGCATCGAGCGCCGGCAGCCCCGTGGCGGACTGGGCGAGTGCCGGCTCGGCCAGGACGAGGCCGGAAGCGAGGACGAGGCCTGCCGTGATGAGCGGTTTCATGAGGACCGGTTTCATGAGGACAAAAGTCTTGGGGCTTCCGACCGGTCGCGTCGCGGATTGCGCCTCGGCGCGTCCGGCAGGGCGGGGGCGACTGAATTCCCGCACCTCCGAAGAAGCGAACCGCGATCGGAAATCGGATGATGGCGGTCAGCCGCGGATGGGCGTGAGGCACCACGGGACCTCCTCTCCTGAAAGAAGAGGGACCCGCGCAACCCGCGCGTTCCGGGAAGGCCGTGGCGGCTGGGGAGAGACCACCGGCCGGGGATGGAGGATATCGCAGCCATGGCGCGCCCTACTGCACCACCAGCGTCTCGACGATCAGTTCGCGCACCTGTCCCTTGGTGCGAAGCGCCACGCGCTCGTTGAGGTCCTCGCGCAGGTGCAGGAGGCCGCTGGGACCCTCGATCTGCTTGGTCGTGACGGTGCGCAGATAGGCGACGATATCGGAGCGGATCTCCGCCAGGGCGAGGTCGGGGTTCGGCACGGCGCCGGTCTTGAACACCACCGAGGATTCGAGCCGGATCCAGGCCTCCGTGGTGTCGGCGAGGCTCGTCACCACCGAACCGACACTGCGCAGCGCCACGTCGCCGGTGTATTTCAACACCTTGACCGCCTTGTCCTCCTCATCTTTCTTCTTCACGTCCACCGCCTTCTCGACGGTGGAGAGGAGGTACATGCCGAGACCGCCGCCGGTGCCGATGGCGACGAGGCTGGTGAGCGCGAGGGCCGCGATCCAGCCCTTGCCGCCCCCCGCCTTCGCGTCGGTCTTGTCGTCCGCCTTGGCCGCCATGGCTCGGGTCCCGCCTTCCGGTTCGTCGAACGGCGCCTCAGAACGGCGCCAGGGTCTCGAAGACCTGCTGGCCGAAGGTCGGCGCCTGCACGTCGGTGATGCGGCCGCGGCCACCGTAGGAGATGCGCGCCTCGGCGATCTTGTCGTACTCGATGGTGTTCTTGCGCGAGATGTCACGCGGCCGGACGATGCCCGCCACGGTGAGCACGCGGACCTCGTTGTTGACCCGCACCTCCTGCGAGCCGCTGATGACCACGTTGCCGTTGGGCATCTGCTCGGTGACCACGGCGGCGACCTGCAGGCGCAGCACCTCGGAGCGGTCGATGTTGCCCGCGCCCTTGGTCTCGGTCGAGGAGCGGATGCCGGTATCGGCGGTGGCCGTGTCCTTGAGGGCCGAGACGCCGTAGCCGAAATCGAAGCCGAGGCCGGACTTCTGACTGCGCGAGCGGTCGCTCGAATTGCCGAACTGCGCCTTGTCGTCGATGAGGATCGAGACCGTGATGACGTCGCCGACATTGCGGGCGCGGGGATCCTGGAACATCTCGGCGCTGCCCGGCGCCCAGGTCGAGTGGTAGGTGCGCCGCCCGAGGGAACCGTAGGTGGTGGGCAGCGCCTCGCGCGGCGGCTGCAGGCCGGTGCCGATCGGGGTCAGCAGCGGCGGCTGTCCCATCCGGTCCATCGGCGTGTTGCAGGCGCCGAGAGCCGGCGCCAGGAGCGCCAGGGCCAGACCGGCCCGAAGGGTGTTGCGGGACATCAGGATTTCTCGCTCTCGCGGGCCTTCTTGCCCATCTCGGTCATCATGCGGGCCAGCTGCGCGGCACGGGCCGCCTCCATCTCGCTCAGGATGGCGCTGGCGGTGCGGGCGTTGAGCTTGGTCAGGATCGCGGCGGCCGACTCGTCCGGCATGTTGGCGAGCTGGAGCGCGGCGGCATCCGCCCGCATCTTGGTGTAGATCGCCACCACGCCCTCGTCGGCCTTGGCCAGGAAGGCGTTGCGCCGGGTGAGCCAGGCCTCGTACTCGGCGCGCTTGGCCTCGAGCTGGGCGATGCGCTCCTCGACCTGCTTCTCGAGCACCGCGAGCTGCTCCTTCTGCCAGGCGAAGCGGGCATCGGCGGCGGCATCCGCGATGCTGGCACAATAGGCCGGCGGCTTGGGTGCGGGCCGTACCGGCTCCGGCGCGGCCTCGGGCGCCTTGACCTCGGCGACCTGGGCGGACTCGATGGGCTTCGACGGCTCGGCGGGTTTGGCGCCCTCGGCCTTCGGGTCGATCGCCCCGGTCGTCTCGATGATCCGGGTGTCGACGATCCGGGTGTCGACCGGCTTGATCGCGACAGAAGGCTTCGGCTGCGCCGGCTTGAACGGGCCGGGGTTCAGGCCCGAGATGGCGGGCTTGGCGCCCTCCAGCGCCCGGGCCGGGCCGAGCCCGAACGAGGCGAGCGCCAGGGCGCCGAGGCACACGAGCAGGCGCAGGGCCATCGGGACCAATCCGCCGGGTGGTCCCATCGGGGTCCGGGCCGGCACCACGAGCCGGGCCGGCTCGCCCGCCGGCGACAGGGCGTTGTCGGCGCTCATTGCACCACCAGCTCCGCCTGGAGGGCTCCGGAGGTCTTCACCGCCTGGAGGATCGAGATGATGTCGCTGGGCTTGAGCCCGACATTGTTGAGCCCGCGCACCAGGGTCTGGAGATCCGAGCCGCCGATGATCGCCATCCGGCCCGGCTGCTCGTTGACCGCCACCTCGGTGCGCGGCACCACGGCGGTCTGTCCGTTGGAGAAGGGGGCGGGCTGCGAGACCTCGGGCGCCTCGGTGACCCGCACGGTGAGGTTGCCGTGGGTCACCGCCACCGTGGAGATCTGGACGTTGCGGCCGATCACCACCGTGCCGGTGCGCTGGTCGACGACGACGCGGGCCGGGGTGTCGGGATTGACGGTGAGGTCGCCGATCTCGGCCACGAAGCGGGTCTGGGCGATGTTGCTCGGGCGCTGCAGGGCGATGGCGCGCTGGTCGCGCGGCGCGGCCACCCGGCGGTGGAAGCGGGCGAGCGCGTAGGCGTTGATGGCGTCGGCCACCATGGTGGCGGTCTTGAAATCGGGGTTCTTCAGCTCGAACACCAGTTCGGGCAGATCGCGAAAGGTGCCCGGCACCTCGCGCTCGATCAGGGCGCCGTTGGGGATGCGGCCGGCGGTCGGCACGCCCTGCGTCACCGTCTCGGCCTGGCCGCCGACGCTGAAGCCCGAGACCGCCAGCGGCCCCTGCGCGGCGGCGTAGGTCAGGCTGTCGCCGCCCATCAGGGGCGTCATCAACAGGGTGCCGCCCTTGAGCGAGGTGGCGTCGCCGAGCGAGGTCACGGTGACGTCGATGCGCGAGCCGGTGCCGGTGTAGGGCGGCAGGTCGGCGGTCACCATCACGGCGGCGACGTTGCGGGTGCGCAGGCGGGCGTCGCGCACGTTGATGCCCATGCGGTCGAGCATCGATTGCAGCGACTGCTCGGTGAACTGGGCGTTGCGCAGGGTGTCGCCGGTGCCCTGCAGGCCGGTGACGAGGCCGTAGCCCACGAGCTGGTTGTCGCGCACGCCCTTCAGGGTGGCGATGTCCTTGATCCGGGTCCCCGCCGCGGTGGCGGGCGCGGGCAGGACCAGGAGCATCGCCGCGATCAGCGCCAGAACGCGGCGCATCAGCGGTCCCCGGTCCGGATTCGGCCGTCGGCCATCACGGTGCCGAGCACGATGCGGTTGGTGTCGGTGTTGCGCACCCGGATGACGTCGCCGAGGCCGCCGTTCTGGAGCGGCGCGCCGACGGCGGTGATGAGCAGGCCGTGCTCCTCGAACACGATCTGGGTCGGCGTGCCCCGGCTCACGAGGCGCGGGTCGTCGACGGCGTTGACCGGCACCGGCTCGCCGGGCAGCAACATCCGCTTGGCGATGCGGCCGGTGATCGCCAGCGGCGCGTCGACCACGGCGGTGCGGGCCCGGAAGTTCTCGGGGTAGGCCTGCATCCGCAGCATCGTCTCCTTGATGGTGTCGCCGGGATAGATCGTCACCGTGGGGACCGGCAGCATCAGGTCCGCGGCCGAAGCCGAGCCGGCGAGGAGACCCAGCCCGGCGGCGAGGGCCGCGCGGCGCCCGGTGCGCTTGAGAAAACCCATGACGTGGTCGCGCCCTTGAAAGCTGGCCCGGTGGAGCGGCCGCCGGCCGCGCCGGGAGGCCGGAGCCCCCCGACGCCGCGGCGTCGGTGTGAAGGTCGGTGGTGCAGGCGCCGGAGGGCGCCTAGCGGATGCCCTTGGAGACCGTGCCGGCCATCTCGTCGGCGGCCTGGATCACCTTCGAGTTCATCTCGAAGGCGCGCTGGGCCGTGATCATGTTGGTGATCTCCTTGACGGGATCGACGTTCGAGCTTTCGAGGTAGCCCTGCTGCAGCTTGCCGAAGCTCGGATCGCCGGGCACGCCGGTGACCGGCGCGCCGGAGGCGCCGGTCTCGCGGTAGAGGCCGTTGCCCAGGGGCTCCAGGCCGGCATCGTTGGCGAAGTTGGCGAGCGTGATCTGGCCGAGGTTCTGCGGCTGCACCTGCCCGTCGACCTTGGCGAAGACCTGGCCCGACTGGTTGATCACCACGTCGACCGCCCCGTTGGGGATGAGGATCGCCGGGTCGAGGGCATAGCCCTCCAGGGTCACGATCTGGCCGGCATTGTTGCGGTTGAACGCGCCGGCGCGGGTGTAGTTGATCTCGCCGTTGGGGTTGGTGATCTGGAAGTAGCCCCGGCCGTTGACCGCGAGGTCGAGCTGGTTGGCGGTGTTGGCGAGCGGCCCCTGCCGGTGCAGGTTGCGGATGGCGGCGGTGCGCACGCCGAGGCCCAGCATGGCGCCCTCCGGCACCGGCTCCTGGCCGGCCTGGTTGGGCACGCCCTGCTGGCGCTCGGCCTGGTAGAGCAGGTCGGTGAACTCGGCCCGCGCGCCCTTGAACCCGGTGGTGTTCAGGTTGGCGATGTTGTTGGCGATGACCTCGAGGTTCATCTGCTGGGCATTCATGCCCGTGGCCGCGATGGCGAGCGCTCTCATGGGTTCACGGTTCCGTCGGGTCGGTGCGGCAGGGTTTTGAAACGATCAGATCGGCGAAAAACTCAGATCGGGAGAGCTTCAGATCGGCAGAGCCTCAGATCGGCATGCGGCTGAGTTCGAGATAAGCGGCGACCACCTTGTCCCGGACCGCGATGGCGGTCTGCAGGCTCTGCTCGGCCGACATCACCGCCTCGACCACCTGCTGCGTCGAGGCCTTGCCCTGGATGCCCGAGATGGCGGTGGCCTCGCCGGTGCGCAGCGAGGTGCGCAGGCCCCCGGCGAGCTGGGCCATGACGTCGGCGAAATCGGTGCCGGGGGCGGCCGGGGTGGTCGCCGGCATCACCGGGAAGCTGGTCCGCGCCAGGGGCAGCGCGGCCTCGGTGCGGGTGAGGCCGGCGGCCCGGTCGAAGGCGGCGAGCGAGGTGAGGGCTTCGATCATCGCGGGGGTTCAGGTCCTCAGGAGGTCGATGACGCTGGCGACCATGGCGCGAGCCTGCTTGATCACCTGCACGTTGGCTTCGAAGGAGCGGTTGGCCTCGCGGATGTCGGCCATCTCCATCAGGACGTTGACATTGGGCATCTTGACGTTGCCCTCGGCATCGGCGGCCGGGTTGCCGGGGTCGCGCTCGATGCGGAAGGGCGCGTCGTCGGTGCCGATCCTGCGCAGGGCGACGGTGGGGCCGCCGGCCGCCCGGTCCAGGGCGGAGCGGAAGGTCACGGTCTTGCGCGCATAGGGGTCTGATCCCGGGGCGTCGCCCGTGGACTGGGCGTTGGCCACGTTCTCGGCGGCGATGCGCAGGCGCAGGGACTGCGCCTCCATGCCGGCGGTGGCGAGACGGGTGGAGGCGGCGAGCGGGTCGATCATCAGCTGCCCCGGACCGCCGCCTTGAGCATCCGGTCGAAGGCCTTGACGATGCCCATGTTGAGGTTGTGCTGGCCGCTGACCTCGCCGGCCTTGAGCATCTCCTGCTCCAGGCTGACGGAGCTGCCCGTCGACAGGGCGTCCCAGGCCTCGGCGGCCGCGACCGGCTTCGTCGGGATGCGGCCCTCGCCCGTGGTGACGTGGGCGCTCTGCGTCATGGCCATGCCGGACGCGGCGGTGCGCGCCATCACCTCGGAGAACGGCACCACGTCCCGCGCCTTGTAGTCGGGCGTGTTGGCGTTGGCGACATTGCTGGCGATGGTCGCCTGCCGCACCCCGAGGTAGCGCGCCTGCTGCGAGGCCAAATCGAAAAGATAGACGCCCGTCACGGCTGGCTCCGGTCCCGATCGTTCATGACCGGAGCATTAGGGCGGCTATCTTGTCCGAGGCTGGCGGGGGTGGGCGGGCGATTTTCTCAAGGCTCAAAGCCTCGGCTGGGGCCACCCGGCCGTCAGACTCTAAGAGCCTGCGGTAGCTTCGGAAGAGAGGCCTCGCGGGCGACAGCAACCAAGCTTCGACACGGAATCGACCACTCTCTCGGAGGCGGCTGCGTTGCGCGGCTATTTCCCTTTCAGCCAAGCGGCATTGATCCACGATCGCGGCGCAACACGGAGGGAAGAAAACGCTTTCCCGCCGTCGACGTCTGAGAGACGCAGAACCTGTTCGCCGGGAGGGCATACGATCCCTCCCAAGGACCGACCGCCCTACCGGAGATCCGGCTGTTGCTGCGGAGCCAGTGAAAGCATTGCAAAACCCGTTTTCTCAGCAATCAATTTCGCGACACACTTTCCCGACAGAATCGAGCTGCTGTGTTGCGCGCACGGTCTCAAACCTGCGAGCCGCTGGGAAAACGGTCGGTTTTCTGACATTAACCCGTGGACCGTCGAAATCGGTTTGATCCGGAAGCAATAAGAAAATATTCCTATATTAACGACGTCGTGCTTGCTCAAGACAGACAAGCCTACGCACAACGATGAGAGACATAGCTAGAGCTGCGCGAGGGACACACCTTTCTCGACAAATAACCGAATGAAACCGATTGCCCATACTCCGGGCCCGCGCTTGGCGATCAACAAGTTGTTACAGAAGAGCTGGCAAATCCTCGCCTAGAAGAAGATTTTGGATTTGATAACATCGATCCTAAGTATTTTTTACTCGGTTTACCCCCGTGGATCTTTGATAAGCTCATAAAAATTTCGGATCGATGAGCCGTAGCGATAGGTTCTTCGGCCTAGCAACACTAAGGATCGCATCCCCATGGTAGACACGTTTACGTTCCGCATTTCGGAAGACCGGTTCGAGTATAAAGCTGATGCTGAGTTCATTGTAAAGATAAACGGAGTGGCATATAGCGATACGCTTACTTCTACAGCATCGCATACAGCAGGATTATACCAGGACTTTAGTTTTACGGGCGACTTCAGTAATGCCCAACAGGTTTCGGTTACATTTCTAAATGATATTTCTAACGGTATGGGTGCTGACCGGAACCTATATGTCGATAGTTTTAGCTTTAATGGTAATACCGTGAGCGGCTCAAGCGCTTCGTATACGAATGGTGCGCCGTCTTTCGGAAGCACAGGTCTTTATAAGACGTTCGATACAGCAGCGTTCAACGTCAATGGGCACGCGGGCAACACCGAAGTCGGTACGTATACGTCTGAGGGTGTGCACCGCTTCTTCAACACGAAGACCGGCGGGCATTTCTTCACGATCTCTGACGCGGAAGATGCACAGGTGCTAGCCACCCGTCCTGATCTGCGGCCCGAAGGAATTGGCTTTGGTGGATTTGCCACGGACCAAGGTGCGGCGACGGAGGAGGTATACCGCTTTTTCAACACCAAAACCGGTGGTCACTTCTTCACGACTTCGGAGGGCGAGCGTGACGAAGTGATCGCCACCAACCGTGACTACAAACTGGAAGGCGTGGGCTTCTACGACTTCGCGGTCGATCAAGGCGCTGCAGCGGAGGAAGTGTACCGCTTTTTCAACACGAAGACTGGTGGACACTTCTTCACCGCCTCTGAAGGCGAGCGCGATCAAGTGATCGCTACCAATCATGACTACAAATTTGAAGGTATTGCCTTCTACGCTCCGGAACACGCAGGTACATTTGTGGTTTAAATTCGGCACGACACCAATCAGTCGAATAAACGTCCCGCGAGCGTGACGGCAGGTATCTCGCTGCCGTCACGCTTGTGCAGGTCGGCATGGAGAGCCACGCCAGCGAGAGCGAGCTAGTCTTTGCGGAAAGCCCCGTACCGGCCCGACCGTGTTGCGTTCAGAACCAAACTTATGATTTCCAATCAGCTTTTCCTAACGGGTTTGAGCGTCAGGTTTATGGTCGTTTGATCGAACCCAAACGTATTTCCGACGGGTGCACGCAATCGCTCATCCGCCGCCCGCTAGGGCAGCTCGGTTCACGCCGGGGCAGCAAGCGACCCTTGGCGTCGTAGCCAACGAGCGGGAATATTTGCGTAACTCCAAATAATCGTTGACGCGAGAATTTATGTGGTTACACATAAGCAATGGTGGTGACCTTCCACCCCGCGAAAAGAGATGAGGCGTTGACCGAGCGCGGCCGCGATTTCGCGCTGGCATCCGAGGTGTTTGCCAGTTCCCTCGTCACCGTCCTCGACGACCGACAGGAATACGGCGAGGAACGCCTCGTCACGGTCGGCCTGCTGATCGGCCGGATGGTGGTGGTGTGCTGGACGCCGCGCGGCGAGGATCGCCATGTTTTTTCGATGAGGAAGGTCAATGACCGCGAGCAAAAGAAATACGCTTCGCTCCTCCGTTAGGGGAATTGGGGCAACCGACCTCGCCAAGGTGGACTCTCACGAGATCACCGCCGAAGAGTACGATGAGATTCCGGAGCTGACTGACGAGATGATGAGCCGGGCCGTGCCCGGCGACGGCGTCGAGTTGCTCAAGCGGGGTCGCGGCCGGCCGCCTTCCGACAGCCCTAAGCGACAGGTCACATTGCGCCTGGACGGAGATTTGGTCGAGGCGATGCGGGCGAGTGGGCCGGGTTGGCAGACCCGCGCGAACGACGCCCTGCGCAAGCGGTTCAAGGCGTAGTGGCTCGCTCTTCGCCGCGGCAAACATCCGGCTAGGACAACAGACCCGATGGCGATCATCGAAGCCGAGGCCATGTGGGAGACGCAAGGCCCAGACGAGTAGAGAAAACGACCGTTTGTTCCGCCTACCAGATGCTGATTCATTCAATGCCACAGCGGGCGGATACGCACCGGATTACGCCTGCCTTGTGATCGTACAGCCTCGCAGCTTTGATGAGTTGTGGCCCGCTGGACCCCTCACTTCACCTCAGGGCAGGTGCTTGCCTTGATCCCATCGCATCATCCCGCCCGAAACACCGCACAGCGTCACGGCGTCGGACAATCGCTTGCGCTGAAGATCTGACCCGATGGGGACGGCGATCTCTCTTGCAGGTCGGCCTGCTTGACACAGCGTGGCCCCACCCCCTCAGTGGCCCCATCGCACCGTCACCGGGGCGCCACAGAACAACAAATCGGCCCCCTCTGTTCCGCACCCCACGCCCCACTGTGCCGATGTCCCCTCCCCCCGTCTCCGTCCGGTCCGCCCCGTGAGCGAGGCGCGCGTGCCCGGCCTTAGGGTCCTGCTGCCCGACGCGGCCCGCTATGCCGGCGGGGCGAGCGTCGGGCCGGAGGAGAACGCGCACTGGGTTCCGGCCAAGAACCGCTGGTCGCGGGTGGTGCTGCCCTTCGGGGGGCTGGTGCCGGAGGCGTGGTGCTATCTCGGCTTCCGGCTCGCCTGGGCGCCGGAGGAGACCGCCGGCTCGGCCCTCGACTTCGCCCTGGTGGGGATCGACTTCCTGGCCGAGGACGGGTCGAGCCTCGATTTCGACCACGTGCCCGGCCTCGACCGGACGCTGCTCGATCCGCACGGCACCTGGATCGCCGGCCC
The DNA here is from genome assembly GCF_023093475.1 of Methylobacterium sp. 37f. NCBI lineage: Bacteria > Pseudomonadati > Pseudomonadota > Alphaproteobacteria > Hyphomicrobiales > Methylobacteriaceae > Methylobacterium > Methylobacterium sp. 37f. The sequence continues at coordinate 199,294 of NZ_JAGHKN010000003.1, forward strand.
CGCCACCCTGCCGCCGGAGACGCAGGGCGCGCGGGCCGGGCGCATCCACCTCGCCTTCCGGGTCCCGGCCCCGGCCACCCGCCTCACCGTCACCCTCCGCTCCTGGCGCAACAGCGCGCCCTTCACGGTCTCGGAGGCCAGCCTCGCCCAGGGGCCGCAGCTGGCGCCCTCGCCGGCCCTGATCCCCCGGGTGCGGAACCGGCTCGGCCCGGAGCCGGCCTGGATCGACCACGCCCTGGTGCCGGGCGGCGGCCTCGTTTTGCGCGGCCAGCTCTACACGCCGCATCCCGGCGCCCACGCCGCCCTGGCGCGCATCGTCTACCGCGACCGCCAGGGCGCGGATCTGGCGCCGCCCTATCCCGGAACGATCTCGGTGCCGGGGCTCGGGGCGCTGATCGACCTCTCCGCCCACCAGCAGGCCCGGCGCTTCACCCTGGAGCTGCAGCCCCCCGCCGGGGCGGCGCGGATCTCGGTCGGCTTCGCCACCTGGGAGGCGGACGGGCCGGCGGTGGAACTCCTCGCCCCGCCGGAGGTGGCGCTGGAGGATCGCCTGCGGCTGGAGAGCCTGGGCGCCGACGACCTTCTCGGCCCGACCGACTTTCTCGCCCGTCTGGCCGAGCGCCTGTCGCTGCCCGGCGCCGCCTTCGCGGGCTGGTGCCCGCAGCCCGAGGCGGTGGCGGCCCTGCCCCCGGTGCTCGCCCGCGCCCGCGCGATCCAGCGCGGCGAGGGCCATCGCGCCCTCGGCCTCGACCGGGCGCTGCGCCTCGCCGGCCATCCGGCCTGGACCGTGCCGGAGGCGCCGGACTGGCGCGAGGACCCGTTCCGCTCGGTGCCCTGGCGCCTCGAGTACCAGTCGCTGGCCTGGCTCGGCGCCCTCGCCGAGGCGCCCGGCGGCGGCAGTGCCGCCCTGGCGCTCGCCCTGTCCTGGTCGCGGGCCAACCCCTGGGGCGCGCCCACCGACGGCCTCGCCCTCCATCCGGCGGCGCTGGCCGCGCGGACCGAGACCTTCGTGCGGCTGCTGGCGCGGGCCGGCAAGCCCGGCGGGCCGGCCGCCCTCACGCTCACCGGCGAGGTGGTGCGCCACGGCTTCGCGCTGGCGGAGATCACCGGGCAGAACACCTTCGGTCGCTCGATCCACCAGATCCAGGCGGCGGCGACGCTGTGGCTCGTCGCCCGCGCCCTGCCGCTGCTGCCCCTCGCTGGCCACTGGCTGTCCCTGGCCCGCGCCGCCCTCGACACCGGCCTCGCCCCGCTCCTCGATGCATCGGGCCGGTTCTCCGACCCGTCGCTGCACCAGCGCCTCGAACTCCTGACCCTCCTGCGCGCCCTCGGCCTCGCCCTCGACTCCGACGACGCCGCCGAATCGGCCCTGAAGGACCGCCTCGACCGGGCCGTGGCGGCCGGCCTGCCGAGCCTCGCCGGATTGCTCGATCCGAGCGGTCGGCTGCCGCCGTTCGGGGACGCGCCGCACGGCGAGGATGCGGCCGGCTGGATCGGTCGCCTCGGCGCGGAAGCCGGACGCGCACTCGTCGCCGAACGCTGGTCGGAAACCCCGCGACCTCGACGTGACCGTTCTGGTATACCGCGCGTCGTTTCCGAGCCCGCGACGGGCCGGATCGACCCGATCGCGGGCCTGATCGCGCAGCGCCACGACGCCCCCGGCCGGGGCTGGGGCCACTTCGCCTGCACCTTCGCCAGCCAGGGCCAGGGGCCCGGCCCGGGCCATCGCGACGCCGGTTCCTTCACCTATGCCTGCGAGGGCGTGCGCTGGATCGTGGAGGCCGGCGGCTCGTCCCAGGTCGAGACCGGGGCCGCCCGCCACCACCTGCTCTCGGCCGCCGGCCACAACACGGCGACCCTTCAGCACCGCGAAACCACAGCCGGATCAACGCTTTACCTCGGGGCCGAGCGCCTCATCGGCGCCACCGTCCATCGCCTCGCCACCCAGGGGTACGGGCCGGACATCGCCCATCGCCGAGTCTTCCTGGTGCTCGACGACCTCTCCGGACTCGCGGTGCTGGACCGTTTCACCGGCCCCGGCGGTCCCCTCGCCTTCGAGGCCGCGGCCCACCTGTCGCCCGGAATCCTGGTGGCCCTGGCGGGTCCGCGCCGCGCGATGGCGCAGTCCGGCCGGCATCGCCTCTCCCTGTCTCCGGTGGCGATCACCGGGCGCAGCGCCGGCCTCACCCTCCGCAACGGCTGCAACGCCCATCCCGGCGCTCTCAGGGGCTTCGTCACGGCCGCGTCCGGCGGGCTCCAGCCGACGAGCATGCTCGGCTATGCCTTCGCGGGCGCCGGCGCGGTCTGCGGTGGCCTCGCCCTGGCGGCCGATGCCGACGCCGACCAGCGGCTCACGGCGTTGCTGGAGGAGGCCGCCTTCGGCCGCCTGCTGTCGGAGGACTGAGCGGCCGCCCCTACGAGCGGACCTCGCGCTTGGCGACGAAGTTGAACTCCTCCACCAGCACGTCCTTCACCACATCCGATCCGAGACGGAGATTGACCTGTTTACGGATCTCGGCAAGGCGCTGGGTGACGTTGTAACGGGACAGCCGTTTGAAATCGATCGCCAAGTCTGTGTAGATTTGCCGGAATGTTTCATCGATCACGAAGGCATTTGGCGGCACCGAAAGCGTATGCATCAGGCGCGCATCGGCGGTGAACACCAAGACGGCAATGATGTATCCCTGCACCTTACCGTCGACCACCATGGGAACATTGATGGGTGCTAGTTTTTGATACTGAAGTCCTTCAAGATACGGCTCGGCCTTCTTGGCGAACAGCCCGGCACCCCAGGTCACGGCGCCGTAGCAGGACAGGATGGTGAGGCCGCAGATCCACAGGCCGGTGACGAGGATGCGCATGACGGGGTGCAGGCCTCAGCGTCGGACGTGGCCGGAATAGGTGCCGTCGGATTCGGCATCGCGGAGGGTGTCCGCGACGATGCCGGAGATCTCCTCGACGGCACGCAGATGCAGTCCCACGACGTCCTGGTTGCGCTCCAGGACTCCGCGCAGGCGCAGGAGCTGATCCAACAGCGGCGGCTCGAGCTCGGCAGGATCAAGGCCGCGCGTCAGGCGTGTGAGTTCGAGCAGGCTCTGGCTCTTGCGCCGGTTCACCGCCTCCTGATCGATCGGGCGATGCGCCAGCAGCGCTTCGGTCTCGGCCGCGACGGTCGCTTCGAGGCGCTTCAGGGATGCGAGCAGCATGGTCTTTCAGATCTCGGAGGTCTTGTTGGACAAAGCATTGGAGGGGGCCGCCGCGTGCAGCGGACGGGCCGCCTCAAGCATTTTCGCGATGCCGAGGCCGCCGGCCTTGGCCACCTGCGTGCCAACCTGATCAGCCAGCATCGATTTCCAGATCCCACCGGCATTGCCCTTGCCGAAGACAGCGTTGGACTTCGACGGCATCATCGTTTCGACGAATTGGCGCAGAACGAACGCTTCGAACTGCTTGTAGGGATCGCCCGCTTTGCCGGCTCCCGAGACCGCGTTGTCGGTCTGCAGGGCGGTCAGCGTCCCGCGTGCATCGAGGGGCATGTGCACCGAGACGCCGGCCATGCGGTAGGCATCACCGAAGGCCGCAGGATCGGCTCCCGGAGCCGACAGCTTGGCGGCTGCCTCCTGCACGCGGCCCGGATCGGCGGCGCGGGCCACGTCCAGGACGATGTCGGTCGGTGGAGAGATGCTCATGGCGGGCGCCGGTCGGGTTCGAGGGGCCGATTGTTCAGGGGCTTAGACGCCGTGGCTTTCGGCAGGCTTGCGTCGTGGCGGCGATCAGTCCGGGGCGTGGCCGGCGCGGGCGACCATGAGGTCGAGTTGCTCCTGCAGAGCGTACTGCTCGCGCTCGTGGGTGCGGAGCTTCGCGAGGCATTCAGCCTGCCGCGCGGTGCGCTTTTCGGCGAGGCCTCGGGCCCGTAGTATTTCAGACAGTCGCGTCGAGGTCGCGGCGATTTCGGTCGCCTCGCTGGCGAGACCGCGCAGGCGACGGGACGCGGCGTCCAGGAACAGGCCCTGCATGGTCTCGCCGGCGAGTGTCGTCAGCAGGGCGGCCCGGTCGGCCTCGATCCCGGCGGCCTTCGCGCGGGCGTCGGCGAGATCGCGCTCGGCGAGGCTCCGCATCTGCTCCTGGACCTTGAGCAGGCGCTGGGCGCGGACGAGGCGAAGGCGGGTAGTCATGGTCTCAGCCCCGGCGCAGGTAGTCGAAGTAGCCCATCACGAACTGCATCAGGAATTCGTTGCTGATCAGGTACAGCAGCATCAGCCCCCCTGCCATGATGAACGGCGTGGCGATGAAGTAGACCGGGATCTGCGGCACGAGCTTGTTGATGAATCCGGCCGCGAGATTCACCGCCACCGCGTAGACGAGGAACGGCGCGGTGATGCGCAGGCCGAGGACGAAGGCCGTGGTCACCTGATCGACGATGCGCACCAGGGCGACCTGCGAGCCGATACCCTCGCCGGGCGGGATTCGGCCGTAGGAATCGATCAGGCCGCGAAACAGCTCCCAATGCAGGTCGGCGGCGAACAGCAGGGCGGCCGCCGCCATCATGATCATCGCCTCGACGGCCGGCACCGGGTCCATGCCCTCGGCGACGGAGCCCGGCATGCCGCCGAAGCCCACCATGGTGGCGGCGGCGTTCACCACGGTCTCGAGGACCACGTAGTAGATCCGCCCGAGGAAGCCGAGGACGAGGCCGGTCAGGCTCTCGGTGACGATCCAGCCGAAGGTCGCGCCGGGATCCTGCGCGGAGAGCTTGCCCTGGAACAGCGGCAGCAGCAGCGGAGTCAGGGCGAGCGAGACCGCGAGCGAGATCAGAAGGCGGACCTGCGCCGGAACGCGGGGGCTGGAGAAGCCCGGGACGACCAGGAGGCAGGCGCCGACGCGGCAGAAGATCAGGAACACACCCAGGAAACTCTCGGGCGCGAACAGACTCGCGGCCGACAGCACCGTCACGAGATCGTCCCGAGGGAGCGGATCTCGACGCCGCGGGCGATCTCCAGGTGCGAGAGCACGGCCAGCGTCGGATAGAGCCGCTCGATGATCATGCGCACGTAGGGGCGGGCGTCCGGCGCGGTGACAAGAGCGAAGTTGCGGGTCTCGCGCATCTGCTTGCGGATGGCTTCGGAGGCCTCGGTGCCGAACTGCTCCACCAAGCGCGGGTCGATGTCGAACTCGATGACCTCGCCCTTGCCGTCGCGCTTCAGGCTCTGGTGGAAGGAAAGGTCCCAGGCGCTCCCCAGGCGCAGCACCGCCAGAACGCCGTTCTCGGCCAGGTCGCCGCAGATCTGCTGGGCGATACGCATGCGGACATGCTCGGCGATCTGCTCGGCCCGGCGGGCATGGGGCGTGATCTCGGCCACCGCCTCCAGGATGAGGTGCAGGTTGCGGATCGACACCCGCTCGGAGAGCAGCAACTTGAGCACCGCCTGCAGGCCCGAATAGGAGATCTGCGACGGGCAGATCTCGTCGAGCAGGCGCTTGTACTCGGGGTCGAGGCGGTCGAGCAGGTTGCGCATGTCCTTGTAGGACAGCAGCGTCGGCAGGTTGTTGCGGATGACTTCGGACAGATGGGTCAGCAGCACGGACGAACCGTCGATGGGTTCGAAGCCGCCGCGCCGGACCTCGCCCGCATAGGCGTCGAGCACCCAGCGCGCCTTCATGCCGAAGGCGGGTTCCCGTACCTCGTCGCTCGGCACGTCCGGCACCGGCCCGTCGCCCACCACCACGAGCAGTTCACCGGGCCGCAGCTCCTGGGTCGCCACCACGGTGCCGTGGATCAGGATCTGGTAGGATTTCGGCGGCACAGCGAGGCTGTCGGTCAGCTTGATGTCCGGCACCACGAAGCCGTACTGGCGTGCGAACTTGCGGCGCATCTTGGCGACCCGGTGCGACAGCTCGGATTGCCCGCCCTGAATCTGAGCCGAGATCTGGCGTCCGAGGCACAGCTCGATCTCCGGGGTCTTCAGCGATTCCTTGACGGATTCGCGGACCGCGATCTGCTTCTTCTCCTCTTCATCGGCGGTCTTGGCATCGACCAGAGCCTGCTGGGCGGCGAGCCGGCGCGGAATGGCGTAGGCGGTGAAGGCCATCAGCCCGGACAGGACCATGAAGGGCAGGAACGGCAGGCCCGGCACCAGGGCGAACATCGACATCAGCGCCGAGGCGACCCACAGGGCGCGGGGATAGGCGCCGAGCTGGCCGAGCACCGCCTGCTCGGCCGTGCCGCGCGTGCCGCCCTTGGAGACCAGCAGGCCGGCGGCCAGCGAAACGATCAGGGCCGGGATCTGCGAGACGAGGCCGTCGCCGACCGAGAGCTTGGTGAAGACGTCGGCCGCCTGGCCCAGCGGCATGCCGTGACGGGTGGTGCCGATGATGATGCCGCCGAAGACGTTGACGGCGATGGTGATGAGGGAGGCGATGGCCTCGCCGCGCACGAACTTCGAGGCGCCGTCCATGGAGCCGAAGAAGGCGCTCTCCTCCTCCAGTTCGCGGCGGCGGTGCTGGGCTTCCTTGTCGTCGATGAGCCCGGCATTGAGATCGGCGTCGATCGCCATCTGCTTGCCGGGGATCGCGTCGAGCGTGAAGCGCGCGCCGACTTCCGCGATGCGGGTGGCGCCCTTGGTGATGACGAGAAAGTTCACCGTGATCAGGATCAGGAAGACCACGATGCCGATAACGAAGTCGCCGCTCATCACGAACTGTGAGAAGCCCTGGATGACGTGACCGGCCGCCGCCACGCCGTGCTGGCCGTTGGCCAGGATCAGCCGGGTGGTGGCGATGCCGAGCGCCAGCCGCAGCAGGGTGGCGATGAGGAGGACGGTCGGAAAGGCCGAGAACTCGAGCGGCTTCTTGATCCACAGCGCCACCATCAGGATCAACACCGACAGGGCGATCGAGAAGGCGAGCCCGACATCGAGCAGGATCGCCGGCACCGGCAGGAACAGGATCGCCAGGATGGCGACGATGCCCGCCGCGAAGCCGATGTCCCGCTGGGACCGGCGCTCTCCTGCAATCGTGGCGCTTGCCGCCATGGCGGATACTCAACCCCCGTGAACCGATACGGGCTTGTCGCTGAGCAAGCTTGCGCGAGGATCGCATCAGGGCTGCCACCGTCAGGAACGGGATCTGCGGCTTCCCTCAGAAAGGACGGGGCGAGGGCGGATCGTCCTGGGGAAGGCGAACGCGGTCGGATCGGACACCCCTCCGTGCAAGCGTCCGACCCATCGATCGACCGCATGGTCCCGACGGGGAGACGCATGTGGTCGAGGACAGCCTGGAGGCCGACGATTCCGTTCCGAAGACAACCTCGTGCTAAAGACGGCGCGGGCGTTGCTGAGGCTCGGGACTTCAACCCGGGCCAGGAACATCCGCGTCGCGTCTTCGAAAGTTTCCATCGACCCATGCCCAAGATCAGCTCCACGCTCCTTCTGCTCGGCGCCATCCTCTTGCCGAGCAGCGCCGTCCTCTTGCCGAGCGGCGCCCTGGCCCAAGCGACGCCGATCCGCGAGTTGTTGAAGCTCTCCTGCACGGGAGACTACCTCGAGCATTGCAGTATGCATCCGCCCGGCGGACCGGAGGTCGAGGCCTGTTTCCGAGAGAACATCCGCAAGCTCTCGCCGGATTGCGCCCAGGCGATCCGGACCTATCAGCGCCAGAAGAAATCGGGCCGGTGAAACCCGGCGTAGACACCAGGATTCTCCCCTGAAGCGGATCGGGATCACGCCGTGTCGCAGGCCGAAGCAGGAGCAGACCCCGTCCGGTTCCGCGATGCCGGCGAGACGGCCCTGGTGGTCGAGTTCGGAGCGCGGGTCGACCCGGAGCTGAATGCCCGGGTGCTCGCCCTGGACGCGGCGCTGGAGGCAGCCCGGAACGCAGATTCGATCCCCGGGCTGCGCGAGACGGTGCCGACCTATCGCTCGCTGATGATCCACTACGATCCGTTGGTGCTCGACCGCGACACCCTCCTGGCGCGGGTGACGACGTTGCTCGAACCGGCCGGCGCGGCGCCGCGCATCGGCCGCGGTTGGACGCTGCCCTGCTGCTACGACCCGGCCCTCGCGGAGGATATCGAGGCGGTCGCGGACTGGGTCGGGCGGCCGGCGGCCGAGGTGGCCGACCTGCACACCGGGGGCAGGTACCGGATTTACATGTACGGCTTCGCGCCCGGCTTCGCCTATCTCGGCGGCCTGCCGGAGGCCCTGGCGATCCCGCGCCGAAGCCATCCGCGTCCACCCCATCCCGCCAGCGCGATCCTGATCGGCGGCGGCCTCGCGGCGGTGGCGACCCTCCCGATGCCTACGGGCTGGTACGTCCTCGGCCGCACCCCCGAACGTCTCTTCTCCGAGGCCCGCCCACGGAGCTTCCTGGTCGAGCCCGGCGACACCCTGCGCTTCGAGGCGATCGACGTCGCCACCTTCGCGGCCCTCGACGCGCGGGCGGCCCGGGGCGAGATCATCGCGCGGGCGGACGGATGATGGCGGAAGCCAGGCTGCGCATCCTCGGCGCAGGCGCCGGGGTCACGCTCCAGGATGCCGGACGCCACGGCGCCCTGCGCTACGGCATCACGCCGGCCGGACCGATGGACCCGCTCGCCCACGCCACGGCCAACCGCGCCCTCGACAATCCCCTCGGCGCCACCGCCATCGAGGTCTCGCTGGGCGGGCTCTCGCTCACGGTCGCGGGAAGTCCGGTCGACATCGCCCTGGCGGGGGGCGACCTGCGCATCGACCTCGACGGACGCCCCCTCCCCGGTTCCGTCGCCCTGACCCTGCGGCCGGAGGCGCGCCTGACCCTGCGGGCGGGGCGAGCCGGAGCCTGGTGCAGCCTCGCGGTGGCGGGCGACATCGCCGTGGCGCCGGTTCTGGGCTCGACCGCGACCCACACCCGGTCGGGCCTCGGCGGCCTGCACGGCCGAGCGCTCCAGGCCGGCGACACCTTGGGGGTGACGCATCCGCGTGCGGGGATCGGCGAGCCGGCACTTCTCGCGGTCCCCTGGCTGGACCGGCCCCCTAAGGTGATCCGCGTCATCCTTGGGCCGCAGGACGACCATTTCGAGGCCGCCACCCTCGCGGCCTTCCTGGCCGGGCCCTGGCGGATCGGCCCGCGCGGCGACCGCATGGCGTGCTTTCTCGAAGGCCCCGCCCTTCCGGCCCGGACCCACGACATCGTCTCCGACGGGATCGCCATGGGGGCCATCCAGGTGCCGGGCTCGGGCGCGCCGCTGGTGCTGATGGCCGACCGCCAGCCCACGGGGGGCTATCCGAAGATCGCCACGGTGATCGGCGCCGATCTCGGCCGCCTCGCCCAGGCGCAGGCGGGCACGCGCCTGCGCTTTGCCGCCGTCGGCGTATCCGAGGCGGTGGCGGCGCGGCGGGCCGAGCGCACGGCGCTGGAGCCGGCCATCGTGCGCACGCCCCTGGTGCGCACCGAGTTCCCCTCGGAATTTCTGCTCGGCACCAACCTCATTGATGGCGTGGTGGGCTAGGATCGCCCCCGCCGAGGAGACGCCGGATGCCGACCATCGATTTGAACGCCGATCTCGGAGAGGGTTTTGGAGCCTATCGCTGCGGCGACGACGCGGCCATGCTCGACCTCGTCACCTCGGCCAATGTCGCCTGCGGGTTCCACGCGGGCGACCCCGGGATCATGGCCGAGACCTTCGCCGGGGCGCGGGCGCGCGGCGTCGCCGTGGGCGCACATCCGGGCTTTCCCGATCTCGCCGGCTTCGGGCGGCGGCCGATGCCGTTCAGCGCGTCCGAGATCGAGCGGCAGGTGGCCTACCAGATCGGCGCCGCCCAGGCGCTGGCGGCCCTGGCCGGGCATCGCCTGACCTACGTCAAGGCGCACGGAGCGCTGGCCAACCGGGCGGCGGCGGAGCGCGATGTGGCCGACGCCATCGCGCGCGCGGTCCGGGCCGTCGATCCCGCCCTCGGGCTCCTGGCCATCGCCCGCACCGCCCAGGTCGCGGCCGGCGAGGCGGCGGGCCTCTCGGTGCATGCCGAAATCTTCGCCGATCGCGGCTATACCGAGGACGGCCAGCTGATCCCGCGCGACCGGCCCGGCGCCCTGATCGCGGAGGCGGCCGTGGCGGCCGAGCGGGTGCTGGCGATGGTCCAGGCGGGCGGCCTCCTCACGGCCGACGGCACGCTGCTGCCGACGCGGATCGACTCCGTCTGCGTCCACGGCGACAGCCCGCATGCGGTGACGATGGCGCGGGCGGTCCGGGCTCGCCTGGACGAGGCCGGGATCGGGCTCGCGGCCTTCGCCTAGAACCCCGTGACGATGCGCCCGTAGGTGGCTTCGGCGAAGGTGTAGATCTGCGCGCCGATGAACGAGCTGGTGACGAGAAGCACCAGCAGGATCACCACGATCTTGGGCACGAAGGTGAGCGTCACCTCCTGGATCTGCGTCAGTGCCTGCAGCAGCGCCACCAGGATGCCGATCAGCATCGCGGCGCCGATCGCCGGGCCGGCCGCGACGATCACGGTCCAGATCGCGGCGCGCACGAGTTCGAGGGCGTCGACCTCGTTCATCCGGTGAGCGGCCTTGTCCTGAGAGTTGCTACATCGGGCCGTGTCTAACCCGAACGCCGTCAGCGCGACAGCGAGATGCCTTCGGTGAGCAGCACGTCCTGGCCGTTGGTGAGGCGGGCGAGCGCGCCCTCGCTGGTGATCTTCACCGACTGGACTTCGCCGCTGGCGCTTCCGTCGGCGGAGGTGATGGTGCGGCCGATGATCTGGTCGGCCTGCGACAGGAAGCTGGAGGAAAGCAGCGAGTCGAGCTTGGTGTTGGTCTTCGTCGCCTGCTCGACCTGCGAGAAGGTAGCCAGTTCGCTGACATAGGCCGTGGAATCCATCGGCTTGGTCGGGTCCTGGTTCTTCAGCTGCGTCATCAGCAGGGTGAGGAAGGTGTCAGCGTTCATCGAGGCGGCGATGCCCGTCGCCGACTTGGCGGCGGCGGCGGTGGTGGCCGTCTGAGATGTGGCCGGGCTGGTGACGCTGGCGACGCTCATCGGCGGGCCTCCTGGTGTGATGGCCGGATCAGGCCGGATGGACGGGGGATTCGATGGACGAGATCGTCAGCTCCGGGATGATCGCGCCCCCCTGCGGCACTGGCGCCATCAGGGCGGCCTCCGCCGGGTAGAGGCCGCGGATCAGCTTCAGCGCCTCGATCAACCGGCCGGTCTCGACCAGCTGGCCGGCGCCGACGACGCCCTCCGCGATATCCGGATCGGTGACGGTGGCGAGAATGCCGGCCTGCAGGCTGCGGCACAGGGTGCGGGCGTCATCCGCGTTGGCCGGCTCCATCAGGATCGTCTGGACCGCGAAGTAGAGCTGGCGCAGGGGCGTGGTGGCGGCCTCGGCCTGGAGCACGTGGGTCTCGAGCAGGAAGGTGGCGTCGTTCAGAAGCTCCAGGGAGACCTTCCGGTCGACGCGCAGCACTGCACCGTTCACGTAGACGCGCTCGCCGGCGCGCAGGGACAGGCGCATGGCCCGGCTCACCGCAGGCCGTCCCGGATCGCGGTGTTGACCGCGATCAGCGACGACAGGGTCCGCTCGGGCGCGGCAATCACCGCGTTGGCCTCGTGCATGCTCCACAGGCCGATCGAGACGAGATCGGCGCGCAGGTCCGGCGCCAGGCCGTTATCCTCGCTGGACAGGTCCTCGATCAGCACGCCCCACAGGCTCTGCAGGAAGCCGGCGGCCGAGGCGCGGTCGGTCTGCTGCGCGTCGGGCCGGTCGGCGATGCGCAGGAGGTCGATCGCCCGATCGAAGGCGGCGCGCTCCCGCTCGCGGGCGATCGCGGGGGCTTCCTCCATGATCTCGGCATAGGAAAACTGGTACATGTCGATCCTGTCCCTTGGGTCCGCGGCCCGCCGCGCCGTGGCGCTGGTCCGGGCCGGTGCATCGTGTGGGGTGGGACAACCCGGGCGGAGGGCGCTCCCCCCGCCGGACTGTCGCCCTAGCGTCGAGGCGTTCAGAGATAGTTGACGAGATTGAGCTGCCGCAGCTGCGCGGTCAGGGCGTAGGAGATCTGCACCTGGGTCGAGAGGCGATCGACCCGGGTCTTGGCCTCGGCCTGGTCGACCCCCTCCATCTGCCCGATCTGGGACTGCAGCAGGGTTTTCTGGGCGTCGAGGCGGGTGTTGGCCTCGGTGATCGCCCCCTGCGACCGGCCGAGATCGGCCTGCAGGGTGACGAGCCCCCGGCTGGCTTCGCCGAGGAGCCCCGCGACCCGCTCGGTCAGGACGCCCTGTGCCTCCGCCGAGAGATTCTCAGCGCCGAGACTGGAGGCCATGACGTAGGCCATCGCGAGCTTGCGCAGAGCCGGCGCGTTGGCGCTGACCGAGGTCTGCGTGGTCTCGCTGAGGGAGATCCGGCTGGTCAGGGGTGCGGTGCCCGCCTTGGACCAGGTGGCGCTCCAGCCCGCGGCGTCGAACAGGTCGCGGAAGACCGGCCCGTCGAGGAAGCTCGCCATGGCGGCCGGGGTGATCGCGGCGGCGCTCGGGTCGTCCTGACCGATGCCGAACGCCGCCCGGAAGGCGGCATCGACGGCGGATTTCGCCGGGGAAGCCGGCGTGGTGGCATAGGCCGTCACCGGTGCTTCGCCGGCCCGCGTACCGCCGAAGACGAACTGGCCGCCCGCGGCGGTGTTGAGGAGCGCCGTCAGGGAGACGAGCTGGTTGGCCGCCATGTCCTTCAGCACCGAGACGCGCTGGACCTGGGGCGTGCCGATCAGCGCCGTCAGGGTGGCGTCGGACCCGCCCTGCATCTGCTTCAGAACGGCCTGGGTCGTCCCCAGGCGCAGGGTCGCGGCGTCGTTGCCCTCGCGCAGGGCGGTGAGTTCGGCCGAGGTCTGGCGCAGGCCGACGGCGAGGCCGGTCCGGCTGCCGAGGGCGAGGCCGACATCGGCGAAGCGGCCCGTGACCATTTCCTGGTTGGCCTTCGCCATGTCGGCCTGCATGCGGGCGACCCCGATGCGCGGCGTGTTCCAGAAGCTCAGGGTGGAGAGGGCGTTGGTCCGCATCGGGTCTATCGCACCGCATCCATCAGGGTTTTCAGGAGGTCGTTCACCAGCGTCAGCAACTTGGCCGAGGCCGTGTAGGACCGTTCGAGGTCGAGGGTCATCGCCGTCTCGTCGTCGGCATTGACGCCGGTGGCGTTCGAGTAGGCATCCGAGGCCCGGGCCAGCAGGGTCGACTGGTAGTTCGATTCGGAGGTCGCGGCCTGGCGCTGGCTCGCAAGCCAGCCAACCGAGGCATTGGCGAAGTCCTGCAGGCTGGCGCGGCTGTTCAGGTCGGTGGCCGGATCGAACGTGCGGTCGGCCCCGACGAGGGCGGCCAGGGCACGCAGGCGGTCGGGATAGGCCGTATCGGTGGCGGGCGCCGGGCTCGACCGGTACGCCGCGCCGGCGATGCCGCCATCCCGCAGACGGGTGACGTCGCCACCCTGCTGCGGGTCGACGGCGGCGTTGATCCGGATGCTGGCGGCGCCGCCCGGCTGGCCTGGACCGGCCCCGCCGGTGAACAGGCCCGCTTCCCGCGGCGGCGCACCCGCGACGATGCCGAAGCCGACATCGACCAGCGACCGGCCAGGGCTCGCGTCGATATTCGCGACGGTGAGCTGCGCGGCGGCGCCCGAGGTCGCCGTGGTGATGAAGGTCAGGCGTCCGAAGCCATCGAGGGAGGCGCTGACCTTGCCGGCGAGCGGCGTGTTCGCGCTGTCGGCCGCGTTCTGGCCGTTGATCGCGGCGAGAAATTCGGCCGGGGTCACGCGCGCCGGGTCCGCGGCGGCGGAGCCGATCGAGGCCTTGTTGATCACGATGTTCGCCGCGGAGCCATCGGCGAGGCGGAGCGCGAACGCGACCTCGTTGGCGCCGCTGAAATCGGCCGTGCCGGCAAGTCCCGGCGCCGCACCGGGCCGCAACGCGCCCGTGTCGGCGAGCGCGCTGGTGCCGCTGACCTGGCCGGTCGACTGCCCGACCGCGAAGGTCCCGGTCTCGGCGAAGGCGTCGACCAGAGCGTCGGCGATGCCGTCGAGCTGGGTCTGGTAGCGGGTCGCGACGCCATCACGCAGTTCGGCGAGCCCGGCGAGGCGGCCCGAACGCAACGGCATCGGCGAATTGGCGCCCGTCACCGGCACGCCGTCGACCATGACGGGGGAGCCCGTAGAGCCGGCCGAGAAGGGGGCGGTGGGCACGAACGAGACGCGGCGTGCACTGCGCTCGAACAGGGGAACGCCGCTGTCGGTGTAGATCGCGACGTCGTTGCCCGCCCGCACGACGGTGGAGATCCCGATCTCCTGCGACAGGCCGGCCAGGATGCGGTCACGGTCGTCGAGGGCGTCGGTGACGTCGGTCCCGTTGGCCGTCCCGCGGGTGACGATACGGTTGGCCGCCTCGAACTGGGTCAGCAGATCGTTGATGCGCGAGACCGCGTCGGCCATCCCCGCATCGGCTTGCCCCTGTACGGTCTGGACGGCAGCGGAACCGGTGTTGAGGCTCGTGGCGAGATCGCGCGCCCGGTCGACCGCGTTGCGGGCGAGCGCGGCATCGTCCGGCTTGTTGGCGGCGGCCTGAAGTGCCGCGTTGAGCGCGCCGAGGCGCGCGGCGGGCGAGAGACCGTCGTCGGTGTCGCCGACGGAACTCTGCAGGGTGGTCAAACCGTCGAGGACCGCCTCGCTCGCCGCAACCGAAGAGGTCCCGGCGAGCTTGCGATCGAACAGAGCGGAATCGGTGGCGCGCTGGATGGAGACTGCGCTGCCCCCGCCGGCCGCCACCAGATTGGCGATCTTGCGGGTGTAGAACGGGTCGCTCGCCCCCGCGGTGTTGCGCGCGGCGACCGCGATCTGCGTCGAGGTCGCGACCAGCGAGGTTCGAGCTGAATTGAGGGCGAGGGCGAGGCCCATCGGGTGTTTCCTGGCAAGCGGGCGGGTCGTGGAGGGTATCGGCCGCCGCACCGGGAGGGCGCGGCGGTGGGGACGTGAGCAACCGCGCCGGCGCGGCGCGGCATTCCGTCAGCGCTTGAGGTTCATCAGGGTCTCGAGCAGCTCGTTGCCGGTCATGAACACCTTGGAATTGGCGGTGTAGACCGTCTGCGACTCGATCATCGTGGTCAGCTCGGTGCTGACGTCGACATTGGATTGCTCCAGTGCGCTCGCCTTGACGGTGCCGAGGCCGCCGAGACCGGCGAAGCCGATCTGGATGTCGCCGGATTCGAGGGTGGTCTGGAAGACGTTGCCGGCGCGGGGATTCAGGTTGTCGGGGCTCTTCACATCGGCGAGCGGGATCTTGAAGGCCCCGACCCGGGTGCCGTCGGCATAGGTCGCGTAGACGACACCGTCCGAGCCGAACTCGGTCCCGGTCACGGCGGAGGGCGCCCGGCCGTTGGCGGTACCCTTGAGGTCGTAGGCTCCGGCGAGCTGCGTCGTGCTGCTCAGGTCGAGGGTGACGGTCTTGCCGCCCGGGACCGGGACAGCGAGCTCGACAGGGCTGCTCAGCTTGCCGTTGGGTCCAAAGGTGAAGGCGGCCGGCGGGGCGAGGGGGAGGTCGTCCGGCCCGTAGACGACGGCAGTCCAGGTGTCGGCGGGAACGGCCGGCGCAGCGGCGACCGGCGGCACGGCGGTCGGGTCAGCGGCAACCGCCGCGCTCGCAGGCGACTTCTTGAGGTAAACGTCGAGGGTCACGCTCTTGCCGAGGTTGTCGTAGGTGACGAGCGACGTCTTCTTGGAATAGTTGTCCTTCGACACGACCCCGGTCTTGTCCGGCGTATCGGCCGAGAGATTGCCGGTGATGGCGGCCCCGTCGGAAGGCGCCGCCCGCAGGCCGAGGCTCGCCATGTTGACCGGGACCAGGCCATCGGTGCTGTTGAGGGCCGGGCTCAGTTCCTTGCCCTCGACGATGGGATAGCCCAGCAGGGTGAAGCCACCCGAATTGACGAGGTTGCCGCTCGGACCGTCGACCACGAAGTTGCCGGCCCGGGTCAGGTAGGGCGACTGGCTCTCGTCCTGGACCACGAAGAAACCCTTGCCCCCGATGGCGAGGTCGGTCTTCGAACTCGTGAAGGCGATCGGGCCTTCGGCGCCGATCGAGCGGCGGATCGTGGTCTCGACCGCGCCGGAGGTGTAGTTCGCCGTCGAGGCGCCCTCGATCAGCAGGGACGAGAATTCGGCGGCCGAGCGCTTGTAGCCGGTGGTGCTCGAATTCTGGACGTTCTCGGCGACCGTGGAAATGCGGTTCGACTGGGCGTTCATGCCGGAGACGCCGGTGCGCAAAACGCTGATGAGACTCATGACGTCACCTCAAGGATGGGGATCGCGGCACGGCGCGACGGCTGGCGGGCACTAAAGGAAGACAGGCTTGCGCGGGGCTGGACCCTGCGGCGCCGGGCGCGCGCGGGGTTGAATTCGGACCGGAAATCATGATCCGCCTCACGTCCGCAGGGATTGGGCGAGTTCCAGGAACGCGTCCTGGCTCGCCGCCATGCCGGGCTCCTGGCGCAACGCTTCGTAGATGCGGGGGACCAGGAGGATGGCCTGGTCGAGCTCGGCATCCTCGCCGGCGCGGTAGCCACCCATCAGGCGCAGGTCGCGGGTCTCTTCGAACCGCGCCATCATGGCCTTGAGGCGGCGCACCAGTTCGCGCTGCTCGGGCGTCCAGACCTCGGATGCAAGGCGCGAAATCGAGCCGAGGAGATGCATCGCCGGGTAGCGGCCCTGCTCGGCGATGGCCCGGTCCAGCACCACGTGACCGTCGAGGGTGCCGCGGATGGAATCGGCGACCGGATCGTTGTGGTCGTCGCCGTCGACCAGGACCGAGAACACGCCGGTGATGCTACCGGCACCGTCGAGGCCGGGACCGGCGCGCTCCAGGAGGCGTGGCAGGTCGGAGAACACGCTCGGCGGATAGCCGCGCGCCACCGCCGGCTCGCCGGCCGCCAGCGCCACGTCGCGGGCCGCATGGGCGTAGCGGGTGACCGAATCGACGATGAGCAGGACGGATTCGCCGGCATCACGGAAGGATTCGGCGATGGCCATGGCCATCTTGGGCGCCTGACGCCGCATCATCGGGCTCTCGTCGCCGGTGGAGACCACGATGACGGCCCGGGCCCGGTTCGGTGCCATCGCGCCCTCCAGGAACTCCCGCACCTCGCGACCGCGTTCGCCCACCAGGGCGACGACGACGCTGTCGAAGCCCGTGGCGCCGGCCAGCATCGCCAGCAGGGTCGATTTGCCGACGCCGGAGCCCGCGAAGATGCCGATGCGCTGGCCGAGGCAGAGGGGGGTGAACAGGTCGATGGCGCGGACGCCGGTGCGCAGGGGTGTCGTGACCCGCGCCCGTTCCATGGCGGGTGGCGGGGCGGCCTCCAGCGGCACGGCGCGGGCGCCCGGCACGAGATCGCCGAGCCCGTCGATGGGGCGCCCGAGGGCGTCGATCACCCGCCCCTTCCAGCCCGGATCGGGCCGCAGGGTCGGGTCGCCGAGGCGATAGGCCAAGGTGCCGATCCCGGCCTCGATCCGGCTGTCGAACGGCTTCACGGTGACCCCGGCCGCATCGACGCGCACGACCTCGCCGATCTGTTCGCGTCCGTTGGCCAGGAAGCCCATGCGGTCGCCGAGGGTCATGAACGGCGCGACGCCGGCGATGCGGGCGGCGCTGGCGGTGACCTCCTGGATCCGGCCGCCGACGCGCACGAGCGGCAGGGCCTCGCGGCCCGTCGCCAGGGCCGCGCCGAGGCGGTCGAGGACATCGGTCATCGGCTCAGCCCTGCGGGCTCAAGGAGCGGATCGCCCCCGAAAAGGTGGTCTCGGTCTCGCTCGACAGGTTCGCGGCGCTCTCGAAGGCGCGCTGGATGGTGATCAGCTTCGTCATCTCCAGGACCGGGTTGACGTTGGCGCCCTCGACGTAGCCCTGCACCATGCCGATCCGGGTGAAATCCTGGACCGGACGGGCCGGCAGGTTGGAGGTGACGCCGTTCGGCTCGGCGCGGGTGAGCGTGCCCTTCGGGTCGAGGGTGAAGAGCCCGAGGGCACCGACCTGATTGATGCCCTGGGACACGCTGCCGTCGCGCCCGATCGTGGGCGGGCCGGCCTGGGGGTCGAGCAGGATCGGGGCACCGCCCGGATCGAGCATCGGCTGCCCGGTGAGGCTGCGCAGCTGGCCCAGCGGGTCCATCGTCATGCGGCCGTCGCGGGTGTAGACGGGGCCGTTGGCGCCGCGCACCGCGAACCAAGCCTCGCCCTGCACCGCGACGTCGAGGGGACTGTCGGTCTTGATCGTCGGCCCGGCGCGCTGGGAGATATAGGTGTCGCCCGACGACGCGAAGGCCACCGCGCCCTTGCTCGCCTGGGCCAGGAGGGCGGTGAACTTGGTGTCCTCCGCCCGGTAGCCGCTGGTGGAGAGGTTGGCGACGTTGTTGGCGACGGCGTTCAGGCGCTTGTCCAGGGCGACCTGGGCCGAGAGCGCCACGTAGAGTGCGTTCTGCATGGCGCGTCAGCTCCCGAGGCGGATGCGTTGCAGGCTGAGGAGCAGGCTCGCGTCGAGGCCTTGCGCGCTCGAATCGGCGAACAGATTGAGGATCGGGGCCGAGGTGGCGTTGTTCTGCGCATCCCAGATCGCGGTGAAGCGCTGCACGAAGCGCTGCAGCGTGACCGGGTCCTTGAAGCTGGTGAGGTCGACCCGCTTCTCAATGATCGCGGCCTGCCGGGCGATGGCTTCGGACGACGATGCGTCCGGCAGGCCCAGCACCGTCTTGACCACCTGCGACAGGGCCGGATCGCCGAGCACGCCGTAGCCCGAAGACACCGTCGGGGCGATGCGGGCGAAGTAGAGCGCGAGGCGGACGCCGGCGTCCTCGCTGCCCGCGTCGGTTTCGAGGCTCTGGCGCAGATAGGCGGCGGTGGTGTCCGTGGTCGCGGCGGCGAGCGTCGTCGTGAAGGCGCCGTAGGTCTTGAAGTCGAAAGCCTTGGCGAAGGCGACGTAGCGGTCGTCGGCGAGGCGGTTGGCGAAGGCCGTGCGATCGGTGACGCCCTCGGTCAGGACCTTGCGCATGAAGGCCTTGGCGTAGGTCATGTCTTCGAGGCCGTAGGCCTTCATCGCGTAGGCGTAGAGGCGCCGGTCGCCGAGAAAGTCGTCGATGGATTTCACGTCGGCGATCTTGGCCTTGTAGTAGGCCGTCTCCCGGGCGACGTCGGGCTGCTTGGCCTTGCGCGCCAGGGTCGCGTCGAGGTCACGCGCGAGCAGCGAATAGCTGGTGAAGGTGCTGGTCATGACGGGGCGCGATCGCTGGTGAGGCCGGCGGTGTCTGGGCCGAGGGTGATCCGGGCGGACTCTCCCCGTTGTGGGCCGGATCGCTCTGGACCGGGTTCCTTGCGGCAGGCTGGTGCCTCCACGACGCGGCGACGAAATCCGGATCGGCGGAGCTTCACAGCGGTGTCGGCCCGATGATCGTCTCCGAGGTGATCACGACCCAGCCGGCGCCGGTGGCGCGGATGGACAGAATGCGGCCGGCGCCCGGCAGGACCGCCCCGGGCACCACCTGACGCAGGCCCTCGGGACCCTCGATCAGCGCTGCGCCGTCGGCGACCCGGCGCAGGACGTATCCGCCGCGCGCGCTCGGCGATGATTCCGCCCGCTCCGGTGCCGAGGGCAGCGGGACGGGATCGGGCAACGCACCCGTGGTGGTCGGATCGAGGTCGAGGGCGGCCTCGCGCACCGGGGCGGCGCCCCGCTTGAAGAGGAAGCCGCCACCGCCCGCCGGGAGGAACGGCTGCACCGAGTAGATGTTCGAGGCGCCGGTGATGGCATAGGCCGCGAAGCTTCCCGAGACGACGGCCAGCCCAAGGCAGACCGCGACCGCGGCCCGCTCGATTGCGGCGGCGCGGGACCGGCGCCGGATCTCCGCTCCGGCGGATGGGCGGCGATAGCCCGGACGCTGGGGAAGCGGGGATGCCGAACGACGTGTGAGTGACGCAGTCATGACCACCGCATGAGAAGACCGGCGATTGAGACAAAACACTCTCAAATCATAGTTACGATCCGGTTAATGCCCTGACATCGACAGACCGGATGCCTGAGGCTATGCCCGACGACACTTGATAAAGGGAGCGGACCCTCGATGGCGGATTGGCAGGAGGCGGTCTCTCGCGGGGACAGGCCCGCGCGTGGTCCATCGCCGAAGCGCCACCGCGTCCTGCAGCAGGGGCGCATCGTCCTGGGACCGGAGCGGCTCCTGGCCTGCATCATCCGCGACCTGTCGCCGACCGGTGCCTGTCTGCGCCTGCCGCGCCCGACCTCCCTGCCCGAGCGGTTCGACCTGGTGATCGCGGGCGACGCGTTGCGCACCGTCACCGTCCAGTTGCGCTGGCAGCGGGCGGATTTCGCCGGCGTGACTTTCCTGGCCGAGGGTTAGGCGCCGGGTTGTCCCCAGGCATACCGGCCCGGCGCATCCGGGCACAGGCCGGGACCGGTCGCCTTAAGCTCCTGCTAATCCGGAGCGGGCATATTCGCTTCATCGGCAAGCGACTGTCCCAAGAGGGAACAAAGCTTCCTCGATGCGAACGCGGTGGATAGGTTTCGTGGACCTATAGACATGATGTCGCCCCACCGCTCCGGTGAGAATCCGGGATGTAGACAGCAGCAGCCTGGCTTTACTCGATGAAGCCTTTCCGCCCTTGCGGCCTGCTGCGCGGCCACACACACGAATTCCTTGCAATTCCTGTCAACCGGACATCCTCGCAATGACCAGCCTGCTGACCAACAACGCCGCAATGACGGCGCTGACGACCCTCAAGAGCATCAACACCCAGCTCGATATGACGAGCAACCGGGTCTCGACCGGCCAGCGGGTCTCGAACGCCTCCGACAACGCCGCCTACTGGTCGATCGCCACCACGGTGCGCACCGACAACGCCTCGCTCTCCGCCGTGAAGGACTCGCTCGGCCTCGGCTCGTCGGCCGTCGACACCGCCTATAACGGCCTCAACAGCATCATCACCGACCTGCAGAACATGCGCGCCAAGCTGCAGACCGCGCTGCAGCCCGGCGTCGACCGCTCCAAGGTCCAGACCGAGATCACCGCGATCCAGAACAAGATGAAGGCCACGGCCGATTCGTCGAACTCGAGCGGCCAGAACTGGCTCTCGGTCAACTCGGCCACCTCGAACACCGCCTATCAGCCGATCCAGAACGTCGTCGCGGGCTTCTCGCGCGATCCGAGCGGCGCGATCAACTTCTCGAAGGTCAACGTCGACGTCAACAACATCAAGCTGTTCGACGCCAACAGCACCAGCGTGACCACCACGGCGACGAAGGCCGTCGTGTCCGCGGCGAACTCGCTGACCGGCACCGCGGCCTTCGTGCGGGGCGGGACCGCCGACTTCAGCGGCACCGCCGAGTCTGCGATCAAGATCACCATCGGCGGCGTGAACGATACGATCAAGCTCAACAAGGAGACCCTCGCTTCGGCAGCGGCGGACCTGACGAAAGTCACCACGGAGGAATTCCTCAGCGCGCTCAATAACCAGATCGCCGCTTCGGCTAATCTCGCCGGCAAGGTCAAGGCTGACCTCGATACGCAGGGCCGCCTGACCTTCACCTCGACCGCGACCGGCGGTGCCACGAAGATGACCATCGAGGCCGGCACCGTCACCGGCGGCAAGGCTCTGGTGGACGTCGGCTACGGTCTCGCGGCCGCGACGGACCTCGCGGCTCCCAGCGTGACCGGCGGCGCCTACACCGCTTTCGACCTGAGCGGCACGAACACGAAGGTGCTCACCATCAATGACGGCTACGGGGCCAAGACCGTTACCCTGAACGCCGCGAGCTTCACCGCTCTCGGCGCTGCGGCGACCTCGGGCGCCAACACCGCCGTCAACGGCGCCGACGTTGCCGCGATGATCAACAAGCAACTGGCCGATCAGGGCAGCAAGGCCACCGTGACGTTCGCCGCGACCAAGTTCACGGTCGCGACCCCCGAAAAGGGAAGCCTCAACAGCGCCGGCACCGCCAATACCATCACGTTGGGCGGCGCCGATGTGGCGGGCTTCGGCCTCACCGCGGGCGCGACCACGGGTACGGATCTGGTCTCGGCCTCCCTCGTGCGGGTCGGCTACGGCACCGATGCCGGCACCACGGTGGCGCGCGGCATCCTCGACTCGATCGACAACGCCACCAGCGTGTCGGTCGCCAACGTCGACATCTCGCAGATGGTCGGCACCTCGGGCGACACTGCTCTCAGCGCGCTCATCACGCAGGTCGACAAGGCCATCGCCAAGGTCACGGATTCGGGCACCAAGCTCGGCGCCAACAAGACCCAGATCGACGGCCAGAAGACCTTCGTCGACACCCTGATGAAGGCCAACGACCGCACCATCGGCATCCTGGTCGATGCCGACATCGAGGAAGAGTCGACCAAGCTCAAGGCCCTGCAGACCCAGCAGCAGCTGGCGGTGCAGTCCCTCAGCATCGCCAACTCCTCCAGCCAGGGCATCCTCTCGCTCTTCCGCTAAAACCCGACCGCGCCCCCGGATGGACCGGGGGCGCCTCACGCAGAAAGGCCACGCCTCCGCGACGGGGCGTGGCCTTTCTGGTTTCAGAACGGCGTCTCCGGCGTCGGCCTCGGACCGGCCGTCCGGATCAGCCGATGAAGGTGTACCCGGCGAGCCGCTTGGCCTCGATCGGATCGTAGCCAAGGCGCATCCGCAGCTTCTTGCGCAGCTTGCTGATGTGGCCCTCGACCACGCTCTCCTCGACGTCACTGCCGTGGTCGGCATAGACGGCGTTGAAAATCTGCGTCCGGCTGAGTTGGCGGCCGCGATGGCTGGCGAAATATTCCAGGATGTGGCGCTCGCGGCGCGGCAGGATCAGGCTGGCGCCGTCGATCTCAGGATCACGTCCGTCGGCGAACACCTTGAGGCGGCCGCTGCGGTCCTGGGCAGGGGGGGCCTGGATCTCGCCCCGGATGCCGCGCCGGCGGATCGCCTCGACCCGGGCTAGGATTTCGCGGACATGGACCGGGCGGCGCACGACGTCGTCGATGCCGGCGGTGAAGAGATCGAGGGTCTGCTCCAGGGAGCGGGTCTCGTTGAGGGCGATGATGGGCGCCTGGGAGAGGCTGCGGATCGCGGCGGTCCGGCTGGCCCGATCGGAGCATTCGCCGAGCACGATCCCCTTCAGGCTGTCGGTCGGATTGCCCGCAAGCCAGACGAGAAACTCGTCGGCGTTGCTGCTACGGGCCGGAACCGCCTGCGCACCGAAACCTGCCACGTACTCGGCGGCAACGGCCTGTCTCTCATCCACAACGATATACATTTCAGCGCCCCGCCGAAAACGAATTGTTGGGCAAATCCGGCGGACGATCACCTTGGATGCGGAGCGACTTCGTTGTTCGCTCTCGGCATCCTGGTTTTGCTTGATGATACTTTCGCAGCAGATCCTCTATTGGGATCTATTCGCTGCCGCCCGCCGTTTTGCGTTAACAATGTTTCTTTAAGGAAATGGTTAATTTTGCATTAAGTGTGCCGGCGTCCTGTGATCCCGGTTCATTTTTACCGGTACGGCGGACCCAGTATGGCTCTCCGGCGCGTCGAGTGTGCCCGATCGGTGACAGTCCTATCAGGGATCCGCACGGCCGGAGGTCCGGCTGCGAATCGCAGCGCCGATGAGGCCGAGCCACAGAGGCCGAGCCCGGCTCAGCCAGTGCCGACATGCGGTTCCGGGTACCGCTCGGGTCCGGGTCGCCACGGCCGACCCGACAACTTCCCGGGATCGAGCGAGCGCCGCGTCAATGTCCCGGCAGGATCTGCGGAGTTGGAGTCTCGGCCCCCCGCCTGGTGGAGGGGTTCAGGGTTTCGGCCAGGAGTTCGACCTGGGCGACGAGTCGGCTCAGTCCATCGCTGCGCGGAGCCGTCGGCATCGGTGGCATCGCCCCGTCTCCACCGAGGCTCGACAGGGTGACGGTGACCCAGCCGCTCCAGGCGGCCAGGGCTTCGGGCTCCGCCGTTTCGACGGCATAGCGCAGGGCGGTCAGGCGAGCCGAGATCCGCCGCAGGGTGGCGTCGGCGACCATGGCGGATTCCACCTGCGGGTGGCGTCCCGCCCGGGGCTGCTGCAGGGCGCGCGCCAGGGCCGCCTCCAGATCGTTGAGGGCGAGGCCCGCGCCACGGGAGGCCTGGGCGCGCAGGCCGGACGCTTCCGCCTCTGGGCCTGCGCAGAGTACCGCGCGGGCGAAGGCGGCGTGGGCCCGAACCGCCTTTCGCAATTCGAGGCGAACTTGGTCGGGTTCCCAGATCGGCCACAGCACCAGGGCGCTCGCCACCGCTATGGCACCGCCGAGCAGGGTGAGCAGGGCGCGCATGCCGACCACCTCCCACGAGCCGTGCCCCGGCTCGATCACTTCGACGAGGAGAACCACCAGCGGCGTCAGACAGGCGATGAACACGCCGTAGCTCACTTGGCGCGCGGCAAAGCCGACGATGCTCAAAGGAAATACCAGGGCGGCGAGCGCCAGCGGCGTGGTGGCGACACCCGCGAGGGCGGCGCCGATCAGGCCGCCGAGCACGGTGCCGCCGATGCGCTCCAGCGCACGCTGCCAGGTTGCGGCGTAGAAGGGCTGCATGGTCAGCACCACCGTGATGGTGAGCCAGTGCGCGAACGGTCCCGACCAGACCAGCGTGGCCCACAGGGCCGGCGCCGCCACCACGGTGGCCCGCACGGCGTGCCGCAGGTTGGCCGAGGCCAGCGTGAAGTTGGTGGCGAGGGGCTCGCGCAAGCGGGTCCCCAGGGGCAGGCTGGCACGGCCCAGCAGGGCGCCGCCGGGGCGATAGCCGTCCGGCGTCGAGAGCTTGGCTCCGATCCGGACACGATCGAGGATGCGCGTGGCCAGTTCGTGCAGGCTGCGATCATGCGCGAGGCGCCGCGTACTGCGATCCATCGCGCGCTCCAGGCGGGCGAGATCGACCACGCTGTCGTCGCGGATGGCGCGGGCGATGACGCCCAGGAGGGGGCGCAGGCGGCGCAGGAACCGGCGCACCATGCGCCGCCGGCGCGGATCGGGCTCGCTCTCGATGAGGTCGGACACGGCGATCAGGGCCGCGAAGATCTGCTCGGCCGCTTCGAGGCGGATCAGGGCCTGGGCCGTCCGATCCGAAATTCGCTCTCGGCTGCGGGCAAGATCGACGATCACCGTGCGGGCCTGCTCGATGGCCTCGCGTACGCCCCGGCGATGGGCGCGCGCATGCCGGTCGAAAGCCTGGTGATCGATGATCTGGGGGTCGTAGATCTGGAGGTCCGAGGCGTGGGGATCGGAAGTTTGAATATCGGAAGTCTGGATGTCGGAAGTTTTGATGTTGGACGTCTGGCGATGGCCGTCCTGCGGCATCGCCCGCGTGCCGGGCGTTTCGGGGCTGGCCGGCGAGGCAAGGTCCTCCAGGTCGTCGCAGAGGCGGGTCAGACGGCGCCAGACCTCGGCCACGGCGCGGTGGGTCGGGCGGTAGGGATGGAGCCGCCACAGGAGAAGCGCCAGGAGCGTCGCCCACAGGCCGCCGGCGCTGAAGACGAGTCCCGCCACCAGGGCTTGGTCCGGGCTGAGGGGCCGATCGAGGGCGAAGCACAGCACCAGGACCAGGACGTTGCCGGCGGACTGCGCCTGCACGCCCCAGACCCGCGCATAGGTGCAGGCAAAGATGACGATGCCGGCGAGCGGCACCACCGGCCCCGGCCCCAACGGCTGCATCAGGCCGAACAGCCCCCAGATCACTCCACCGAGCAGCGAGAACAACGTGAGCACGAGGAGGCGGGAGCGCATCGGACCGCCCGCATCGGCGAAGCAGGCGAGGTTGGCGGCGAGTGCCACGGTCAGCAGCGGCGGCCACGCCACCCACTCGTGCAGCAGGATGACGAGGCCGAAGGCCAGGGCCGCCCGGATCCCGTCGAGAAGGCTCAGGCCGCGGGGATCGAGGCCGATGGGCAGGCGTGTGAGGTCGAGCCCCGGATTGGTCAGCGTTCCGCGTCCCCGCAGGAACGCGACCGCCCGCATCCGCCGGCGTGGTCCGGCAGCGGTGGCGGGATCGGCAGGGGAGGTGGAATTCGGGGACACGCGGGAAGGCTCCCGGTGGACGCGACCTCCACCGTCCCGACGATCTAGCGCCGCACGCGGCCCGGTGGAACCGCCCGACCCGACACGGGAGCCCTGCATCTCGGGGACACCGGCAGCCCCCGTCCGTCACGGGCGGCGCCGGCGAACCCCTTCTGGCGGACGGGTCGCCCGGTCAGAACTTGCCGCCGAGGCCGACGCCGCCGCCCTGGCTCAGTTGCGGCGCCAGGCCACCCGAGCTCGACCGGCTGTTGGTCTCGCCTTCGATGTCCTCCCGGCGGACGCGACGCTCCTCGTTCGCCGCCGAACGGGTCTGGGCGCCGGAGGCGTTCGGGATGTTGAGGCGGCGCGTCGGCGAGGTCTGGGGCGCGGCGTCGTCCGGGTCGATCTGGGCGGCGCGGCCACGCTGAGGACCGGGCACGGTGCCGCGCATGGAGGGGGGCGGCCCGACCTCCGTCTCGGGCATCACCCCGCCGCCTCCGCCGAGGGCTTGGCACCCGGCGAGCGCAGCGGCAACGAGCGCGACGGCGCAGGCTTTGGACGGAAGGGACATCGGCTGCAGGTCCTCGAAACACCGGCGACCACCTCGGGCCACCCACTTGAGCTGATGGCCTCTCTACGACGTGGTCTTGTCGAAAACCAGACGGCGCCGCCGGGTGACGCCGGGACAACCGCTCGTGCCCGCGGGCTGATCTTGCAAGACGCGAATTTTGCAAGACGCGAATTTTGCGCGACGCGAATCCTGCACGACGCGAATGTGAGAGGTGCGAATTTCTGAGACGGGAACCTGCGGGAGGCCAACTTGAAAGACACGGGCGGGCGGGATGTCGCCCGGGGCATTGCGGCCACGCTTCCCCCGGTGCGAGAGTGCGCTTGCAGGAACGGGGTCGCCACGGACCGGTCCGGTTCTTGCGCCCTACCCTCCCGACTGCCCGCAGCCAATCCCGGTTGGCGACGAGCGATCGAGGGCCGCTCCCGCCCACCCATCCATGCCAAACGTCCATCCACAACTTCGCCTTGGTCCACGCGCAATGAGACCGGAGCCGCCATCGGGCGGAACCCGCCGCTCAAGCTGCCATTGTGTCAGGCCGGCGAGACGCACAAACCGGGGAACGCGCGTGTTCAGAACTGTCCGGATGATCGCCACCGCGACGATCACCCTGTTGGCCGCCTCCGCGGCCGCCGAAACCCCGGCGCCAACGCCGGTCAAGGAGCCCGTGTCGAATTCCGGCGACGGGACGACCGGCACGACCGGATCACCAGCGCCCGTCGCGCCGGCACCACCGCCGGCCGCAGCGCCCGTGGCAGCGCCGCCCGCCTCCTCTCCCC